>CALJGU010000287.1 GCA_938075565.1 uncultured Opitutales bacterium | reverse complement strand
GCGATGATCGTGTGGGATGTGAATGAGCTGAATCGCATGCTACCCGACAAACCCCAGAATAAATATGCTAAAGATATTCATTTTAATGAAGAGACAGGTATTTGGGAGCGTCGCGTAACCACACATTGGAAAGTCTCTTATATGAGAGCTCCTAAAGGAAATAAAACTATTGGGAATCCGGTTAATGTAGAAAAATTTCAAGGGCTCAATCTTGATACGAATAGAGGTTATCACTTTTCCGAAGGTTTGAGTAATGATGTTCCTTCTCGAGCCTTTAAAGATGTAAATTTGACCTACCCGGTATTGATTCGTTCTGATGAACCCCGGGACGAACAGGTTCTTCGCCTGAATCAGACCTTTGTTAAAAACCTGGTTCACATTTATGATCCCTTTAGTTGGGTTGCTCGTCGAGACACCCGTTTCCGTGGTGGTTTCTACCGTGAGATGCACGAGGCAGTTACAAAGAATCGTTTCAGCGTAAAAGACCGTGAATGGTTTGATCAGGTGCTTGCCCGTTTTCTCTCAGATGTCATTACGACCAAGCGGCATGGGACGAAGGAGATTTACTCCTTATACGTGCTTCAGCGATTCAATCTGTCCAGAAATGTGCTAGGTGAAGATCTGGACCTCCTAAATTGGAACAAGGGAGAAAGAAGAGAAGGCGAGGCGAAGAAAAAGGACGGTCGTGTTTGGATTAATTATAAGAGCCCAAATGGGGCGCGCTTCATCATGCTGGATGCCTATATGCGATATACGGATAAATTTCTGAATACACTCAGAGCGAACGTCGCTAATGCGAGTAAAAGTGAAACGGGTCAAGAGCTCTTCAAGCGCACGATTGAGGAAGTTTCTGGAGTTCCGTTCGATAAGTATGAAAAGCTCGCAGCTAACGCGCAGAAACAAATGATCGAGAAGTATCGTTGAGTTAATGCCCTTGCGGAATTGGCCTTGTCGAAAAGGAAATTAAGGCGTTACCTATTAGGGAATAGAGACGTATCCCTTCATGCCTTCATTTAGCCCCAATCGATTTCCATTTTTTACCACACTGGTGGTACTGTTGTTGGTGGGGCTTTCTAGTCTAAGTGGCGTTGATTTTGAAAAGGATGTGGTTCCTGTTTTGGAGGCTAAATGTCTTAGCTGCCACAATCCCAATATTCTTAAGGGGGATCTTTCCATGGCGACCAAGGAGGATATCCTGGCGGTCGGGGATGATATACTCATCCCAGGTGATGCTGAGGGCAGCATGCTTCATTGGATTGCGATTCCTTTTGAAGGGGATCCGCCAGAGATGCCTGAGGATGGAGAGCCATTGACTGAATCAGAGGCCAATCTTTTGGCAGAGTGGATTAATGAGGGCGCAGAATGGCCAGAAGGCCTGGTTCTCAAGGAAGCCTCTAAGGCTGATAAATCCTGGTGGGCTTATCAGCCGTTGCAGGAAGCGTCCAATTATTCTATCGATGAATACATTGAAGCTGGGCTAGAGGAGAAGGGGCTGGTTATGAATTCGGAGGCCGATCTAAGGACTCTAATTCGGAGAGCAACCTACGACTTGATCGGGCTTCCACCGTCCCCAGAGGAAGTGAAGGCATTTGTGGACAATCCTGATCCTGCGGCCTACGAGAAACTCATCGATCGATTGTTGGCATCCAAGCACTACGGCGAACGTTGGGGGAGGCATTGGTTGGATATTGTGCGTTTTGGAGAAAGTGTCGGCTATGAGCAGAATTGGATAATCGACGACCTGTGGCCATTTCGTGATTATGTCATTCGATCTCTCAATGAGGATAAACCATTCGATCAGTTGATACGTGAGCACATTGCGGGGGATGTTATCGGAAAAGGGGATCCGGATGTAGAAATCGGAAGTGCGTTCCTGGTGGCTGGGCCTTACGACAGTGTGAACAATCAGGACGCTGCTCAGGCGGCTCAAATTCGTGCCAACACCTTGGACGAGATTATTAATGCTACTGGAGAGGCTTTTCTTGGTATGACTTTGACTTGTGCCCGCTGTCACGACCACAAGTTTGATCCTATTGCTCAAGCTGACTACTATCAGCTTTATGCAACTTTCGCGGGTGTGCGGCATGGGGTCGTGCCGTGGGCAAGTCAGGAAGTAAAAGAGGAGCGAGCTCTAACTCTAAAACCGCTGAATCAAGCGAAAGATGGAGTTGAAGATGAACTCTCTTCTTTGAATCAAAGCATATACCAGCGCTCTCTAGAAAACCTGGCCACTTTTGAAAACCAATGGTCAAGACCTCCTTCAAACCGAACAGGCACAGAAGAGCGATTTGCCCCGATCGAAGCCAAGTTTATTCGACTCATTTGTGAAGCCCAGGATATGGATCCAGATTCCAATGTTAATTGGCGTATTGATGAGTTCGAGGTTTGGTCCTCTGAAGATAAATCTCTCAATGTGGCACTCGCTAGCAATGGCGGGATCGCACATGGAAAGGGGCGAGAAATTGAAGACTTTCCCAATGCTTATGGACCTCAGCATACCAATGATGGAAAATTTGATCACCGCTTTATTTCGATGGATGACAGGTTTACCATCGAGCTTGCAGAGCCAACCAAGATTGATCGCATAACCTTTTCCAGTGCTCGGGAAGAAGATGATCCAAATATTTTCAAATTCGCCTTTGTCGCGGATTACAGGATCGAAACTTCCGTAGACGGGAACTCCTGGACGGAAGTGGCAAATGGGCGTGAACGGAGGCCTGTTCCTAAAATGCCATCCAATCCATCATCTTTCATTCAGCGAGTTTTCCGAGGCCATATGGAGGTTCGATTGATTGATCTGGGTAAAACAGAGGAAGAGTCATCCCGAATGGCCGAACTAAATTCCGAGATAAAACGCCTAAGCCGGGATATCAAGAATGTCCCCGATTTGCCTAAGGCTTGGATGGGAACACGGAACAAAAAAGATGCAGCAGGTCCTTTTCATGTGTTTATCGGAGGCAGTCCTCAAAAACAGGGTGTCCCAGTTCTGCCTGCAAGTATTTCTGCACTTAGTGAGGTGACGCCTGGTTTTCGTTTAGATGCAGAGAGTGATGAATCGAATCGTCGGGTTGCTCTGGCGGAATGGATTACAAGTTCGGATAATCCCCTGACGCCACGTGTTCTCGCTAATCGACTATGGCACTATCATTTTGGTACCGGAATCGTAGATACGCCTAATGATTTCGGGTACATGGGGGGGCGGCCGACTCATCCAGAGTTGCTCGAATATTTGGCGACTGCGTTGAAAGAAAATAATTGGCAGCTAAAGGCACTGCATAAGGAGATAATGACTTCTAAGGTCTACAAGCAGTCTTCGATATGGCGGGAAGATGGTGCCGCTCCCGATGCTGATAGTCGACTCTTGTGGCGTTTTCCACCTCGACGACTTTCCGCCGAAGAGATTCGTGATACGATTCTCACTGTGTCTGGAAACTTGGATACAACTATGGGGGGAGAAGGGTTTCGTCTCTACCACTACATGCGTGACAACGTTTCCACCTATGAGCCATTAGATCAGCATTCGGATGAAACCTATCGCCGGGCCGTTTATCACCAAAATGCTCGAGCATCCGTCGTCGACCTGATGACAGATTTTGACCAGGCAGATTGTACTCTGTCTACTCCACGTCGTGTGCTGACAACGACTCCCTTACAGGCCCTTACTATGATGAATCACAGCTTCACACTAGATATGGCTAAAGACCTTGCTGAGCGTGCGACATCCATAGGGCAAACAGCAGAATCGCAAATTGAAGGACTATTTTTCATTGCCTATCAGCGAGCACCTCGATCGGAGGAAGTATCTCAATTGAAACAACTGGTTAACGATCAAGGTTTACGGTCCCTATCGCGGGCCATCTTAAATTCTAGCGAACTCATTTACTTAGATTAAGCATTCACCATGGATCACCACTTGAACGAATATTCTCGTCGGCGCTTTCTTGGTAACGTCACCACCGGACTCATGGGTGTTGGCTTAAGCCATTTGTTGGGGGGCGAAAACTTACAGGCTAAGTCGGATTGGAAACCAGGTGTGGGAATGACTCACATAAAACCGCGAGCGAAACGGGTGCTTCAAATATTTTGTCCGGGTGCTGCCTCGCATATGGATTTGTGGGAGCACAAACCAGTGCTTGAAAAATACGACGGAAAACCGCTTCCCGGGGAAGAAAACATGGTTTCTTTTCAAGGTAAGAATGGTCCACTCATGAGAAGCCCTTGGGATTTCAAGCCTGCTGGCCAAGGTGGAAAAATGATTTCCTCGATGCTGCCGCACATGGCTGAACACGTGGATGATATTGCATTCTTTCACGGAATGACTTCTAAGACAAATACCCATGGTCCTGGTTGTGTATTCGTAAATACCGGACATCCAGCGGAGGGCTTTCCTAGTGCAGGAGCATGGGTTAGTTATGCATTGGGAAGTTTGGCAGATGATCTGCCCACGTATGTGGCTATACCTGATATTCGAGGCGAGCCGCCAAATGGAAAGGCCAACTGGAGCAATGGATTTTTACCAGCTAAGCATCAGGCTATTACTATGGCTGCACATCGGCCTATTCGTAATCTTCGGCAGCCAGACCAGGTGAGTGATGCTGAGGAAGCGAAAACGCGTGAGATGCTTAAGTTTCTCAATGAAGGACACGCCAACTTGCGTCCCGAGGAGAGTGATCTTCAGGCTCGTATGAATGCCTATGAGTTGGCTGCACGTATGCAGCTGTCCGCACCTGAAGTGAGCGATTTTAAAAGTGAACCTCAGCATATTCATCAATTGTATGGCACCGATTCGCAAAACAGCCTGAAGGCCTCTTATGCACAAAATTGTTTGTTGGCTAGAAGGCTTCTGGAGCGAGGGGTTCGTTATGTTAATCTCTATTGCGCCTCCAGAGCCAGTGGCGTGGATGGTCTTCTTAACTGGGATGCGCACAAAACCCTCGAGGCAGATTATGAACGCCATATGCCGGTTTTTGATCAGCCAACAGCAGCGTTGTTATCAGATCTCAAGCAGCGAGGAATGATGGAGGATACGTTGGTGCTTTGGACTACCGAGTTCGGACGTATGCCAACACGCCAGAATGGAACACTTGGTCGCGATCATAATCCCGATGGCTTTACCCTTTGGATGATGGGTGGCGGCGTTAAAGGAGGAACTAGTTATGGCGCTACTGATGACTTTGGTCGTAGAGCCGAAATTAATCCGACTTCCATTTGGGAATACTATTCAACGGTACTGCATATCCTTGGCCTCGATCACGAACAACTCTCTTGGTATCACAACGGACTGGATCGGCGGCTTACCGATGTGCATGGCCATGTGATTAAGGATGTGTTGGCGTAAATAGGAAACCGTCCTTTGTAAAGTAGCATAGGCATCTTGCCTGTGTTTTGAAGTAATGACTTTCGGTAATAGGTAGAAGATTCAATCGACTAACTTACTGAATTGCTTCCAATAATTCTCAATCCCCGGGGCATACACAGCCTGAAAACTTGTACTTCTGCATTCTTTTACTTCAACGCCAGCTCTCTCCAGTTCTTGATGAAGAAAAGGTGCCCATGGATGGCCTTCATGAAGTTTTCGTAATCTGCGAGTGGGTTGCCTTCTTCTGTGAGTGCTTGCAGATTGAACCCTACGAAGGTTACGCGTGAGTTACACGACTCTTCCGCAATGACTTCAAAGGGAGCACCCTGAGAATATACAGGGACAGCCTGTCCATTGATGCGGGCATCTTTCAAAACAGTCTCCAGATTTTTTTGCGCTTCAGCTGCCCCATCTTGATTGCGAATGATGAGTAGTAGGCGGATCTTACAATTCTTCCACTCAGGATTGGTCTGTAGCAAATGCGCCAAAGTGAGCATAAGCGTTCCGTTCACTTTAGCTCCCCACCAAACATCGATGGTCGGATTGAGTTCCGGGTCTGGCTTGTCCGCTTCAACAAAGAGGAGGAGACTTCGATTGAGCTCAAGAATTCGCTGAATTGTCCTTCGGAAAAGGGCGTGCTTAATCGCATCTTCACTCCAACCAACCATGACCATATTGGGGAGGAGTGGTCCGACTCCGCAGGTTTGAATTAGAGAAGAGACTCCTTCATCAAAATTGTCTGCTGCTAATACCATGCCTTCTGCTGAGAGTCGCTTTTGTATGATAAAGTTATCTATCGACTCTAGGGCAGCTTCTCGTCGATTAACCGTCTTGGCCCAATCCCCAG
>CALJGU010000286.1 GCA_938075565.1 uncultured Opitutales bacterium | reverse complement strand
AGATTCCAAGATTCATACCCCACACCTGGACCGCATCGCGTCTGCAGGCATGCGTTTCACAGATGCTCACTCGGGATCCGGCGTGTGCACACCCACTCGTTATGGTGTAGTAACCGGTCGCTACAGCTGGCGGAGCCGCCTGAAACGGGGTGTGCTGGGTGGAGCTTCGACTCATCTCATCAATACCGAGCGCTACACCGTGGCTGATCTCATGAAGGACCAAGGCTACGACACCGCCATGATTGGCAAATGGCACTTGGGCTGGGATTTCAACTTCATTAAAGGAGGCCCCAATGATCAGTATAATCTTAAGAGCAATGATGTCATTGATTATGATAAACCAGTTACAAACGGCCCCGATGCGTTAGGATTCGACTACTATTACGGTCACTGCGGTTCCCTCGATATGGCGCCTTATGTCTATGTCGAAAATGGCAAAGTCACAGCTGCGCCCGATCGCACAACCGTCAACCATGACTACAAAGGCTTCTGGAGAGAAGGTCTCACTGGATCCGATTTTAACCACACCCTGGTAACTCCCCACTTTGTCGAACTCGCCCAGAACTACATCGAAGAACGAGCCAAGACCGGAGAGCCTTTCTTCCTCTACCTCCCCCTTCCGAGCCCTCACACACCGATCCTTCCGATTACGGAATTCATGGGACTCAGTAACACCAATATGTATGGCGACTTCGTCATGCAAGTCGACTGGCACATGGGGCAGATCATGGAGACACTGGAGAAAGCCGGCGTTGCCGATGATACCCTATTCATTTTCACCAGCGATAATGGTTGTTCACCCAGAGCTGTGTTTGAAGAGCTCGACAATGTCGGACACAAACCGGGAGGCATCTATCGCGGTAACAAAGCCGACGCCTATGAGGCCGGACACCGAGTACCATTCATCACCCATTGGCCCAATGGTTTTAAAGGGGGACAAACTTCGGACGCTACCATTTGCCTGACCGATCTGTTCGCAACCATGGCAGACATCACAAACGGAAAGATCCCAAAAAATGCGGCAGAAGACAGCGTCAGTTTCTTCCCTGCCCTGCAAGGCAAAGCCAAGCAAGTCCGCGAAGGAACGGTCCACCACTCGATCAATGGTTCCTTTGCCATTCGCAAGGGCGATTGGAAGCTTATGCTCTGCCAAGGTTCGGGAGGCTGGAGTTATCCACGCCCCAATGAAACCAAGGACCTTGGCCTGCCACCCATTCAGCTGTTTAATCTAAAAGACGATCCTTCGGAGACCAACAATGTGTATGCTACCAATCACGATAAGGTGAGAGAGCTTTATCAGCTGCTCGAAGCGTACGTGAAAAACGGGAGAAGTACTCCTGGTCCCAAACAAACGAACGAGGGAGAGACGCAGATTGATCCGGCAGGGTTTGAGGCGATGAAGATGGAGTTGAAGCTGTAGAAGCCTAATCCACCATCCTTAGTCTTACGACAACGGCTACTTTCTCTAATGTAGCGATAGTGGAGACACCATCGACCGAATTACTTAATGTAACATCATCTTCCACGGTCTCACGACCGCGGCTACATTTTTCAAAGATAGCAGGGTTCGAGTCTACGAAGCTGTAGCCCGACATACGGAGATCGCGGCGTAAAGCCGCTCCTACAGTTTAGACAATGAAGCTTCCCATTCCCTAAACAAGAATTCCAATCTCGCCAATTGTTTCGGCTCTTTTTCAGCCAAGTCGTTCGACTCCGAAAGATCCTCTTTTAGGTTGTACAGCTGCCAGGGATGCTCAGGGTCGACTCTGACAATCTTCCAATCACCCGCCCTCAATGCGGCATGGTTGCGATAAACAAAAAACAGGGATTCATGCTCCGACTTGGCTCCTTCCGTCAGAATCGGAAGCGGATCTTTTCCATCGGAAACAACTCCCGCGGGTAGCTCTCCTCCAGAGAGCTCAGCACAGGCAGCCATCAAATCAGGGGACCAGAACGTTTCATCGATGATACTGCCTTCTTGAATCTGCCCGGGCCAGCGAGCCATGGCGACCACACGGATACCACCTTCCCAACAGGTGACACCCCCAGACCTTAATGGGTCGTTAATCCCTATATCGATGCCTTCTCGATCGAGCCGAAAGCCTCCGTTGTCAGACATGAAGAAGACAAAGGTATTGTCCGTGACTCCGGCATCATCCAAGCAATCGAGTACACGACCAATCGCCTGATCGAGAGCGGTTACGACAGCGGCATAACGCTTCTCAAAATTTTGCTCATCGGGCGACCAACCATAAGTTTCAAAAGCCCAATCGGGTGCCTGCCAAATATTTCGCTCTCCCGGCTGTTTGTTTCTGGCACTGGGAAAGTGAGGGGCATTGAAGGGTAAGTAACAGAACCAGGGCTGGTCTTCTTTCGAACGTCTTTGAATAAAATCAATTGCAGCATCGGCAAAGATGTCCGTGGCGTATTCGCCTAACCTCTCCAGTTCCTGGGTGCCTTCGTAGAGGTCGTGCTTCAAACGGTAGTTATGGGTGTAGTAGTCCATGTTGCCCGAGGCATGGCCGATGAATTCATCAAACCCTCGCTCGGTCGGACGCGATCCTTCGGCGAAGCCAATATTCCACTTTCCAAAACAACCCGTAACGTAGGGTGTCGGCGCTGTCTTTAACACTTGAGGGATCAGCACCTCGCTCTGATTCAGGCCCACCCCATAATTACCTTCCAAGCCTGGCAGTTGGTAGTCCAAGCCATGACGCTGAGGAATCCGCCCCGTCAACAAACATGCTCGCGAAACCGTACAGGTCGATGATGCCGTATAGAAACTTGTTAACCGTGCGCTCTCGGTTGCCAGCCGATCCAGCCGCGGAGTTTGGATCATTGAATCCGGATTGTAGCTCTTGAGATCCCCATAACCGAGATTGTCGGCCGTTATGATCAGGATATTCGGTGCCTCAGCAAATACCTGAAATTTGAACTGCCCCACGCCTGCCAATACCAGAAAAAGCAGGCAAGTGCTGGAGAGTGGGTTCAACCTGTTCATTCGGAAATCGTTCATTTTCTATAGGGTTACGAAAAAATGACTTCGGATCAACACTCCCTTTAAAGGAGCTAAAGGCTTTCACCTATTTTTGGACCAGACTATTTGAGAGCCATTGAGACGAAAAAATCTTTAATTTTAGGTTCATTCCTACTTGTGCTGGGTGCGAAGAAGATTACGTTTTTGTCACGATCCGCAATGACCGAACAAACATACTCTAACTACACTGTACTACCCCTCTTAAACAATCAGGCTAGGAAAGGACTTTTCCAACCATGTTAACCTTTTTCGAAATTCTCGGAAGTCTTGGTGTTTTCCTCTATGGGATGAAAATCCTGAGTGAGGGAATCCAGAAAGTCGCCGGCCAGCGCATGCGCTATGTCATGGCCACCATGACCAATAACCGGGTATCCGGATTGGCTACAGGCTTCGGCATCACATCCATACTCCAGTCGTCTTCCGCGACCACCGTAATCGTGGTATCGTTCGTAAACGCCGGGTTATTGACGCTGACGGAATCTATTGGGGTGATCATGGGAGCAAACCTGGGCACAACTATTACTGCCTGGATCATTGCGGCAGTGGGAAAATTCAGCCTCTCTGCTGTCGCCATCCCAATTATTGGGGTCGGTCTTCCCATCTTTTTTATTGGGAAAAATAAAATAAAGAGCTTTGGTGAGGCCACCATCGGGTTCGGCCTTCTATTCCTTGGCCTAGGTCTTTTGAAAGACGCCGTACCAGATGTAGCAACCGTCCAGGAACAAGCCGCTCAGTTTCAAGGCGTTATCGAATCGATCAGCGGTCATGGTTATTTCTCCTATTTTATCTTCTTGATCATAGGTATTGCGCTTACCCTCATCGTTCAGTCCTCCTCGGCCGCTATGGCAATCACCGTTACATTCGCGATGAATGGATGGATCGGATTTGAGGAATCAGCCTTCATCGTATTAGGTGAAAATATCGGAACTACCGTAACTGCATGGCTAGCCTCCCTGGGAGCGAATCACAACGCCAAGCGAGCGGCCCGAGCGCACTTCATGTTTAATATCATGGGGGTCGTCTGGATGTTCCTCATGTTTCCCATCTTTGCACAATTTGTAGAATGGTTGGCCATTGGCTTACCCGATTCCCTGCGTACCGCTAAGCACACCAGTGATATCGGCTTCAAGCTCGCCATATTTCACACCAGCTTCAATTTATTAAATATTCTCCTACTGATCTCATTCGTTCCGTGGATCGCCAAGGTAGTATCACGCTGGGTAAAAGAGCCACCCGAAGAAGCGAACAAAAGGATCCCGCTTACTTACATCAGTGGAAACTTGGTTCACACCGGTGAGTTGAATCTGCCTGAAGCGGAAAAAGCGACCATGGAGTTGGCTCAACTTACACAGGAAATGTTTGAAGGTTTTGTTGACGTATTCAACAGGCCGAATGAAGATCTCTCTTATAAAGTAGTAGAGCTTCGAGCCATGGAGGACGAGGCAGACAAGATGACGGAAGAAATCACCGAGTATCTCGTTCGCTGTTCCGCGGCTGAAATCGGTCATCAGAACGCCGCAGAGGTTTCGCAAATGATTCGCATCGTGGCCGAACTCGAGACCATCACCGATGTCGTGTTCAGCCTCGTTAAATTTGCCCGCCGTCGCTACCGGAAAGAACATGAGCTTTCCGAAAAAGCCATGGAGGATGTTCGGAATTTCTCATTACTGGTTGGAGAGTATATTCAACTCTACAACAACAAGATGTTCCAACCTGTAACACTTGAGATCTTAGACGAGGCCAAATCACTCGAGAGCAAAATCAAAAAGCGCCGCAAGAAGCTGAACCGTGCTTCCATGGTGCGCATGAGTGAGCCAGAGCCTGATCTAAAAATGGAAATTCTCAATATCGAGATCAATAACCACTTGGAAAAGATCGGTGCATTCGGACACAACATCATGCATGCCCTCTACATCATGACCAATGGAGAAGAGCATCCCGATGAGATCGCTGCTGAGGTCAACAAGATGAACAAGACCAAACAATAATCTTCTGAGAAAGGATAGGAGAACCCCTTCCTACCCGACATGACTAATAAGTCAAAACAGTTATCTGGAAACTCATCCGAGCAGGTAACTCCAGACCCCGTACATGGAGCGATTGAAGTAGCCCCCTGCGAATCCAAAAAGGCTACGCTGAAAAAGCTGTACAAGAGTGGGATCTATCCGTATGAAAAGCCCATGCGGAGAAAAGAATACGAAAAGACCAAGGCTCAGCTACAAGCAGAGCTCATGAAGGCTCAGAAATGGGTTAAAGAGGAAGGGCAAAGAGTCGTTGCACTATTTGAAGGCCGTGATGCCGCCGGAAAAGGGGGAACCATCAAACGTTTCATGGAGCATCTTAACCCCCGCTATGCGCAGGTGGTCGCTCTCGAAAAACCGACAAAAAACGAGCTGGGACAATGGTATTTCCAGCGGTATATCCAACACCTGCCGACTCAAGGCGAAATGGTGTTCTTCGACCGCTCCTGGTACAATCGCACCGGAGTGGAGCTAGTGATGGGTTTCTGCACCAGAAGCCAATACAAAGAATTCCTCCATCATGTTCCACTCATCGAAAAAATGTTCGTGGAGACAGGCATCACATTTTGTAAATACTGGTTTTCGGTTAGCCGGGTAGAACAAGCCAGACGATTCTATGCTCGTCAGAGCAACCCTTTGAAGCAATGGAAGCTAAGTCCCATTGACCGAGCGTCTCTTAATAAGTGGGACGCATATACGGACGCCAAGGAGGCTATGTTTTTGCACACCGATACGCCTCATGCTCCCTGGACTGTGATCAAATCGGATGATAAAAAATGTGCCCGCATAAATTGCTTACGTCACTTCCTCTACACAATCGACTATCCGAATAAAGATGAGTCGATCGTGCAGAAACCCGATCCCAATATCGTTCTATCAGCGGCCGATTATTACGAGTCATCGTCGTAGCAGCATACACTCACCCAAATACCGGCACCTTCATCGACTCGCCGTTTTTCAGAGCTGACTGGTGAGCAATAATTCCAGGGACGGTGTAGTTGAGCGCCTCATACACATCGATGACCGGAGCTCTTCCTTCTTTAAGGGAACTCATGAATTCATGGGTCAGGAAAGTATGAGAACCTTGGTGACCGCTGTTATGCCGTAGTGGCTCCGGCAACATGTCAGTGAGATACCACTCCACTTGTTCGTATGGCCGTGGCTTTGTCTTACTCCGCATGAAACCAGCATCATCACTGTCTTTCTCTTCTGTGCGATCAATGATAATAGGGGCTGAACCGTAGGTTCGGTTCGGACCATAGAAACTCATTTTATCACCGATCCATTCAGCCCGCTCCATGCCCAGGTGGGCGCCCTTCCACCAAACCTTGCAGTAGTAGCTATTGCCGCGATCCGTTTTGAACATGGCGGTGCAATTTTGGAAAGGATTGTCATAAACATTGTCCTGCAGGGTCCGACTTCCATCGCCCCACCCATGGCAGGACACTTCTACCAATCGCTCTCCAGTCACTCCGACTAAATGAGCCGTGCAATGAGTCGGATAATACATCGGCGGAAATCCATAGCGCCAGGTCTTAGAACCATCCACATTGAACATCAACGGTTCCAATCCATCGTGTTGATAGAATGACTCACAGTGGTACAAGTCTCCAAAGGCTCCTTCTTCGTAAAACTTTCGAGCCGACATGACAAATTGTTGATAGTAACTCGTCTCCGCCATCATGTAAGTCAGTCCCGTGCGTTCGACGATTTCCAAAAGCTCATGTGCTTCCTCCATACTTCCACAGACAGCAGGCACAGCAGAAATCACATGCTTACCGTACTCCATCGCTAGTTTCACATGACGC
>CALJGU010000285.1 GCA_938075565.1 uncultured Opitutales bacterium | reverse complement strand
CTGTAGTTCAATGGATAGAATGCCGGCCTCCGGAGCCGATGATCTGGGTTCGACTCCCGGCGGGAGTACCATTCAAAGAAACAAAAAAGCTCCACCGTTTAGATGGAGCTTTTTGAGTAAGGGCTTTGCGACTAAAGTTATATATGGATGGCCTCGCCTTCGATATCTGCGGCGGCTTCCATGAGTGCTTCACTCAGAGTTGGGTGAGCATGAATTGTTTCATGGATTTCCAATGGAGTGGCCTCAAGGTGCATGGCCAAAGCATATTCAGCGATAAGCTCAGTAGCATCTGCTCCAATGATGTGAACACCGAGAATCTCCCCATCTTCTTCGGAAGAAATGACTTTTACAAAACCTTCGGATGCATTGGAGGCGACCGCTTTTCCTGATGCAGCAAAGGGGAACTTACCCACTTTGTAGGAAACACCAGATTCCTTAACCGCCTGCTCTGTCTTTCCGATACTGGCAACTTGCGGTAAACAGTAGGTACAGCCTGGGAACAGCGTTACACGTTTAGGTGTACCCGCGCCAAACATACCATTGACTGCCTGTAGCGCTTCATAGGTTGCTACGTGCGCCAACCATGGTGGCCCAATAATATCACCTGCAGCATATATTCCTGCTACATTAGTAGAGTAATTTTGATCAACGGTAAGGTAACCACGGTCTTCATTCAGCTTGATCTTGCTAGAAACTGCGCCTTCCAGATTAGGAACCACGCCTATGGCAGAAAGTACCGAGTCTACTTCACTAGGAGTGACCTTATCGCCTTTGACCAAGTCGGCAGTAACACCTTTTTCGGTGACCTGAACATTCTCGACCTTGGTACTGGTATGGACGCTGATGCCTTGCTTCTTGAAGGAGCGTGCAAGCAGCTTGGCCACATCCTGATCTTCAACGGGAAGCACCTGATCGATCACTTCCACCAAGGTAACCTTGGTTCCCAAGGCATTGTAGAAATAGGCAAATTCAACACCGATCGCACCGGCACCAATGACCAGGATACTTTCTGGCTGTTTCTTACGAGCCAGAGCCTCACGCGAGGTCATGACTTTTTCACCATCGAGCTCGAGTCCTGGAAATGGACGCATCTTACAACCAGTGGCCAAAAGGACGTTCTTCGCTTTCAGGAATTTTCCTTTGTCAGGACCGTCCTTGATTTCGACCATGCCAGGAACCGTGACTTGGCCCAGCCCCTTAATGTGATCGACTTTGTTTTTCTTGAACAGAAATTCGATGCCATTGGCCATTTGATCTGCAACGCCCCGCGAACGCGAAACGACCTTCTCAAAATCGAAGCCTACGTTCTCAGCGCTGAGCCCAAAATCCGCAGCATGCAGCATCTTCTGATAGAGTTCAGCACTCTTTAATAAAGCCTTTGAAGGAATACACCCCCAGTTCAAACAGGTTCCTCCAGGGCGATCCATTTCGACACAGGCAACTTTCTTGCCCAGTTGTCCTGCGCGGATTGCTCCTGCATAACCAGCGGGACCTCCACCGATCACCACCAAATCGTATTCATTTGATTCTGCCATAGCGTAAAATTATGAAGGCAGAGACAATCTATGCCTATCGGCTAGAATACAAGTGATAAAGGAGCCTTTCTGAGCCCCTATTATTGAGCCGCATTTTGCGCCACTGGATTAGACATCGATGATGTCGTCGAGCTTCCCCTTATATTCCTTCGTTCCACCTTTGACCTTTGGTGCATCTTGCTTGAGACCAGTGTGCGTCCGCGTCACCCTCACATTGACCTTAGGTCTAATGAGAAAGGCATTTACGAGTAGAGTCATCAAACTGACTACTACAGCGCCCCAAAAGGCAGACCAGAAGTCCGCAACGTGAAATCCAGGAGCCAGGGAGCCTGCGAGGGCAAAAATCAGTGCATTGATAAGCAGGAGCCCAAATCCAAGGGACATCACAATAAAAGGCAGTCCAAAGAAAACCAGGGCCGGCTTGATAAACACATTGAGAAGGGAAATAAACAAAACTCCCAATATCAGGCTGGTTGCTGAATCAAACTGGATACCGTCATTCAGAAATGAGGCCAATGAAACTCCTAGGGCGATAATAACCCATTGTTTAAGGAGAATCCTAATGTCGATGGCCTTTTGAGGAGTCGGCATGAGTTACTTCTCAGGTATTGGGACTACTTCCTTTTCCTCGAGTCGATGTTGATTGTATCGGACAAAGAAAGGTTCTCCCGTGGTGTCACCCTCCCCTTTAAATAGTCGTCCCCTGGCTTCCAGGATATGAGGCTTACGGATCGTTTTCACACCTTGTAAGGACTTTCCATCACTCGCCTTCGCGATAGCCACGCGTTCACTGTCTCGGCCTTTTACTTCCACACGCATCACACCCCTGGTAAACACAGGTTCCTCCAATGGATTATAGGTCTCATCCACCACATTAAATTTCATGCGCACACCGACCATCTCCACATGGAGAAAAGTATCATCCGATCGTTCGATGAACATACCCTTCAAAACCTTCGGCTCTTCCGATTCCTGAGCATAAGCTGAGGAAATTACAGCGGTTAATCCGAGAATAAGAAGCAGACTGAATAAACGTTTTTTCATGGCTAACGACAGTTTCAATTAGTTCTGAGTCTTTATTTGGGATTTAAGTTCCTTCCAATAGCGAAGTCGCTCTGAAACAAATTTTTCACGACCTGAAGCACCTGGGGAGTAAAATTGTTGCGGATTTAACATATAATCCTGCCCAGAGATGGCCTCTGGGAACTCATGACTATAGAGGTATCCTTCACCCTGTCCCATTTCTTTGGAAACCTTGCTGTGACTGTCTTGCAGCCATTTGGGGACGTCTTGAACCGCATTATCGCCAAAAAAACGCTTCACATTCCCCAATGCTTGAGTTGCGGAGTTGCTCTTGGGCGCTGTCGCCAGGTAAATCACAGCATGAGCAAGGTTTAGCTCACATTCAGGCTGTCCGACAAATTCACAGGCCTCTTTCGCCGCAATCGCCAAAGGCAGGGCCATCGGATCCGCCATCCCTACATCTTCACTGGCAAGTATAACTAATCTACGCGCAATAAACCGCGGGTCTTCACCTCCAGCCAACATTTTAGCCATCCAGTAAAGTGCGGAATCTGGGTCCCCGCCGCGCATGCTTTTGATGAATGCTGAAGCCGTGTTGTAATGCTCATCCTCATCGGCGTCATAGCGAATCTGTCGTTCGCTGGCAAAAGCCTCCAGATCAGACTCCGAAACTTCATGCCCTGCTTCCATACTTTCGACAACGACTTCCAAAGCATTCAAGGCACGACGCATATCGCCGTCACAGAGTTTAGCCAAGTCGAGCAACAACTCCGGAGAAATCTTTACTCCACGTTTCCCCAATCCTCGTTCATCGTCGTGAAGAGCCCGTTCAAGAGCTAGCGCAACTTGCTCCTCACTGAGTGACTTCAATTTGAACAGGTGACTACGACTTACCAGAGGAGGAATAATATAGAAGCCAGGATTGTGTGTCGTAGCTCCAATCAGTCTGATGTTTCCTTCCTCTACATCCGGTAGAAGTAAATCTTGTTGGGCTTTATTGAATCTATGAAGCTCATCAATAAAGAGCACGGTTCTGGCAGACGGATTACTTCTAGCTGAGAGCAGAATTTGTTTCAACTCGGCAACATTGGAAAGCACCGCATTGATTTTCACGAACCGACTATTCGTCTCCTGAGCAATCACACTAGCGAAGGTTGTTTTTCCACAACCCGGGGGTCCCCAAAAAAGGAGTGAGCCAAATCGATCTGACTGAATCAATTTTGGTAACAAGGTGCCTTCCTTTAACAGGTGTATCTGCCCGATGATCTCACTCATGGTACGTGGACGCATGCGTGCAGCCAAGGGTTTACGGGAAGTATCCACCTGTTCTGCAGAGTCAGAATTAAATAAAGAGTCCTGAAAAGATTCCGCCATTAAGCCCTCTATAAAGCAATCTCAGTCATGGCCTGCAAACCAAAGTTCAATTCCCAAGCGACGGAAAATGAGTTTACACGCTCGAGGAAAATGAAATCATGCGGTCCATGGCCAGCCAGTCTTTCAGAACTCCTCTTCTCTGGCTCCTCATTCCAATGATAGGTGGCTACATCGCCGGCCACCAACTCCCAATCCTATCTGTGTGGATTGGCATCCCTGTCGCAGGTATATTCATCATACTCTCACTATTCTACCTTCGCCGAAAATTCCTACGCTCGAGCCTCTGGCCAATCCTCTTTCTTCTCGGTGTCTGTATAGCCTCCCTCCTCTACTACCAGCAAAGCCATATTTACCCCGAACAATGGGCAGAGCTTCCAGCCCGGGAAGCGCATCTCACGGTGAAAGTGAAACGCCTTTACGCGAGCCAGGATCTGAATGTTACAAAAGGCATTGCGGAAGTCACACATGCAGAAGACCACCTCAAATCTCTCATCGAGTTTCCCATATTCTTCTCCATCGAGACAGCTGATCTTCAAATCCATCGAGGGCAGTATTTGGAAAGCAAAGGCGTTCTCAGCTATCTGCCAGCCAAGGATTCTCCCACCTTGTTTGAGAAGTACCTGATTGGCCAATCGATCCCACTCATTTTCAATCGTGCAGTCCTACAGGAAGCCCCAAAAGAAGGAACACTCTTCGAAACGTTTATCAGCCATGTTAGACAACAGGCCATTGATAGTCTAGGCCTTGGAATGGATCCATACCAGGATGAGCTGTCCATCTACCGAGGGATGATGCTCGGAATAAAAGGCGGACTCAGTGAGGAGAACAAGGAGCTCTTCATCAGAACAGGGACTCTCCATTTGTTTGCGATCAGCGGGCTTCACGTCGGAATCGTTGCCGTTACATGGGCCGGCATCTTTCTTGTTTTGAGAATCCCCAAAAAGGTCTCCGTCTTCCTTGGTCTGACACTCGTGTATCTTTACGTGGAAGCCACTGGAGCAAGTCCATCCGCTGTTCGTGCTTTCGCCATGACTGCATTCTTCTGGCTAGGACAATCGTTAGTCAGGCAAATGCCCCCCTTTCAAGCCCTGGTAGCATCAGCAGTAGTCGTTTTGAACTTGTCCCCTACCCAGTTATTTTCGGCAGGATTTCAACTCTCCTACACCGTAGTGTCAGGAATACTTCTTTGGGGTATTCCTTTCTATCAGCATCTTCGGGACCGAAGGCAGCGGTCTCAGTTACAAAAGGAAAGGCATCAGAATACGCTGACAAAGTTATCAAATAAAACCTGGGAGGTGGTCGTCAGTACTTTCTGCATCAGTCTTTCGGCAACCCTGGCAAGTGCTCCTCTTAGTATTCTTTACTTCGGCCTCATGGCTCCGTTCGCAGTCTGCTTGAACATGTTACTGGTCCCCTCTGCTTCTCTGATAATCATAGCGGGCTTATTCTCGATAATAAGTGGATTTCTACCATGGCTCGCTGCCACCGCGTTTTTCAACCATGGCCCCCTACTCCTCATTAGCTTAATGGGAACACTATTGGATTGGATAGTCACTCTACCATTCACCTTTCTTCCAATGCACTGGACCTGGGAAGGTTTGGCATTTTTCACGGTACTTCTTTTCATTTCTGCCCTATTGTTAGGCCATGGTTGCAAATTCCGAAAAGGTTGGCTCTTTTGCTTTCCAGTTGTCTTGAGTGCAGGAATGATTTTCCTAAACAGTCTAATCAAGTCTTTCTAAAATGAAATCTGCCTACGAACTTGCCATGGAACGGCTCAATGCCGAAAGCCCCAACGAAAACGCTCCACTTACCGACGAGCAAAAAGAGGAGCTTTCTGATCTCGATAATAAGTACAATGCCAAAGTCGCTGAGCGCAAGATTGCTCATGACAAACGAGTAGCCGAGGCAAATGCAAAGGGCGAATTTCAGGACGCGGCAAAAGCACAAGAAGAATTGAGCATCGATATAGAGCGCATCGAATCGGACCGCGAATCTGCAAAAGAACGTGTACGTTCTGGGCAGCAAAGAGGTGCCTAAGGCTCCAAGCTCTTACACCTCAAAGTCAGCGACTAGGAGATGATGATCTGACGACAGGACTTCATCAACCGTTCCGCCCTTAAGCACTAAATGGTTGTTGAAGAAGATGTGGTCTAGCACGTAAGGCATCCGCTTCCATGTCACGGAATCCTTTTGCATCGTACGTAATCCAGAGGCCTCATAACTGGTAACCAGTTGTTCATTGGGAGCCGAGTTAAAATCCCCGGTGAGTACCACAGGTCCCTCGAAAGACATGGATTGCTCCAGTACAATTTCGCGCTGTTGAGGATAATCGTCACTGGAAGCGTTGATCATAAAATACGCCTGAAGGTGTGTATTTAGAAAATGGATTAATTTCCCATTAACGTCTATTTCAGCGGTTAATAAAATTCGATCCGTGGGTGACGTTTTTTCTCCCTCAAATTCAAACATAAGGGGCGCACCAGGAAGCGTGGTCGACTTACTGCCCAAGATGGGGAAACGCGAAAATATAGCCAAGCCAAACCCAAAGGGTAATTCCCTCGCATCTTGAGGTGGATAAACAAACACACTTTGGTAATCGGGCAGAGCCTTTTTCAGATACTCAAAGTTCGGAGGTGGCTGTATTTGTTGACCACCGGATTGGACCTGCTCCACTTCTTGAAGCATGATGATATCCGCGTTATAGAGGGACAATGTGCGGACAGTATCCTCTAGACGAGTCGGCGCAGTATCAGGTTTGGAAGAATCCCAAACCTGGCCATATTATATATTGAACTGTAGGAGCCGAAAAGTGCCCATGTATCAAATTCAAATGTTAACCAGATCCTATAAAAGTTAGAGAATCAGGGAGAACTCGGGTTACGCTGATATATGAATCGATTGAAGTCTCTCAGGGACAATGAGTTAAGAACTTTTTCAAAATCTTTACTCTTTTCATACACCTGGACCACTCTGGCGGGCTTCCACTCCTTCATTTGTGAAAAATTTTGTTCCAGCTGTGGTTGCCTAACACCAGGTTGAATGACTTGCATCCTATTCAACTGGGTTGCCGGACGCCTAACCGATTGAACCGGATTCACCCAAGAACGATACAGCTGAGAAGCTGGTTTCTTATCCAGAACAGAGATTTTCTTACTATCGGATTCTATCACCTTCTTTTCCTGAACTCGCTTTGGATCCGCAGGATCTAACTTCTCCACCGCCGCCAGTGACAACGGAGCAAAAAAAGAAATGAGGAGTAGTAATTTCACGAATACAGATTACTCAGGTTCCGCAGTTCCTTCAGTAATAAATGGTTTTGATTCAGGGACCAGTTCCCAAAATTTGTGGAGTGCTTTACTTAGGTGATCTGCATATCGGAAGTGAGCTCCCATACCAGTTCTCAACTCTGCTTCGTAGACAAACTTGTCCGCATGGGTGCTATGCTCAAAGGGCGTTTGAGAACCCAACAACAATCCATAAACGTAGGCTGGAGATTTTAATTCCATCAACGTCTTTATAAGTGCTTTCTGGCGCTTCAACAAATCTTTGTGCGGCGCGGGATCCACTTCAGGAGGCAAATAGAAGCCGTTCTGGATCATCGGTGTGAATCGATGCCCTGTCCGGTGACGGTTGAGGTCGCGTAGCTCAGCGATGGCCATGTTATTCCATGCAAAGCCAACGCGCATGCGTCGGATGGATGAGCCACACCTCCCGTAACGATTTGCACGTTGCCCCAGAGCATCCTCCATACTTTGGGATTCAGGCAAGAAATCGGGTAAATCGTTATCCACCTTCACCCAGACTTCATCCGGTCGATTTTCTGTAGACAGAGTCTCAAGACCCAACTTCAGACTGTATTCAAATTCCTGACGTGCCTGATATTCGTATGAAAACTCTTTCTTGCTATGCTTCACCAATCGAGGAGAGAACTTGGTCAATTCATTCCTCAATCCTTCAGCACAGGCATGTGCTTCCCCTTGAGGGAGCGATTCCAAATGCTTAATAGCTTCTGTCCACATACGCGAACTCATGACCAATGCCATACTCGTTTTACAAGCAAAAGGCATGAAGTAACGAGCGCGATCCAGAGCATAGTTTTTCCGAATTCGCTTAATCACGAGTGGCTTGGCGTTTTCTGGATAACCAACCAGATCAGGTTGCTCTGTCGCCAATTTATCAAGCCGCTCATACTCAGCTTCGTAAGCATGAAAGCTTTCGGTCATGATCGACTTCCATTCTTTGGCCAAACCGGCAGGAATACCGATTTCCTCGGGCTCAGGGAGACTGGACTCGTCCATGCTGATGTAGCGAGTGCTCGATTCCTGTCCGTCTGCCATCTGGGCTATCTCAAACAGTTTATAAGCGAGCCACATTGAAATATCATCAACCGCCATCGCAATCCCACCCGTCAGTCCAGCAATAGATGCGTGGCCATAGTCGACGAACTTTAAGATACGGTCGATGGAAGCATCCGCTTCATTCAGATCCACCTTCTCCAATATTTTTCCCAGACCGATGTTAGATCGAGAATATCGGGCTAGAACGGAGGCTAGTAGCTCGGGTGTTAATTTAGGATTTCCTTCAGCGGCTTCGGGAGAAACCAGGGCGATTCCGGTAACATTCATAGGTTTTTCTGAAGCCTAGAACTTTGCAATTCCAGTGCGAGGAAAATTCCCTAATCAAACCCGCTTTTCTGGTCTTTTTTTGCCGACAGAAGAGTCTAACCAATCAGAGAACTCAATGGACCTTGATAAAGTCCGAGCAACAACGCCAGCAATGCAAGTCCCCCAAGCGTCAATCGAGCTGTTCTGGATACCTCCGGCCATTCACGAGGCTCTTCGGGCTCTTCTCCTTCGAGCAAAGGTAATTTCCATATCCGGAAAGTCGCTTCCTTGATCCAACCGAAGTAGTAATAAATGGAAATCACAACACCGACGATGGCTACAGCGAGCATAGTGTAGAGTTCCGCTTCGAATGCCACATAGAACAGAAGCAGTTTTCCAATAAATCCTGCCAGAGGAGGAATCCCAGCTAGGGATGCCAGTCCCAAAACCAAGACACCTGCAAGAAACGGGCTTTCCTTCAACATGTCCTGATAATCACCCAAGTTCTGAGCATCGTCTTGGCCACGTTTAGACACATGCGCCATCACTCCAAACACTGCGTAAGAAGCGAGAAGGTAAGTGATCAGGTAAAAGACAATCGCATTTTGAGCAGATGGTACGGTGAACATAGCAACCACACCCATGAGCAAGTATCCAGCATGAGATACTCCTGAAAGGCCAATAAGGCGTTTCACATTCTGCTGGGTCAGCGCAGCAATGTTGCCAAATAAAATGGTAACGATCGCCATGACACTCAACACGGGTATGAGCAAGTCGGCCATCGGTTTAAAGGGTCCAGAAACCAACGCAATCAGAACCGCAAATCCACCTGCCTTGGAGGAAACGGCCAGAGCAGCCGTTACAGGAGTGGGTGCACCTTGATACACATCCGGAATCCAAATTTGAAAAGGCACGGAACCAATCTTGAATGCAACACCGGCAACCACCAATAAGACCCCAACCTTAGCGATCAAATTGTCACTGTTGAGTTCGAGAAAATTGCGAAGCTCACTGAAGTTCAATGAATGTGCAGTTGCGCCTTCCAGAACCGGGCTACTGCCGATTCCATAAAGTAATACAATCCCCATCAGGAGAATCGCCGTGCTGAATCCTCCCATGATCAGGTACTTGAGTCCGGCTTCTAGACTGTTGGATCGATCACGATTGTAACTTACCAAAACGTAGAAACCAATGGTCACCGTTTCCAGTGCAACAAAGAGCAGGACAAAATTATTACTCTGGGACAACAGCATCAAACTGGCCGTAACAAGAAGAGTGATCGCATAAAACTCAGTTCCCGGGAGTCCTTGCTTCTTCAAAAATACAGATCCTAAGTATGCGGTAAGTAATGAACTCGCCAAAAAGAACAGCCGCATTATCTGACCAAAGTCAGAGTGCAAGAGCATCCCACTAAACGTCGTTTGGTTTATATAACCCAGATTATCGCGTAGCACCGTCAAACTGAGAACAAACAGCACCAACAATCCCAACATCGTCACACGCCCAACCAAACCGCGACCCTTCGAACCTCCGAACATGTCGAGTAGAAGTAGGGACAGCGCCAAAATAACCAGAACAAACTCAGGGAGGATAGCACTCCAGAGATTGGTATCGGCGATACTTTTATATGATTCCCAATTCATGTCTGTTTATTGTCGGTGTGGGTGTGAAATACTGGCGAGCTCTTGCTCTGACTCTTCTTCCTCAAAAGCCAGTTGCTCAATGCCGGAATGAATACTTTGGAAGTTCGCGTCGAGGCTACGCTGCATGTCATCCGTCATAAGACGTGGGAAAAGACCAATCACGACCATGGTAACTAAAAGGATAAGCGTCGGGATTTTTTCTGCCGTCGTAATGTCCTTCACCGAGTTTTCAGCTAAATGCTTTTCAAGGGCTTCAGATGGTGGTCCAAAAAAGATACGGGCAATGGCTCGCAATCCATAGATTGCCGAAATGATGACTCCCAAGACAGCTCCAGCCGTGATCAAGCGGCTATACTCCCAGAGCGCAGCAAAGATGGTAAATTCACCAAAGAAATTCAGCATGCCAGGTCCAGGTAATCCAATACTGGCAAATACCGCCGCGGAAAAGATGGCTGCCAACGCTGGGGTTTTCTTCACCAGACCACCCATGTCATCCATGTCATAAGTGTCAGTCCGTCGGTAAACCACATGACCCAGGAGAAAAAGCAAAGCTACGGTCAGACCGTGTGCAACCATGGTTATAACAACACCTGCTGCTCCTAGAACCGAAACACAGGCTACACCCAGGAAACAGTATCCCATGTGCATCACAGAACTTAAACCGACCATTTCTTTCAAATCGCGCTGAGCAATCGTGATTAAGCCGATTACAATAACACCAGCCAAACCAAGTCCTGCCAACAACCCTTGCCAGTGAATGGCTCCTGCAGGAACGAGCGGCACGGCGACTTGAATAAATCCATAGAGTCCGAACTTTTTAAGAACTCCGGCATGGAGCATCGCGACCGAAGTCGGAGCAGACGCATAACCGCGAGGGGCCCAAGAGTGAAACGGAAACAGGGAGACCAGGATGCCGAAGCCAAACATCAACAATCCAAAGATGATGTTCTGCCATTCCCCAGTGATCGGAGCATTTGCGACCGCCGCCTTCAAAGAAATCATATCAAATGACTCAGCTCCACTTTGGAAATAAATGGCCAATAGCCCAATGAGAGAAAGCATCGCTCCCAAGGTCAGGTAAATCGTCATTTCCATCGCAGCCGAAGAGCGATCTCGTCCGCCCCAAACACCGATACAGATGAAGGTCGGGATCAACGCCAACTCATGGAAGAAATAAAAGAAAAAGATATCAACTGAGGCGAAGACCCCCATCAAGCCTGCCTGCATAAACAGAAGAAGCATGAGGTATTGTTGCATGCGCTCAGCTCGACTCTGCATGGCATAGATACCTGCAGCAAGTCCCACCACACCTGCCATAAAGAACAGCGGCATAGAAAGACCATTCAGTCCCAGCTTTAGCGTAATCCCCAACCCTTCAAGACCCGTTGGCAATGATGTTAGATAATCGTAGCCCGTTGCATCAACCGGTTGAAAGCCTCGCCATAGAATTAACCCACCCAATGCCGGAAAGAAAAATCCAAGGGTAGCGAGAAATTGAGTCACACCCTTTGGCAATCGACCAGCTGCCAGTAGAACGATGGCAACCAGCAGAGGAACCAGGATAGTGCTTAAAAGAAGTATCGAATAATTGCTCATGATCAGGTGCTTCCTTTAAAGGATTCCAAAGGCAATGGCTCCCAGGACCAGAACTCCGACAGCAAACCAATAGACATAGCCACCGAGATTACCCACATGTAAAGAGCGGGAGATGATTCCAAAGAAGCCCACAATCCCGGCAGTGCCACGGACCATAAGACCAGAAATAAATAGTTGATCCAAGAAACTGAGAATCAGCGCCAAACGATCTTGAATCTTTTCAACATACCAATCGTAAGCCGCGTCGACATAAAGTCGGGCGGCTAGTGCTTTGAATACACAAGGCATAGCAGACTCCAGAGTATCCGTCTCTTTGTTCGGATTCCAAATCAGCCAAGCCAAAACAATTCCACCGAGTGAAAAGACAGTACCGGCGATGATCATTAAGGTTTTAAATGAACCTTCGGCATGCGGAATGGCACTGGTTACCGACTCAAATGTGTTTCCGAAGAACCAATTGTATCCACCGATCACTGATAGCACTGCGAGAACGACCAGTGGCAACACCATGGCAGGACCACTCTCCTTGGCATGCTCAGCATTTTCCGAACGAGCCTTTCCAAAGAAGGTCACCACAAATAGACGCGCCATGTAGAGTCCAGTTAGAGCGGCCGTTCCAAGTAAGATATAATAAACTAGCGCTGGTCCACCATGGTGAGGTGCCTCATGCGCCAAGTGCAAAATCGTATCCTTACTGAAAAAGCCGGAGAGGAATGGGAATCCCCCTATTGCCAACAGGCCAATAGCAAAGGTGACAAAAGTGATGGGCATCTTTTTCGAAAGCCCACCCATTTTATAGATGTCCTGCTCATGATGACAGGCATCAATAATGGAGCCGGAATTGAGAAATAGGAGGGCCTTGAAGAAAGCGTGAGTGGTCAGGTGAAACATAGCAACTGCAGCGCCCGAAGCGAGAGCGGCTTCACCACCGTGACCATGGGATACCGCATAGGAACCTAGTCCCAGTGCAGCTACCATGTAGCCGAGTTGGGAAAGTGTTGAAAACGCCAAAACCTTTTTGATGTCCTTCTGACCAAATGCGACAAATGCGGCAAACGCGGCGGTGATAGTTCCTACCCACATGATAACTTTCAAGGCCTCCGGCGTCATGAGGAAGTAGACACGAGCGGTGAAGTAAATACCAGCTGCCACCATGGTAGCTGCGTGGATCAAAGCAGAGATCGGCGTTGGACCTTCCATCGCGTCAGGCAACCAAACGTGTAAAGGCATTTGCGCTGACTTACCAAGGACTCCACAGAATAACAGGAGCCCCATTGTCGTTGAAAGCAATTCACCATGGTGTCCCGCCATCTCCGCTAACTCGACCAAGTCGAATGTGCCAAAGCGCTGATAAACAAATACAATACCAAGTAGGAAACCAAAGTCCCCTACCCGATTAACGATGAACGCTTTCTTTGAGGCAGCGACCGCAGTTGGTTTCTCGAAGTAGTGGTTGATCAGCACATATGAGCCAAAGCCAACCAATTCCCAGAAAATGAAAATCATTACCAGATTGTCCGCTAGAACGATCCCTAGCATGGCGAACATGAAGATGGACAAGCCACCAAAGAATCGTGCCTTGGCAGGGTCATTTTTCATGTATCCAAGGCTGAATACCTGAACCAGTAGTCCGACGACAATAAGCACCAGCAGCATCAAGGCCGACAGATCATTAAACAGGACACCGAAGCTCAGATCAAAAGACTTACCCGCTGGTCCCGAGAGACTCAACCAAGCCAATGACAGCTGCCCTTCCGGTCGCACGTAGATCAGGTACAATCCGATCGCCGAAAACACAGCGCCAGACAACACGGATAACCCGGCGGCCAGGTTGTGTTTCTTGCGTAAGAAGCAGGCAATGATACCCGCCGACACAAGCGGAATCAAAAATAAAAACTGATATAATAAGGATGCGCTCATATCAGTTTTTCAAAGAGTTAAGTTCATCGACAAATACCGTTTCCCGTTTGCGGAAGAGGGCTACGATAATGGCAAGACCCACAGCTACTTCAGCAGCCGCGACGGTGATAATAAAGAATACCAGGAGATTACCATCCATGGTGCCGTTGAAGCGTGAGAAAGAAATCAAGGCCAAGTTCACACCGTTGAGCATGATCTCTAGACACATAAAAAGGATCAGCGTATTGCGACGGATCAGAAGCCCGACAAAACCAATGGTGAAGAGAAGCCCGCTCACGATCAGAAATTCATTCAGTCCAATAGTCATACAGCCTCCTTTCCTTTGTCTGAAGTCCGCTTACTAATGAAAATGACTCCGAGCATCGCGATGAGTAACAGGATACCAGCCAATTGAAATGGAAGCATGTAGGCCGTAAACAGCTCGACACCGAAAGACTGAGTCGTCGTTCCGATCGGAGCTGATTCACTTAGCGTATCGGTAGTGAAATTTTCTCCTCTTTTGAAAAGATGCAGGACAGCAAATACCATCAGAATCCCGGCAATCAATCCACCAGCCATGGTAAAGTAACTCGGTTTCCACTTCCGCGATGCGTCTACGTTGAGCAGCATGATGATAAACAGAAACAGAACGATGACCGCTCCGGCATAAACAGCTAGTTGAACGGCAGCCAGGAAGTAAGCTCCAAGCACGATGAACAACGATGCCGTTCCGACAAAAGAAACAATCAGTAGCATTGCCGCATTGACCGGATTGCGGCTAAGCACGACCGATCCCGCTCCAAGGAGCGTAGTCAGGGCGAACATATAGAATAGAAAGTCAACCATGTGAATAGGTCAGAGAGTAACTAAAATCTTAGTGAGCATTGCCGGCCTCCTCCGCCGATTTCTTTTTATCCCACTTGTAATGATTGTCGGGCAAGGTGCCACCCAACTCATACAACTTATCTTTTTTATAAACGAGTTCTTCGCGGGTGTATCCGGAAGCGGAAAATACATCCTGCAACCAAATGGCCTCTTCAGGACAAACTTCCTGACAGTAACCACAATAGATACAACGAAGCATGTTAACTTCGAATTCCTGAGGACCTTTTTCAACGTGGGCGTTTTCGCCTTCGCCGTCCAACTCACCCGGAGTGATCCGAATCGCTTTGGGAGGACAGACAAACTCACACAACTGACAGGAGACACATTTCTCACGGCCGTTTGGATCTTTTACCAGGGTAGGAACTCCCCGATAATTTTCCGGGATCTCCGGACGCTCTTCAGGATACTGAAGCGTGATGGTGGGTCTGAAGATATTTTTCAGCGTGATCTTTAAACCGGAAACGATTTGTGGCAGGTAGGTTTTCTCTGCCAATGAGAGCGGTTTTCTTTCTATTTCTTTAATAGCCATCCAATTACTCCTTTATGAATCCAACAGCGCAAAGATCAGCGCGTATACAATCAGGTTAACAACTGCCAGTGGCAGCATCATGGTCCAACCAAGCTTCATGATTTGGTCGTAGCGGAAACGCGGAAGCGTCCAACGAATCCACATGAAGAAAAATACGATAAAGGTAGTTTTCCCGAGGAAAACGCCAATGGAGAGTGCAGCTCCTAATAGACCTTCCACGTGCATCGGAACCCAAGGGAGCCAATGCCAGCCACCGAGGAAGAGCACTACGAATACTCCGGAACCCACAATGATGTGAGCATATTCCGCGGCGAAAAAGAGGCCAAACTTGAAGCTTCCGTATTCCGTACTGAATCCGGCAACGAGCTCAGACTCCGACTCAGGCATATCGAATGGCAAACGATTGGTTTCAGCAAATATGGATACCAGGAAGAGCAATGCAGCGACGGGCATGAACATTACTCCCCATGCACCTTGCTGAGTTTGCACCACAGAAAATAAATTCAATCCGCTGTCTACTCCCGGAGCATTCGCCCACATAAATACAGGTAGAATAGAGAGTCCCATCGACAACTCGTAGGAGATCATCTGGGCAGACGAACGAATACCACCGATGAAGGGATACTTACTATTGGAAGCCCAGCCTGCGAGTATCATGCCGTAGACTCCCAAAGAAGAAACAGCGAAGATAAACAGGATGCCAATATCAAGGTCAGCCAATACGAGGGGCACGGAAACACCGTCCGTGATGATTTGCCCAAACGGCAAAACGGCAACCGTAGTTGTAGCGGGAATCATGGCAGCTACAGGCGCCAGAAAAAAGTAGAGCTTATTAACATGGTCGGGGACCGGATCCTCTTTCAGGAGAAGCTTAAGTCCATCAGCGACTGGCTGGAAAAGCCCGAGGCGAGTAAGCATTGGCCCGATTACTGGAATCGATCCAATGATAGGAACTGAAGTTCGGTTGGGTCCCACACGACCCTGAATCCAGCTGGACACCTTTCGCTCCCCAAGTACCGCGAGGTTACTAATGGAGAGCAATACGCCTGCTAGAACAGCCGCCTTGATAATCACCCAAACAAAGGTAGGCAGTTCCATACGATTAGGCTTCGGCCTCCACTGTTTCGGCTGCCGGTTCATAATGGAGGGTCTTTCCTTCACAGAATGGCAGGTGTTTAAATGTGGATCCGTCCAACGCGACTCCTTCAGGTGAAAGAGCAGCGAATGATTGCCCTTCAAACAGGCTGATTTCGCTACTCAATTCTGCCCAAACAGCTTGAACACTGCTAAGGTCACCTGTGTCAGGCTCAACATGATTGAGCAACTGAGAGAAAGTTTCCAGATCGTCGGCAACTCCACTCAGGCCAGGAATCGCTTGTAGGAATTTTTGCAAACGGAACTGTTGATTAATAAACGTTCCGTCCTTCTCAAAAACGGTCAGGGTTGGAATCACAACCGCTGCTGCTTCAGAAGTAGCATTGGAGTTCGTCCCAAAATAAATGACGTCCACCTTCGCCAACTGCTCGGCCGTGATTCCGGCTGCTGTTAGGTCTTCGTTATAGGCGACCAAGGTATCCACATCACCAGCATCAATCTTCGAACCCAGATCACTCAGTTGGTCCTCTGGAAGAGATTCGATTAAGCCAACACTCAATGCTCCACGAGTATTGGGATTGGCGTCATTTGATATGAGCAACTCATCTCCTTCTTGAGTATGAGCGACCAGGTAATTCGCAACACTGCGCGTCGTGCGACTCAATCGGTTATATAAATAAAGTTCTTCGACGCTGCTGGAACCGGATCCGACGTAAGCGATTTTTTCACTTTCGAGATACTTATGGATTTGAGCGAGGTCCCCACTGGATGAGTCACTGCTCAAACGGTTTTCATCTTCGACCTCTTTATAAATCACACGACCGCTGTCGGACATCCAGGTATCGTTTACCTCGTCATTGCGACGGGGAGTGATCCGGTAAATTTTTCCTTCGCGAGAAGAGACCAGGGTATTCACACCTACGCTGCTCTCGGTACAGATACTCGGTGTCTCCTTCAGGAACCAGACTCGCATTTTGAAACGGAAGTCGCGGCTCGTAAGTGCGCCAACCGGACAAATATCAACCGTGTTGAGCGAGTAATTGTTCTCCAGCTGCTTGCCCGGATAACAGGTCAACGTGGAGTAACTGCCCCGATCGACAAATCCAAGCACATCATCGTTAGCAACTTCTTTGGAGAAGCGGATGCAGCGGGAGCAGAGTACACAGCGCTCATCATCGAGCATAACACGTGGTCCAAGAACCGTGCGTTTCGGTTTAACAACCTTCTGCTCAACAAAGCGGCTGTAGCCTTTTCCGTAGTCGGTCGAAAACTCCTGTAGTTTACATTCACCCGCCTGATCACAGATCGGACAATCCAGAGGGTGATTGATCAGGAGAAACTCCATCACACCCTCCCGGCATCTCTTCACCATTTCTGACTTGGTGCGAATGTGCATTCCCGGGCCCGCTTTGGTGCCGCAAGCAATCGCCGGATTTGGGAAAAACATGATCTTGGGAGTGCCATCCTCATTGAGCATGGGTTCACCGGTATTCCGATCCCGACCAGGCATTCCCAACTCAATGAGACACATGCGGCAGTTGCCGGAGACACTCAACTTCGGGTGGTAGCAATAGTGAGGAATTTCTTCGCCAACACTGGCTACCAGATCCACCAGGTTAGTACCTGGCTTGCACCGCACTTCCTTGTCATCAACGAAAACGCTGATTAATCCATCGTCTTTTTGGTCTTCGCTCATTTCTCAATCAGCCTTTCATCAAACGATTTCATACCACACTCGTTGGCTTGTGCCTTGGAATCAAATTCATCACGGAATTTCTCAATGTAACTTTGTACCGGCCAGGTCGTGGAGTAACCCATCGGACAAACCGTACGACCACCAATATTTCCGGCCATATCGTAAAGTAGATCCACATCTTGTGGACGAGCTCCACCGGTGCACATCCGAGCGGTGATCTTCTTGGTCCACAGTGAGCCTTCACGACAAGGTGTGCACTGACCGCAACTTTCGTGCGCGTAAAAGGCAGTGATGTTAGCCAGGGCTTCGACGATGTCGGTGCTGTCATCGAGAATCATCATCCCGGACGATCCCGACATGGATCCAGCCGCAGCGATTCCGTCGTAGTCGACGATGATCTCATCGAAGCTAAATGATTTCCCCTCACGATCAGTGTAAGTCTCTTCTGCTCCGAGAATCTTCATGGAACCTCCACCGGGGATGCAGCCCTTGAATTTTCGACCGGGCAATGGACCACCACAAACGTCGTAAAGAAACTCCTTCATCGTCATCGGTTCAATCTCGTAGTAGCCGGGATTCTTGACCATGCCACTCACACACCAAATACGTGTACCCGTATTTCCATGACGACCTATCTTGGTGTATTCTTCAACGCCCATATTCACGACGTGAACAACGTTACAAAGCGTCTCAACGTTGTTCACGATGGTTGGGCACTGATAAAGACCTAGAACAGCAGGAAAGAATGGAGGTTTGATTCGCGGGTAAGGGCGCTTGCCTTCCATCGATTCGATCAAACCAGTCTCTTCGCCACAAATGTATGCGCCCGCTCCACGGTGAACAACAATATCGCAGGAGTAACCGGAACCTAAAATATTTTCGCCAACCAAGTTTTTGGCACGAGCCTCTTCAATTGCCTTCTCCAGAATTTTGGCTCCGAGCGGCATTTCCTCTCGGATATAAATAAAGGCCAAAGCCACGTCATTCGCGAATGCCGAGATCATCATCCCTTCGATCAATTGATGTGGGTCTTTATGAACCAGCTGGCGATCCTTGAAGGTACCAGGCTCAGACTCGTCACAATTGCAAATCAAGTAGATGGGCTTGCCACTCTTGCGATCAACCAGGCTCCACTTGATTCCACAAGAGAATCCAGCGCCACCACGCCCGCGGAGACCGGAGTCTTTTACCGCTTCGCGCAGATCTTCGGGCTTTTCAGCCAAGGCTTTTTTCAGTCCTTCATAACCACCTTGTTCGAGGTAGCTATCGATACTCGGCGAATAGTAATCCTCGTCCGCGTGTTTTAATAAAATCTTTCTTTCAACGGCTGCCATGATGTTCTTCTATTCGGTGGCGGCTCCCGCCTGGGCCCGTTTTTTAATTTCCTCAAGCATCGGCCCAACGGCCTCTGTTTGATTTAGTTTCTCATATAAATCTTCGTCGACCAAAACCACAGGTCCGGTTCCACATGCAGCCAGGCATTCACCATACTCGAGCGTGACAGATCCGTCTTCCTTGGTGTGTCCCATTTTACAATCGAGGGCTTTTTCCAATTCATCCCCGAGCTTATAAGCCCCCATCAATGCACAAGACAAAGTACGGCAAACACGAACGTGCACCGTGCCAAGTTTCTCCTGACGATAGTAAGGGAAGAAAGTAACCACCTCTAATACATTGATGGGCTCGATCTCCAACTTTTCAGCGATCCATTCGATGGCTTCGTTTGAAATGTATTTTTGCTCCGACTGAACAAAGTGGAGCAAGGGCATCACCGCACTACGTTTTTCCGGATACTTCGGAATCGTAGTTTCGATTTTTTCTAATGTTTCAGCTGATAAATTCATCGATCACATTCCCCCATCACAAAGTCCAGGCTACCGAGAATAGCCACCACATCGGAGATCATCGCTCCGATACATACTTTTGGCAGGATACTTAAATTACAGAAAGAGGGGCCTCGAATTTTCATACGATAAGGAACGCCCCCACCCTTGGAGTGGATAAAGAACCCTAAAGCGCCTTTTGGATTCTCCGCTTCAAAATAAACTTCTCCAGCTGGCATTTGTGGCCCTTGGGTGGTAATCATGAAGTTCTGGATCAGTTCCTCCATACTACTCATTACCTTGTCCTTGGAAGGCGGGAATATCCGCTTTGCGTCTTCGGCATAATAAGGACCTTCAGGCATCTTCTCGATGACCTGCTTCACTATAAATACACTTTGGCGCATTTCTTCCATGCGGATGAGGTAGCGATCATAGCTATCCCCTACCGAACCGATTGGCACATCAAAGTCGTATTTCTCATATCCGGAATAAGGACGGTCGACCCGTAAATCGAGAGGGACACCTGATCCACGAAGATTGGGTCCGGTCAATCCATAGCTAATTGCATCTTCCTTCGAGATAACACCGACGTCTTTGGTGCGGTCTACGAAGATACGATTGCGCGTAAGCAATCCATCCACTTCATCCAGGACAGGAATCAACTGATCCACAAAATGCTTCACCTCGTTCATCCAATCTTCAGGAAGATCGCGGGCGACTCCGCCGATACGCGTGAAGCTGGTCGTCAAACGAGCTCCGGTCAGTTTTTCAAAAAGTGTATAGAGCTTTTCCCGCTCAGTGAAAGTGAACATGAACACGGTAAGAGCACCGGTATCCATCGCATACGCTCCGAGTCCGAGCAAATGCGCCGAGATACGAGCCAACTCAGAGACGAGAACCCGAATCGCCTGGCAGCGAGGAGGCACTTCAAGATGAGCCAACTTCTCAACCGCGATGGCATAAGCCACATTGTTCGCCAAAGGAGCCAGATAGTCCAATCGATCCGTGTAAGGCACGAATTGATTGTAAGTCATGTTCTCAGCGATCTTCTCATCACCACGGTGCAAATAACCTAAAACAGGCTCACACTTGGTGACGACTTCACCGTCCAACTCTAGTATTAAACGTAAAACTCCGTGAGTACTTGGGTGAGATGGCCCCATGCTCAGGGTCATTTTCTCAGTGTCCAGCTCATGCTCGTAATCAGATGAGCGGCTCAACACGTCCCCAATTGAAATATCTTTAGTAGCCATCCTAGTCGCGTTTTTCGGACTCCTCACTCCAAGACTGATCCGCTCCGCGCGGTTCATTTTTACTCATGATGCCCGGCTTCCGTGAAGCGACAAAGGGTCCGCCCGCCATCGGTGCGGGAATTACTGGTGTCTCTGTTTCTTCACGAACTTCCTCGTCCGGGAGATCCGTGTCATGCCCGGCCAGTGGAAATTCCTTCCGCAAAGGATGCCAAGGGTAACTGTCCCACATGAGTATTCGGCGCATGTTCGGATGATCCTCATAGGTCACGCCAAACATATCGTAGGCTTCGCGCTCATGCCAGTCCGCCGCCGCCCAAAGGTCGGTAACAGAGGGTATGCTTGGCTCCTCGTCATTCGGAATATCAACCGCAATACGCAGATAGTCGTGGTTTGCAGTTGAGAAAAGATGATAAATCGCAGTGAAACGCGGGCTCTCTTTGTGCCAATCAATACAGGTAGCATCCAGCAGCATGTCGAAGCCTCGTTCGTCACGCAGTAGCGCAGCCAATTCTTTCCATCGATCGATCGGGCAATTCACCGCAGGGTGGTCTGCACTGTCGCGTTGGCTTAGGTAGTTGCAAGAGTCTAAAAGCTTGGACAGTAAATCGTCGTCCATCAGGCGGATACCAGTTGTTTGGTGGAACGTTCAGTACCAATTTTCTTTTGAAGTTTTATGAGTGCATCCAACAAAGCTTCGGGACGAGGCGGACATCCACTTACGTAAACATCGACCGGGATGATGCGATCAACCCCCTGCATCGTCGCATAGGAGCGATACATGCCACCGGAAGAAGCACAGGCTCCCATCGCGATCACCCACTTGGGTTCGGCCATCTGATCATAGATCCGACGAACAGCAGGTGCCATTTTATAGGTAACGGTTCCAGCCACGATCATGCAATCGGATTGCCGGGGCGAGAAACGCATGACCTCAGCACCGAATCGGCTGATATCGAAACGTGAAGCTCCCACAGCCATCAACTCAATTCCACAGCAAGCGAGCCCCATAGGCATAGGCCATACGGAGTTTGAACGAACCCAGTTGATAACCGAGTCGAGGCGGCTGGTAATTACGCCCCCTTCTACTTTGGAATTGTAGGCAATTTCCTTGTCGGAGTGACTCATAGTAAATAAGCGGGCTAAGTTAGTGCGGTGGTTCGATTACGATCAAGGAAAATAGGCAACTTCTGGCCAATTAAAAGCAACGTGCAAAAATTGGTCACAAATGTCCTGGTTCAAGTCCTATTCTTAGACACTTGTTACCGGTAACAGGCAGGTAAAGTTAGACGCATTTTGATCGCTTATCTATATCTAGTAGGAACCTAAGAACGCTTATGGCTAAATTATCCTCTATTTTTGTATTCGTAGCACTGCTGAGCGGCTGCTGCTTGAGCTGGGCCAACCAACATCTCAGCCAACGCCCACCCAACATTCTCTTCATAGCGATCGACGACCTGAAGCCCATCGGATCGGTCTTCTCCGAGGACCCCGGAAACCTGCTCCAGCATATCTATCCCGATAAGGCTCTTCGGACCGAGGTGGCTAATCGGATAACGCCCAATATCCAGCGACTGGCCGACCAGGGGATCACTTTCATGAACGCCTACTGCGCCTCTCCCGCCTGCAATCCCAGCCGCGCGGCGCTCATGACCGGCATTCGTCCCCACAAATCCGGCCTGACCACCAATTCTGGAGGTATCTTCTTTCGGGACTATGAGTACGAAGGCGCCCGCCCTCTGGCCAATGCAATCAACATGCCTGAGCATCTTAAAGCAAATGGCTAGTACACGGCATCGACAGGAAAGATTTATCACTCGACCAGCAATTACGAACAGTCGGACGGCCCTCGATCCTGGACAGACTGGACCAACGTCGGTGGCAATGCCGGCTCGAAGACCGCTTCAGACTGGGAGGCAGGTGGCCTCCTCTGGGGGCAGGAAGGTGATACTTCTGCCAACTACCATCAGCTCAACGATTATCAAAAAGCCGATTTCATGGCTCGTGTTTTGGAAAACGGCCAAGCCACCGATCAAAGAACGACCTTCAAGGTTTCGACTGAACAGCCCTTCTTCCTTGCTTTGGGAATCTTCCGGCCTCACCTACCCTTTTATTCGACCAAAGACCTCATGGATCTATTTCCCACCGAAGAAATGAGCATCACTCGAGACTTATTGGAGGCTTTCATCCAGGATGCCGATTACGTTCCGGAAATGGCTTTTAAGTTTTCAGGCCTGGCCAGAAATGAAGCTGGTGATCCGATCCTAGGGAATGATCGCTGTACGAAAGTGCTCGCCCACGGCCTGACCAAACAGCCTCAAGATGGAGATCTATATGGATGGAAAGACATGCTTATGCATTATTTTGCCAGCTGCGCCATCGCCGACCGTGCTGTAGGACGCGTTCTCGACGGCCTCAAAAATAGTCCCTTTAAAGACAACACCATCGTCATTCTCTGGAGCGACCACGGCTATCACTTGGGAGAAAAACTACACGTCTCCAAGTTCGCGTTCTGGGACGATGCCGCCCAAGTAAATTTCTTCATCAAGGATCCTCGCAACCCACAATCCTTCGGTCAGCGGTGCTACCGACCCGTAAGCCTGATAGATATTTACCCAACCGTCATGAAAGCGGCAGGGCTTGATTTGCCCAGCGATCAAATCACCGGTCACGATATCACACCCTTGCTCCAGAATCCCAAGGTTCCCTTGAACATTCCTGCCCACAGCACCTATCGAAGCGTCATCAAAAACATGATCCGGATCGAAAATCACAAGCTCATACAATACGAAGATGGCAGCCGTGAAGTTTACGACCTAAGCTCGGATCCCGAAGAATTCCAAAACCTGGCGGGCAAAAGTTCCTATACAGAAACGGAGCAGCTCCTGAAGCAAATGCACGACATTTCCATCAGAGAAGGAACGTATCCTGAGAACTAATTTCCCAATCTTCGTATCCGGCAGCTAACTACTTTTGAATTTTCATTGCCAAGATTGAACCAATCTATTCTGTGGAAACTTGGCTTTCTCTACAGTTTCCCACATGGCTGCTCACTGGATAAACTATCTTACCCTGATTGGATTTGGACTACTCGCATTGGTAATAGCGTGTACGCCTTTGCTGATCGCTAAAGTATTGAGTCCTCACAAACCGAGTGACCTCAAACAAGCCACCTACGAATGTGGACTCGAGGCATCGGGTGACGTGTGGGGAAAATTCAAGATGCAGTACTACCTTTACGCACTGGTATTCGTCATCTTCGACATCGAGGCTGTGTTCATTTACCCATGGGCGACCGCCTTCACGAGCGTAGGATTTGGCGGATTCATCGCCATGAGCGTTTTCATTTTAATCATGGCCGAAAGCTTGGTCTATCTCTGGCTGAAAGGATTCCTTGAGTGGAAATAACCCCATGAGTTTTACCCAGGAAGAAGAAATCGATCTGTCCCCGGAGTCCACTGCCAAGGCCGGTGTTATCCTGTCCTCTTTGGATTGGATTTATAACTGGAGCCAGAGCAACTCTGTCTGGCCGCTACAATTTGGCTTGGCCTGTTGTGCCATTGAAATGATCGGAACAGCCGGTTCAAGGCACGATATTGCTCGCTTTGGAGCTGAGGTCTTCCGTCCATCCCCGCGCCAATCCGACCTCATGTTGGTTTCCGGCACAGTCACCAAGAAGATGGCCCCGCAGGTGGTCCGGATCTATAACCAGATGCCAGAACCCAAGTACGTCATCGCCATGGGAGCATGCGCCATATCCGGCGGGCCTTTCAAACAAGGCTACAACGTCCTCAAAGGAATCGACCGCTACATTCCTGTTGATGTGTATCTGCCAGGTTGCCCTCCTCGCCCAGAAGCTTTGCTGCACGCATTGATGACGCTGCAAAAGAAGATCAAAAACCAAAAGACCCTCGGTAAGAACATCACCAACCCTGCTTACAAAGAAGGCCGGCGCATCTATCCGGTGCCCGTGTTGTCAGGTGATGATCTAGATCCTCCTTACAATCCCGAGGTATGGACTCCTCCTGCGAAAAATCCGAATGTGGAGGACGGTTGCGAATAATGGAGATCAACCACGAGGCCATACTCACGCAATTTCCCGATTTGGAATGGGAGGAAGACACCCAAAGCCTGATCGTGCCGCCTGAAAAAGCCGTCGAAGTTGTCACTTGGCTAAAAGAGCATCCCGAGATGCGTCTTGATTTTCTCAGCTGCGTCAGTGGAGTCGACTACCCCGCAAAGGAAGTGAAGACCAAAGCCCGCAATGAAGAGGGCAAAATGGAAATCACAGTCACCCAGCATCCTGAAAAGATGGAGGTGGTTTATCATTTTTATTCCATGGAGAAAAAGATCGGGCCGTTGGTTCTGAAACAACGGGTCATGTCTCGAGAAAATTCAACGGTAACTTCTCTGACTCCTATATATAGAGGGGCCGATTTGATGGAACGGGAAGTTTTTGATCTTTTCGGTATTAATTTCACGGATCACCCGGACCTCCGACGCATCCTCATGTGGGACAATTTTGAGCACCACCCGATGCGGAAGGATTACACACCGCCCAACGATTATGATTACGAGCCGACTCCGCACGATGACGTCATTGAGCGCGCTCAAGAGCGGGAAAAAGAACGGGAAGGCCAGGAAGCATGAGTACCGAAACCATGCCAGCACGCGGATTCAATCTGAGTAAAGACGATCTCGGAGCAGATATTCTGGAAATCGCAATGGGGCCTCATCACCCATCCACTCACGGGGTTTTCCGCATGGACCTCAAACTGGATGGCGAAACGGTCGTCGATTTGAAACCCATTTTCGGATACCTGCACCGCAATCACGAGAAACTCGCCGAGGACATCCCCTACCCAGGATCCATGCCCTTTACCGATCGCCTCGATTACCTTTGCGGTATGACCAATAATTGGGCCTATGCACTTTCTCTTGAGAAAATGCTGGAAGTGGAAGTTCCTGAACGAGCGCAATACATTCGTATCATTTGCGCTGAGCTGACCCGGTTGGTGAATCACTGCCTGCTCATTGGATTTTTCATCAACGATCTGGGAGCCCTGGGCACCCCACTCCTTTACGCTTTGAGAGAGAGAGAAAAGATACTCGACCTCTTTGAAACGCTCAGTGGTGCACGCATGATGGTAAACTACATGCGCTTTGGAGGCGTTCGCTGCGACCTGCCTGACGGCTGGCTCGAGGAATGCAAACGCATCGTCGATAAGTTTCCAGCCTTCCTCGATGAGTATGAAACACTGCTCAATGAAAACGAGATCGTCATCACTCGATCACAAAACGTCGGAGTGCTCACCGCAGAGGAAGCTACCAATTTCAGTATCACCGGTCCCATGTTGCGGGCCAGTGGAGTCAATTACGACCTCCGCAAGGTCGACAAATACGGCATCTATGACCGCTTCGACTTTAAGGTTCCCCTTGGAGCGCACGGTGATTGCTACGATCGATTCATGATTCGCATGCTCGAAATGCGTGAGAGTATCAAGATCCTCAATCAGGCCATGAAAGATCTTCCCGACGGAGACATCATTGGGAAAGTGCCCCGGGTCTTCAAACCCGCTGCGGGAACTGAGGTCTATGGCCGCATCGAATCCCCCAAAGGCGAACTTGGCTTTTACCTGGTAGCCGATGGAAGCACCAATCCCTATCGTTTTAAAGTTCGCCCACCCTCCTTCATCAACCTGACCGCCTTGCGCCACATGTGCATCGGTCACAAAGTCGCTGATGCCGTGATCATCCTCGGAAGCATCGACATCGTCCTGGGAGAGGTAGACCGTTAGTACCGGCTAAACTGTTATTCGATCATGAGTTTACTAGCAAAAGGCATACTTCAGGGAATGGCCGTAACCGCCAAAAACTTCTTTCAAAGCTATTATAAGAAAGATCGCCTACCCACCGTCCAATACCCAGAGGAGAAATCGACGGTTAATCAATTTACCCGCAATATCCCTTTTCTTGTCTTCGATGGCGACGATCCCATCGATGGCATGCGCTGCACAGCATGCACCTTGTGCGAAAAGGCCTGCCCTCCTCAGTGTATCTATATTATTAAAGATAAGGACGAGAACGGAAAGCCGATCAAGCGGCCGGCGGTCTTTGATATCGACTCATCCGTCTGTATGAGCTGCCAACTCTGTGTGGAAGTTTGCCCTTTTGAATCCATTCGCATGGATAGTGAATTCGAACTCTCCAACGAAAACCGTTTTGAAGGCCTGCTTCTAAATCGCGACGAATTGCTCAGGTCCAACGAGTACTACCACGAGATTCACCCGCTGGAAGCTCAGGAAACTGACGACCGGATCGTAGCCAAAGAAGCAGAAGCCGCGGCCAAGAAAAAGGAACGCGAAGAAAAAGCACGCAAAGCGGCCGAAGCAAAGAAGGCGGCTGCGGAAAAGAAAGCGGCAGAAGAAGCAACGGCAGCTGAGGAAGCTGCACCAGCCACTGAAAACAAAGTAGCGGAAACTGAGGCACCCAAGGCGGAAGCCGCACCGGCTGAAACTGCACCCACAGCTGAGAGCCCAACAGAACCGGAAGCAAAGCAAGCAGACGCTGCTCCCGAGCCAAAGGCCGAGGAAGAAACTCCGGAAGAGCCTGAGAAAAAAGAATGATTTTAAATTTATCCATCCACTTAAAGGTAGGGACCGATCGCCGAGCGGTCCGCTCCACAATGTACGACGGCGCGCTCGGCGATCGCGCCCTACCTAATAGTGCTTCTTAGGCATTTAGCATGAACAACTTTATCGACCACAAAATCATTGAACTCGGCCATTGGGTGGTCGGCTTCTTTGATGAGTACCCGTTGCTCAAGCTCGTGGTCCAGATATTGTTATACACGCTGCCACTCATGCTGTCCTTTATGGGGGCGTTTGCCTTCTCTACTTGGTTGGAACGTAAAGGACTAGCGCGCATTCAAAACCGACCCGGTCCCAATCGAGTCGGGATCTTTGGATTACTCCAACCCATGGCGGATGGGATTAAGATGCTTCTGAAAGAGGACATCGTCCCAGAAGAGTCAGATAAGTTATTTCATCTCCTGGCCCCAGTCATGTTGATGGTTCCTGCCATGATCGCTATTGGTTTCCTACCGGTTGGAGACGGCCTCAACGCCCTCCCATTGGATTCCGCGATTCTCTTTTTCTTTGCCATAGGATCAATGAATACGATTGCCGTCTTTATGGCGGGTTGGTCATCGCGCAATAAGTATTCTCTGCTGGGAGGTATGCGGGCCGTAGCCCAAATGATCAGCTATGAAATCCCGTTGGTCCTATCAGCTGTAACGGTGATTATGATTGCTGGTTCCTTAAACGGACAAGTGATTGTCGCCTCCCAACAAATATCTGGTTGGGTCGGCAGTGGCGACGTGGTTAAAGAATTTTTCGGACAGATCCTTGGTTGGCACATTTTTAAGCCCTGGGGTTTCGCAGGCTTCATTTTCTTTTTCGTAGCCGCGCTCGCCGAAGCCAATCGCTCACCCTTCGACTTACCAGAAGCAGACTCCGAAATCATTGCCGGTCATCTTACCGAGTATTCGGGATTCAAATACGCCATTTTCTTTATTGCTGAGTATATCAGCGCCTTCGCTATCGCCGGCATCGCGGTTACACTTTTCCTCGGCGGCTGGAGTGGACCCATCCTATCGGGACTCCCCTGGTTTGTCATCAAACTCTTCAGCCTGTTTGCCGTAATGATCTGGATTCGCGGAACCCTGCCAAGGCTTCGGGTCGACCAGTTGATGGGCTACGCCTGGAAGTTCCTCATGCCACTTGCGATTCTCAATATCTTCGTAGCCGGCTTTTACTACTTTGCTGAACAACAATGGGGCACCTGGGTTGCACTCATTGGTGGATGGATCTTTGGTTTCGGTGCATTGCAACTAGCAGCCAAAGGTCTCAGTCGTCTTAACAAATCACCACTGCTCAAAGGGAAGCGGGTCTACCAGTACGCAGAATGAGCATTGCATTCTTCATGTTAGCTGCGGTGGCCGTTCTCGGAGGAGTTCTAGCGATTACGTTGCGCAATGTGATTCACGCCGTCTTCTCGGTATTGCTCTTTTTCTCCGCCATCGCGGGACTCTTTCTACTATTAATAGCTGAGTTTATCGCAGCCGTTCAGATCCTGGTATATATCGGCTCCGTGGGTATTCTGATGCTATTCGCCATCATGCTCACGACGAAAGTCATGGGCGATCCGACCCGCACTGTCCGCTCACGTGGTTGGGTTTGGGGTGGAGTCGCTGTAGCAGCTCTATTGTTTGGCGTGCTTATTCCTCTGATCACACGTGCCGGAAACACGGCCGAATCCTCACTCTCAAATTTCGATCCCTCCGTTAAAGAACTCGGACTCGCCCTGATGGACCCTTACTTTGCCTCCGTTGGCGTCATCGCACTCCTGCTTACTGCAGGTCTTGTGGGTGCCGTGGTTGCAGCTAGCAGTGCGAGCGAAACGACGGACAGTTAAACCTACTATTTTAAACAACTAACTTGGAACTCACGCTTAATCATTTCCTGATCCTCTCAGCCATTCTCTTTTCGATTGGCTTGGTAGGTGCGCTTACGCGACGGCATATCATCATCATGTTGATCTGCCTGGAAATTATGCTGAACGCCGCCAACTTGAATCTCATTGCGTTCTGGCATTTCAGCCCGAACCCAGAGTTGATGCACGGCCCCTTGTTTACCTTATTCACCATTGCAATCGCAGCGACTGAAGCAGCGCTCGGACTTGCACTGGTACTCGCCATCTTCCGTCACTATCAAACCATCGACCTGGAGCAGATTCAGGGCCTCAAAGAATGAACCTGTTCGACTTCTCAGATTCTGTAGGCTGGCTGATGTGGATACCGATTTGTCCACTGATCGCCGGGGTCGTACTGGCTTTGCTCAAACCTTCGGGCAAGGTGTCGGCCATGGTGGCAATCGCCGCTCTCACGGTTTCTTTAGGGTTCTCTCTAAAAGCCTTTGCCGGCACCTGGGGTCATGAGGCTCACACCCTCACACACAATTTTACCTGGATACAAATCGCAGGCGTCAACCTTGAGTTCGGCGTCGTTCTCAACTCACTGACCGGTTCGATGCTCGCCATGGTGAGCTTCATTGGCCTGCTGATCTTTATTTATTCGGCCAGCTACATGAGCCAAGACGAGCGCATGGGTCGCTTCTTCTGCTACCTGTCGATTTTCATGGTGGGTATGCTCGGACTGGTAGTCGCCAACAGCGTGTTGATGCTCTTCATGTTCTGGGAGATCGTGGGACTCGCCTCTTACCTACTCATCGGTTTCTGGTTTCACAAGCCGTCCGCTGCAGCCGCAGCCAAAAAAGCATTTATTACTACCCGGATTGGTGACCTTGGATTTCTCATTGGCCTGCTCTGGGCCTTTAAAGCGACTGGCACTTTCCTCTTCTTCGATGGGGGTGTCGGTATACTGGAAAGCAGCACGATTGCTGCACTTGCCAGCAACACCAACGTCCTGTGGGGCCTCAATGGAGCTGGAGTCATTGCGGTCTTTCTATTCATCGGAGCCGTTGGTAAATCCGGTCAGCTTCCACTACATGTGTGGTTACCCGATGCGATGGAAGGTCCCACTCCCGTCTCTGCACTCATCCACGCGGCCACGATGGTTGCAGCTGGTGTATTTTTGGTGGCCAGGGCTTTTCCACTTTTCCTGGCCGATACGGCGGCTCTTGAAATCGTAATCTGGATCGGCGGACTCACGGCCCTGTTTGCGGCCCTCATCGCCATCGCTCAATACGATATCAAACGCATCCTCGCTTACTCGACTGTGAGTCAACTCGGGTTGATGATGGTTGGTCTGGGAGCTGGAGGACTTGCCATTCAAGACGGTGGTGTATCGATCGGTATGTTCCACTTGCTGACCCACGCATTTTTTAAAGCACTTCTCTTCCTGGGTGCGGGCTCAATCATCCACGGTTGTGGTGACGAACAGGACATCCGCCTTATGGGTGGCGTGTTCAGCAAGATGAAGATTTCCAGCCTGGCATACTTGGCCGGAACTATCGCTCTGTGCGCATTTCCATTCACCAGCGGTTACTTCAGTAAGGACCAAATTTTACTCAGTGCCTGGGAAGCCAACAAAACCGTTTTCTGGATCAGCGCATTTGCATCCCTGCTCACTGCCTTCTACATGACGCGTCAGTGTTGTTATGTTTTCCTCGGAAAATACCGAGGGGAAGGACATGTCCATGAGAGCCCTCCTTTAATGACGGTGCCACTCGTCATCCTCGCTGTGTTTGCGTTGCTGCTGGGTTATGTGAGCGAGCATTTCTACCATGTTCTGGATTACTTGTCCGGTGTGCACGTGCATCAACACAACTCCACCGTAGTTATCATCAGTTGGATCATTGCACTCGGTGGTATCAGCCTTGGCCTCCTGGTCTACGCGCGAGCGAAGATGGGCATCGACGATGTGGATCCAGTGAAGCGTCTCATGACAACACCTTATGGATGGTTGGAGAATCGACTCTATGCTGATGAACTTTACCAACTCACTGCTTTCAAATTGTGGGGTGCACTAGCCAAAGCGATCTCAGCGATTGAAGGACTGATCTATATCATGGTGGTCGTCGCAACCGCGATCGTTTCGATGATCGGGCAGTTCTTTTCAGGAACGATCGACAAGAAACTCATTGATCAGGTCTCATTCGATGGGACCTGCAAACGCATTTACGAAAGCAGCCAGATTAACGCCTTTATCCAGAATGGTTTCCTTCAGGGTTACCTACGAATCGTCACAGCTGGCGCCGTGGTGATCGGAATTCTCTTCCTGCTACTTGCCCGATGATTACCGCGATTACATTCATACCAGTTCTTGCAGCCCTGGCGATATTGCTTCTGCCAGGAGCTGGCCGTGTGAGTAAACCCATCGCGCTGGTTGGTAGTCTAATTTCCAGTCTACTGGCCATCTATGTAGTCATCGGTTTCAATCTGGAAGAAGGCCTGCAATTCGTTGAGAAGTATGAATGGATCCCCTCCATCGGCGTAGATTACTATGTGGGTATTGATGGATTGAACGCGTTGCTGATTCTACTCGTCGCCATCCTGTCGCCCATCATTGTTCTGGCATCCTGGAAGATCAAAGATAAGGCAAATACCTACTTCAGCCTGCTCCTCATTCAGTTCACCGCCCTCTACGGAGCGTTCACAGCACTTAACTTTTTCCACTGGTTTATTTTCTGGGAAGCCGCTCTGGTCCCCGCCTTTTTCCTCATCAAACTCTACGGCGGAAATGGACGTCACAAAGCAGCTATCAGTTTCTTCATTTTCACGGTGCTCGGTTCAGTGGCCATGCTCCTGGGGATGCTCTTCCTTTATTTGAAAACAGGAAGCTTTGATTTTATCGAGCTAAGGCAGCTCGCCGCGGATGGAGTGGTGAGCAGTAAACTGGGTGACTGGTATGGCTGGATCTTCCTCGCCGTTATGCTCGGACTCTGGGTGAAGGTACCGCTCTTTCCATTACACTCCTGGCAGGCACCCGCCTATGCGGAAGCACCGGTTCCGGTTAGCATGGTTTTGACCGGCGTCATGTCTAAGATGGGCGTTTATGGTTTCCTGAGACTGGTAGTGCCCATCTTTCCGGAAGGCATTCGGGAGCACTCAGACATTTTACTGAATGTTGCGCTCATCACGATTATCTGGGGTGCTTTCCTGGCCTTGAGGCAAACCGACATTAAAAAGGTGTTGGCCTACTCATCACTCAATCACGTCGCTTACTGCATGTTTGCCATCTTCGCAGTGGGTGCAGCAAACGGGATCGACAAGATCAATGCTCCAGCCATCGCCATGCAAGGAGCCATGCTCCAGATGTTTGCTCACGGTGTTGGAGCAGCTGGCTTATTCTACATAGCTGGTAAACTTGAGGATGTGGGCGGCTCGCGAGACATTCAAGATTTTGGCGGACTCGGGGCTATTATGCCACGGTACGCTTTTGTGTTCGGCTTCCTGGTATTCTCGTCTTTGGGACTTCCGTTCCTCGCTGGATTCGCAGCGGAGATTCTTATCTTCTCTGGAGCCTTCGCCCTAACACCGATCCATACTGCGATCGCTCTGCTCGCTTTGTTAGCCACCGCAATTTTTCTCCTGACGATCATTCAACGGATCTTCACCGGCCAAGCTCACGATACGCATGGTGATTTGAAAGAAATCTCCATCAGGGAAGTCATGGTCATTTCTCCACTCCTCGTTTTGACGGTGTGTATCGGCGTTTACCCAACGACCTGGCTCAATTTGAGTAACCGATTTATTGAAACCCTCAGCACCTTACTCGCCGGCTAGATGATCGCTTTTCTTACAGTCATTATCAGCTTCCTCGGTGCCGCGGTAATAGGTTTTATTCCGGCCAAGAATAATAAACTGATCCGCAACCTGGCATTGCTTGTGGCGGTGTCTTCCTTTGGCGCAGCAGTAGCCTGTTACTTTCAATACCTCAATGCTGGTTCGGCCGTTTTCCAACAAGTCATCGACCTGGCCTGGATTCCGGCCATTGGTGCGAAGTTCAAAATCGGGGTCGATGGGCTCAGTATCAGCTTATTGATTCTAACCGGACTGATCGCCATTTGCGGAGTACTCTTTTCCTGGGAGTTAAATGACAGGCCTAACCAATTCTACGCTTACTATTTTGCGCTAATCGGCGGGGTATTTGGCGTATTCCTGTCACTCGACTTGTTCCTCCTCTTTGTCTTCTACGAAATCGCTATCGTCCCCAAGTATTTCATCATCGCGATCTGGGGAAGTGGAAAGAAGACCTACGCTGCGATGAAGCTGGTGCTGTATTCGTTTGTAGGTTCGGCCGTTGCTTTATTGGGACTGATTGCCCTCTACTTCGGCTCAGGGTTAAATACCTTTGATCTACTAGAACTGATGGCAAACGGAGACTTCTCCACGCAATTTCAAGTCGTTGTATTTCCCATCCTATTTATCGGATTTGGAATACTAGCCGGCATGTGGCCATTCCACACCTGGGCTCCGACCGGTCACGTTGCAGCACCCACTGCAGCTTCCATGTTGTTGGCAGGCGTTGTGATGAAACTGGGGGCTTACGGATGCCTCCGCGTTGCTATCGGCCTCTTACCAGAAGGAGCTATTCACTGGGCGCCCATTGTGGGCTGGATCGCAGTCATCAATATCGTCTATGGCGCACTCATCGCCCTAGTGCAGAAAGATTTTAAATACGTAATCGGTTACTCGAGTGTAAGTCACATGGGCTTTGTCCTGTTGGGACTGGCGACCTTAAATGAAGTCGGCCTTATGGGTGCCTCTTTACAAATGTTCTCGCACGGCATCATTGGGGCCCTGCTCTTCGCCATCGTCGGAACAGTTATTTACTCACGCACTCACACCAGACAGTTGGATCAATTCCACAACTTGATGCAGCGCATGCCAGGCATCTGCTGGGTGTTCATCCTAGCTGGATTGGCATCCATGGGATTACCTGGATTCAGTGGCTTTGTTTCCGAACTGCACGTCCTCATCGGCACGTGGCACCAAGGACAGTTCTCCATCTGGATCATCATACTGACCGGGTTCGGCATACTCGCCACTTTCACTTATACCTTGGTCAAAATCCACGAAGCCTTTTTCAGGTCATCGCCAGCGAACAATCCAAATGAGGTTTACGCGCCGATGACCGTCGCCGAACGAGCGGGTTGTGGCATTCTATTGTTGTTTGCCGTAGCGATCGGCATCTACCCCAATTTATTAACTGTAATCCTGGAACCGAGCCTAGCTCCGATCTTGGAAGCACTAGCCACAGCCGCCAAATAAGTATCTGAGATGAGCTATTCAGAACTATTTTTCGCCACCCTGCCGGAGCTGATTGTTGTCCTGGGCATGTTCCTGGCTCTCGGCTATGACTACACCAAGTTCAAAGACAAGGATCTGACGACCCGAGCCAATAAGGCAGCGACACTTTCCTCGATCGCACTGCTGCTCGGACTGGCTGGAGTCATCTGGCAATACTGCGGTGCCTGCTGCACGACCGAAGCACCATCCACTTGGGACGGACAAATCGTGCTGACACCACTCACACTGGGATTCAAAGCATTGGTTTTCGTTCTGGCCTTGTTTGTCATCCAATTTGCCAAACCCCAGGTCCCCAATAAACATGTCAGTGAGTATTTTGGTCTAATTTTACTGAGCACCCTTGGTATGGGCTTTGTCATTACAGCCCAGAACCTGATCATGTTCTTTGTGGCGCTCGAACTGATCTCGCTGAGCCTCTACGGACTTACTGCCTTCCAAAACAGAAAAGATTTTTCGGTCGAAGCGGGTGTTAAGTATTTTGCCATCGGAGGAGTCTCATCCGCCTTTCTCCTTTATGGCCTGAGCTATCTTTACGGAGCAACGCATGCCTTAAACTTTGCCGACATCGCGGCAGCCCTCCAATCAGGGCAAGCACCGGCCAGCTATCTATTGATCGCAGCAACAGGTATAGTGGTGGGGCTTGGTTTTAAAATCGCTGCCGCCCCATTTCACCTGTGGGCACCCGATACTTATCAGTGCGCACCCGTTCCTGTCGCTGCCTGGATCGCTACCGGTTCAAAGATCGCCAGCTTCTTTGTGCTCATTCAATTGTTTGGTCCGGTATTGGAGCACTCCAGTCATCGAGATACTCTGATCACCGGTCTGGTAGTGGTTTCAGTTGTTAGTATGGTCCTGGGAAATATCGGAGCTCTCCGACAGACCTGCGTCAAACGAATGCTCGCCTATTCAAGTGTGGCTCACGCGGGTTACATCCTTATCGGGCTACTCAGCGCGAACAAGGAAGGATACGTTTCCATCCTATTTTATACCGTCATCTATTCCTGCGCGACCCTCGGAGCATTTGCCATTATCGGTATCATCAACGATCGACTGGGTCGTGAAGCTAACATCGATGACTTCAATGGGTGCTGGAAACAAAATCCACGACTGAGTCTGTTATTCATGATTTTTATTCTGTCGCTGGCAGGGATCCCGCCATTGTCCGGCTTCTTTGGAAAACTCTATCTCTTTATGGCTGCGATAGGATCGCAATCAGAGATCGCAGCTTGGAATGAAGGTTTCTACTGGCTCATTGCAGTGGCACTCATGATGTCGGCGGTATCACTATTTTACTACGTCAAGGTGCTGAAGGCTTTCCTCGTATCAGATGACAATCCTACGCTTTCTCCCATCCAAGTGGGCAAGTTCGAAGGCCTGGGCCTGATCGTTTTGGCCGTTCTAGTCGTTGGATTGGGACTCTACCCGACTGGACTAGTCGACTTTATTGCAGCGTATTTGTAGGAGCAACTTTCACTGCGGACGATACACCCAGAAAACTAACCGGTGGGCCTCCTAGATCTAGACCGATTTTAAGAACCTGCAGCAGACGCTGCCACCGAGGCTACGATTGCGGCCGTCATCGCAGCCTCAAGCCTTACGATGGCAGAGGATATAGCGGACCCGATCGCGTCATCTCTCTTTAGATCAGCAATGAGCTTTTTGGCTTCCTTTGCCTGGTCTTCAGGAAAGACTACTTTTTCAAGCTTGGCGGTACCGATAAGCGTAAGCAAAACGTAATCCCGTGAATCGATCGTCCCCTCGCCAAAGAGTCCCTCAAAAACACGCATGCGAATTCGATCCTCGATGCGAGAGTCATCAGTCGGATAACGATTGTATTTAAAAGTCCAAAGAAATTGACGCTCTTCTTTTCGGAGTGCTCCCAGGGAGATCAGTTTCTCGATAAGGATCTGCTTTATCTTCCTCGAATCTTTACTCAATCGACCAATCCAATAGCCGAGTTTCTTGACAGCGTTCTTCTTCGCGAACCGGGCAATGGCCATATCAAAGATGGGATCTCCCATCGGTTGAACGGGCCAAGTCACAATTTTATCATCCTCAATCTCAATCTTACCCATGAGTATCAGTTCGAAAAGAACCGCCCCTGCCTGTGTATAAGCCAAACCGCCCATGAATGGACTAACCAGTTTTCCTTTTTCGTCGTCCATCGCGAGGAGAAGTAGCTCCTCAGAAATTGAGAGTGTGTCGTCAGCCATATGACCCTAATTAACCACCAAACAGACCACTTATTCAACTCCCTCTTTTCTGAGATGCAAGTAGAGTATAAATGGAACAGCGAAAGCCATACTCCCGAGAATGGAAAATACGATAAACAGCACCCATCCCGGTCGTTTCCAACGAAGCTTCGCAATCAGAAACGCGAACAGAAACATAAGCAGGAAGGCTTCTGCGATAAACACCAGAGCCACAGGATTCCCCATAGCTGCATTGTAGATCAGCTTCTCAAACGAGAAGTAATAGAGAAACGGAAGATTTATCAGAAGGAATCCAAGTATAGACGCTACGAGGAAGAATACCTTCAGAGGTCGAAGGCTCGTCATATTCATGCATTCAGCATTACCCAAAAATCAGATTCTTCAAGTCGGACAGAATAAAAAGATTAAAACATCTTCCGCGGAGAAGTACTTTTCCTTGGCAAACCCACGACTAACTCTACAATAAGAACTTGTGAACGAGGAAATTGATCAACTTCAGAAGATTTTAGACACCGTAATTGAGTTTTTCGTAAACTACAGCTTCCAGATTATAGGTGGTATAATAATTCTCATTGTAGGATTCATCGTCGGCGGAATGCTCGGCCGTGTAGTCACCAAAATCTGCAAAAAGAGAAATATAGATATTACACTGGAACGGTTCTTCGCCGGCGTTACGAAACTTCTAGTTGTCGTAATCTTCGTTGTCATTGCACTCAAAAAACTGGGGATAGAAATCGCCCCCTTTGTAGCTCTTTTGGGTGCGGGTGCCTTGGGTTTAAGTTTAGCTGTTCAAGGCCCTATTTCAAACTACGGGGCGGGTATTGTTCTCATTATCACAAGACCCTTCACCATAGATGACACGCTGACGATTCTGGATGAGCGCGGCGCGGTTACCGGCTTGGTTGATGGCATCCATTTAGGATACACCCAGCTGAAGGCAGAAGATGGGGAGTTAATAACCATCCCCAATCGTCGCGTCCTAGGTGAGATCCTCAGCAACTCCTACGAATGTCGCGTTGCTGAAGGCGTAGTCGGAATTGAATACGAAGCGGATCCCGAAGTTGCCATCCAGGCCATACAAAAAGCACTGTCTGAAACAGAGGGTATCCATCGGGAAAACGAGCCCGAAGTAGGCATTGAAGAATTTGCCGATTCATCTATCAACATTGGCTACCGCTACTGGGTACCGACGGCCGATTACCACAAGGCTATTTACAGAGCTAACCTCGCCGTATTCAAAGCGCTAAAGGCTGCCAATATCGGCATCCCTTTCCCACAAAGCGACGTGCGTATCGTCAGAGAAAGTTAAACTTCGGGATTATCCTCTTTGGATTTTTCTTTCTCTTCAGAAGCTTGTGCGGCAGCTTCCTCAGCCTTGTCGAAAACAATCTCTTCTGCAGCCTTCTTTTCCTCTTTCCTTTTCGCAGGCTGTGTCACCTTGGCATCAGGAATAAAAGTAACGCCCTCTTTCTGAACCCGCTGATTCATGAAGCTTGGCGAAACAATCTCCACGCC
>CALJGU010000284.1 GCA_938075565.1 uncultured Opitutales bacterium | reverse complement strand
TTCCAAGGAGCCCGTAAAAGCCTGGGAGTTTGTCGACGGAACCAATGTGTTAGATGTTTCCGGTTGGTGTCAGGGTGCCATCATGGAGGTGGGAGAGGGAAGGATAGCAGTTTTTGGTGAAGCAGCTTCCTTTTCGGCTCAATTCTCAGCGCGGCAAAAACGTCGCATGGGTATGGCGGCCCCTTTTGCAGAACAGAATCAGCAATTTCTATTAAACATTCTGCATTGGCTCAGCGACCTGGAAGGTCTCTGAGGTTTTGCGAGCTATATTTGCTAGCCCTCCTCTGGGAAAAACTCGATCGTGGGGTGCAGCTTTGATTCCGGATACTGATTCAGCTCTTCTTTGAAAATGGCTTCGGCTTCCGCCAGACTAGTCGATTTCTGAATTGCCAGGATCCCGGTTGAATTTACTTCGGCCATCGTCTTCGGATCAAAGAACAACATCACTCCTGCCAGGGGCGTTACCTTGACAGCGGTACCCCAGGGACCGTGGGTCCAGACATTCTTCCAGCCATGGTCTCCCTTGGCTGCACGCCAGGAAATAGGTTCTACCGGATCACCGTAAAGTTCACACGCTTCTTCCATGGCGGCCACATCACCTTGTGTGAGTCCATGAGCACCGACGTATCCTCCAGCGGCCATCACACGTTGCACGCGTTCGTCCAGCTCTTCCAGCGGCATTTCTCCATCAGCGCCGTATCCAGCCACTCCATAAAAAATGGGTATATCAAGTTCCAGAATGGCACCCATGCTGATAAAATCGACCAATGAGGTCTTGGCTGGCATGGCGTTCTTGCCATCATAAAATGTATCTGAGCCGATATCGACACCCACGACGAGATCGATGCCCTCACGTTCTACAAGAGCCTTCAAGCTGTCTGCCAGTCCCTGAGAGCCACCGGTCAGTCCGGCCACAAAAATGACGTCACCTGGCAATGTCTCTGCCAAAGCGGATTCGCATGGCACGCGGCCTTCCAGTGTAGATTCTGAGCTTACCTCAACGATCTGCGCTTCCAATGACTCAGCCGGACTTAGATCCTGCACATTATAGAGCGTTGGCCCCATCACCGCTGTGCCCCAGGTTTCCGAGAGAGGATTACCATCCGGCGTCCACCACGAGCAGGCGACGCCTCCTAGATATACTTTTTCTAGCCCGAGCTGTTTCAGTAGGCGTGCCACAGGAATGCCCTGAATGACATCGCCTCCACCTCCTATGCCTAGGATCAAGGCCGATTTTTTGCCTAACGCGGCTTCTATGAGTGATGGTTTGATTTCGCTTTCCATATTACGTGGTTCAAATAAGGTCCAAATTCTCGAAATTGATTCTGGCAGGTGATTTCTCCAAGAAAACTACTTGCCGGTCCACAACCAATAAAAACAGTCTGAATACCTCACATGGCAAGCGTATTGAAAAAAACTTTAGGTGACTCTGGCATCGAAGCCTCGGTCGTAGCACTTGGAACTTGGGCCATCGGAGGCGATGGTTGGGGGCAAACTGACAAGGCTGAATCCATTGAGGCTATTCACGAATCTATTGATTCGGGTATCAACTTCATCGATACGGCACCGATTTACGGTTTCGGTCATGCCGAGGAATTAGTGGGAGAAGCTCTGGTAGGTCGTCGGGACGAAGTCATACTCAGTTCCAAATGCGGTTTGCGTTGGAACGTCGAGGTAGGGGAGTTCAATTTTGAAGACGGAGCAGGCAACAAGATCTATAAATGCCTCAGCCCGGAAAGTATCCGTTTAGAACTGGAGGAATCGCTCCGGCGACTGCGCACTGACTACATTGATCTTTATCATACGCATTGGCAGACCCAGACCACAGCGATTGAAGATACCATGGCCGAGCTCCTTAAGCAAAAGGAGGCCGGTAAGATTCGCGCCATCGGAGTGAGTAATGTTTCGGAGGGTGAACTCGATACCTACCAAGCCGCAGGAGCGATCAGCTGTGTTCAGGAAATGTTCAGCATGATCGATCGCAGGCATGAGACCGGTTTATTTCCAAAAGCGCGCGAAGCCAATGTCGCTGTTCTTGCATACTCACCCCTAGCGATGGGTTTACTCAGCGGCGCCTTGGGCCCTGACCGAGAATTCGCTGCGGATGACAACCGATCCTGGAGTCCACGCTTTACTGTGGAAAACCGTCGCAAGGTTTCACTCATGCTAGAAGAACTGCGCCGAGTAGCCGCCAATCTCAATATGACTTTACCCCAGCTCGTCATCAGCTGGACCGTTTCTCACCCCACCATCACCCACGTTCTTTGCGGAGCGCGCAACGCCAAATACGCCAATGAAAATGCCGTCGGCGGCTATGGCTGGGTCAACGACTCCACTTTGGAAGTCGTCGACGCCATCCTCGATCGTCACAAGCTAAAGATACCGCATCCCTTTCTCCCCGACGAGTAGGAGACGGGGCGTGGGGCGAAGGGCGCGGGGCGAGTGACTTAAACGACGTAGTTTTACCACGGAGGACACGAAGACTAGTAGTGACGTGTTTTTGTTAAGCGCAAATTTAGCGTGATTGAGCACCAAGAAAAACTTTGTGCCCCCATGCCTTGGTGAGAGACTTAGTACGCTGTTGCTAGCTCCCTGCGCCTCAGCGTCCCAGCGGGAGAATAAAGTAGGAGGACGAGGAGGAGTACTGTGCTATGTTCTTTTGAATTTCGAGTAGTGGAGCTTAGCCGTGAGGGTGTGTTGTTCTGATAGACGCTGGAAATGATCAACCAAGTGAGGGTAGGGCTCTGCCTGGTTGAGGTGATCTGCTATGCGTTTATAGATATTGGAATCAGCGAGTAGGATGTGGGAGATTTCTTTAGGGGAGAAGGTGAGTTCGATGTGTTCGACTTTCGAGAGCTTGACTGTAAGTTGATCTCAATCTGATAGGTCGACGATGAATTTGTAATCGGACTCAATGGAATTAAGTTGGAGACCGAGTAGTTTAAGTGCGCTATCAAGGAGAATTTCGAAATCGTAAACCACTACGGCTCCTTTAGGTTTAAGGATTCTCAATAGGTTTTGGTAGAGTTTGAGATTCTTCGCGTAAAAGAGGGAACCAGCAAAGGTGACAATATCGATGGATTCAGAGGCCAGGTCGACTAGTTGGTCTTCCTTTCCATGGATATATTCTATAGACGGATGTTCGACAGCTTGCTGAATCATCGACTTACTGGGGTCGATTCCGATCACCTGATCGCAGTAGTCGCTTAATGCGATGGCTGAGTAACCGGTGCCGCAGCCGATATCCAAACCCGATTGAAGTCGTTCTCCCGGCTTGAACAGCTTCTTTAGAATCAGCAGATGGAGTGGAGGCCTGAATGCAGCGTAATGCTCTGCAACGGCCTCATTGTATTCTTCGGGCACGGGTTACTTTTTCGGGATGAAACGAACCATCAAGTTTTCCCTGGGAGCGGTAACCGATAGATACTGTTCTTTGCCTGAGGGCTCGGGGGTGAATTCAAGATCGTAGTGTTTCAAAATATTTGCAACGGCGAGGGGTGGGGCGACGCGGGCGAGGTTGAGGCCGACACATTTGTGCTGACCGCCGCCGTAGGTGCCGTGGATGTCACGGCCTGGAAGGTCCGGGTTATCAAGAAAGCGTTGGGGATTAAAGGTGAGGGGATCCTCGTAGTTCTCTTCGAGGAAATGGCAGAGGGTGTGAAGGTGTAAGACCGACTCACCGCGTTTGATTGAATGACCTTTCCACTCAAAATCCTTTTTTGCAAAGCGGGGAAAAACCGGGACACCCGGGCGGAGGCGTTCGATCTCCAGGCAGGTGGCTTTGAGTTTCTGGAAGGGAGCCATGTTCGTGAAGTTGCTACCGTCCCAGTCTTTTAGTTCTTCTTGAAGGGCTTCCATCCATTCTGGATGGTGAAGCGGTTCGATGAGTCCCCAGCCAATAATCATAGAGGAGGTTGTCGATCCGCCCATGAAGAGTTGAGACAAGTCGTGGATTAATTCGTATCGAGGAATGGGTGCCTCGTCTTTGGGGTGAGCTGCCAGAATGAGCGAAAGGATATCGTCCTTTTCCACGCCGCTCTTTTCCCGTCGATCAATCACGTCGCCCAGGTAATCGAAAATCACACGTCGTTTGTACCGCTTCGGTGGGTACCAATACCAAAGCCAGCGTTTCCAACCCATGCTGCTCGCTTTGAGCATCTCCTGATTACTGATCGCCATGATGCGGTCCATGCCTTCGGGCAGGTCTTCCTGTAGAAGCACTTGACTGACCATGGATATAACCAGTGACATGCAGAATAATCGGAAGTCAGTGGGCTCGCCTTTCAGCTTATCAATCTCGCGAAACACCACCTCGCTCATCCCACCCACATGGGTCATGAGCATGCTCGGCTTGAACCCTTGATTGATACGTCGCCGCTTCATCAGGTAAGTCTCGCCTTCGAGTTGGTTCAGGTAGCGATCACTGAACTGTTCGCGGAAGATGCGGTTGGACTTAAAGTAATCCCAGAGTTCGGGATCGCCCCACACAAATTTGTTCGCCTCTGCACCTCCCAGGGCGACCTGTTCGTTGCCAAAGAAGTTACAGCGGAAGATGGAGCCTAATTCACGGTAAGGCTGAATGAAGGTTTGAGTCGGGTTCTTGAAGTACAGCGGGTCGACTTTGTTCCCGGGTGTGTCGGGAGCAAAACGTGGGATGTCCGTTGTATTGGAAGTAGTCATACGAATTAATCAGCTGTGTGTTCGCTCAGGACTGCCTCGATATCCTTGCAGGCCGCTTCGATATTCTCCTGGTCCCAGTCGGCGGTCGTAAAACTGTTCTTGGCGAATTGTGCAAGTTGAGCCGGAGTCGCTCCAAGCACATCGGCGACGATTTTGTAATCGTCCCGCAGATCATTGCCAAAAATCAAAGGGTCGTCGGAGTTAATAGTGCAGGTGACACCGGCGGCTTCGAGTTTCATGATCGGGTGTTCTTCCATCGAAGGAACGGCCTTTAGTTTCACATTGCTAACTGGGCAGACGTCGAAACTCGCGTTAGCATCGGCAGCGAACTTGACCACGGCAGGATCCAGAGCGGCTTGAACACCATGTTGAATCTTGGTCACGCCCAGGTCTTCGATCGCTTCACGAACACCGGTTGGACCGGTCAGCTCACTGGCGTGGGCCTTGATGAGTTTGCCGGCATTCTTGGCATCAGCCCAGAATTGTTTGATCCATGGTCGCAGAGGAAATTCCTCTGGGCCGTGAAGGTCGATGCCATTGATCTCATCACAGTCCAGGATCTGATGTAGGTAGCCATCATGATCGGTTTCAAAAGCTTTGTGATGCATGCCAATATAGAGTCTTGTTTCCATGTTAGCTGGGAAGGCGTCCTGAATGGCCTTGGCCGTTTCCTGGATATCGATTCCCGAACGTTCCACCGCTAAGGCGGCAAAACTCACTTCGGCATAACGCACATTTTCCTTGGCTCTGGTTTCCAGAACTTCATGGGCGGTGTGGGCAAAGCGTTCGGCGCTGGTAAGCCAGGGAACGGCGTAAGCGCGGATGTACCCTTCGAAGGCTTCAAAGTTTACAAATCGAAAATCGGCATCCCAGGAAGGCGGTGGTTCGGGAAAGCGGTCCGGATCGGTGGCATGCATGGTGTGCCAGTTGGGACTGCCGTCCAAGTGAAGATGATGCTCGGCTTTAGGCAGAGCGTCGATGAAGGCGATGAGTTGTGAGTCGGTCATTGGTTCGTGCTTTCGATGATCTTCTGACCATCGCTACAGGTAGCCATGGTCGTGAGACCATGGAAGTATTTGTTAATGAAAATCTACGGTTTCTTTTTTATTGGTGAGCCAAGGCGTTGCGTAGAGGATGGCCGCCACAATCAGATAACTCCAGAACCAGTCGTTGAATTCAAATTTCAATACCGAGATGGTGTCGGCTGGTGTGAAAGTGTATTGGTGCATAAGACCAACCATGGAGAGAACGGCCGCTGCAAAAAACCAGGCGGCTGCTGCGCGAAATTGTTGTTCTATAATACAGACGGTGGATGCGGCGAGGACCATCGAGGTATAAACGTAGCCTTGCTCCATGGCGAAGACACCTTGGGCAAAAAAGGTGCGGGCTTCGATCATGGTCTGAAGAATCGATGCATCGAATAGGATAGTGCCGCTTTGAATACTGCCTGCTGAAAGTGCGTGTTTAATACACAATGCGACGTAGGCACCTACCGGAGGAATGATACCGAGAACCACAGCTGGGATATGTTTCTTGGGGCTTGCTCCAAAAGACTGGGTCATCATGGACACACCGATCCAGATCAGGATCGCCATACCTGCTTCAACCGGAATGTAATAAAAAAAGACGGTGGCTAATCCGGTCAGGCAGATGACGGCCATAAATATGGCATTGAGAACGGAGTATCCGGCGCGCGCTCCGAGTGCTTTCCATCCAGGATGACCAATATAAAGGGTCGTGGGGAATGGAGATCCGAGCATGGCCGCAACCAGGGTTCCGGCTCCGTTGACCGCCAATGCCGACTTGGGCTCGTATTTGTCGCCGGCTGCTTCGGCCGATTCGATGAGTTGCAGCGAGAGCACCAAGTGGATGATGCCGATCGGAGCCACTACAGGAAGCAGGAGCGGCAAATGGCCAAAGGCGGCAACGAGATCGCCGATGACCGGGATGGGTAGGTGAAAGCCGATCACGTCTGTCTGGAGCTCGCCACCCGGGACGATAGGTACGCCTTTGAAAATGTGCAGAGCCCAGGCAATGGCCGTTCCCAAAACGAGAATTACCAAACCGACCGGGACGCCCAGTTTGAATTTTACCCCGCCAAAATACATGAGCATCGTGATGCCCAAGGTTACGATACCTACCAAAGGATAGGTGTAACTGCGGAAGACAAAGTCCATCGCTATGAAGGTGAACCCGATGCCACCCAAGGTAGCGAGCAAGGCGGCACGCGGAGTAAATCGGCGAATATGGTAAACGACAAACGATCCGAAGAATTCGATTAACCCGGAAGCAAAACAGGCCAGTAGTCCTGCTCGCCAAGCCATGATATCGGCCTCTTCCTTGCTTAGGCCATTGGCCAATGAAAGCTGTTGAACCGGATACATGGCGAGGAACACAAATACCACGACCGTAAGAATGCTGGTTCCGTAAGGCAGGGCGCAGACATCCGTTCGGTTTTCTCGCCGGGCCAGCTTTAAGGCCTCACGAGCATAATAGATATTACCGATGATCAGACCGATCGCGGTAGCTGGCAGGATCTTGCCGTAGAATAATTCTCCTGAGAATCCGAGGAAGCCCTGACACAGGCCACTCATAAGAATGAGCATGAGCATGTTGTCGAGTCCCAAGGCGAAGAAGCCGTCGATGTCGCCCTTAACGAATAATTTCATAGCGGAGTAGAGGCACTGTATGTGCAGAATGGAAGACGATGATTGGAAGCATTAGTTTGAAATTGAGGAAAACTACCCACACTGTCCAGCGTGCTTAAAATAACAAAAGGTGATTGGGACGGATTTTTCGGGTTAGCGCTGAATAATTTCGTTAATCTGCTACTCATTATTAGTCTCAGCCAATCGGTGCTGGGTTTTTCGGAAGAGATGATCGTATACCGCGTATTGCCCGGGATGGGGTTTGGTCTGCTGTTCGGAAATCTCTTCTACGCCTGGCAGGCTAACAATAAGGCAAAGAAGGAGGGCCGGATATACACGGCGTTGCCCTACGGCATTAATATCATGCCGATCTTTTTCTATACCTTCTATATACTGCTGCCGGCTCAGCAGATTGCGCTGTCGGCCGGAGCAAGTAAGGAAGAAGCCGATACTATTGCCTGGATGGCAGGCGTGCTGGCATGCCTGGGGTCGGGGTTGATCGAATTGGTGGGGGCTTGGATTGCGCCCACCTTGCGAAAGATTACTCCCAGGGCTGCTTTGCTGTCTGCCTTGGCCGCGGTTGGTTTATTTTTTATCGGAGCTGATTACACCTTTCGGGCTTATGCCTATCCTGCAATTGGATTGCCGACCCTGTTTCTTACCATGTATCTGCTCTACGGAGCGGTGAGGGTGCGCTGGAATTTATCGGGAGGACTGTTGGTGCTGATTGTCGGGACGGCGATCGCCTGGATAACTTATGCGTTGGGAATGCCGAGTCCAGTGGCTCACCTGGCACCATCCACGCTTTCCATGGGTTTCTACCTGCCACTCCCATATGGGCTACAGGCACTGGTCGAAATTCAGCAGATGCTGGCCTTTGCTGCGATCATTTTGCCGATGGGGCTGATTAACTTGCTCGGTTCATTGCAAGCGCTCGAGTCCGCCACGGCAGCTGGGGACGATTACGAAACCAAGTCCTCGCTGGCAGTAAATGGATTGGGGTCAATCCTGGCTGGGTTGTTTGGTTCACCTTACCCGACAACCATTTATATCGGTCACCCTGGATGGAAATCGCTTGGGGCAGGACCGTCTTATTCGCTGATGAACGGCATACTCATGGCGATACTCTGTTTTACGGGGACGCTTGGGTTTCTGGCGCAGGTCATTCCAATTGAAGCGGGAATGGCCATCTTGATTTGGATTGGCTTCACTATTGGCTCGCAGGCTTTCCAAGCGGTTCCACGAGCTCATGCTCCCGCGGTGATCGCTGGATTGATACCGGGGTTGGGTGCGTTTACTGCATTGATCGTCAAGCGTGTGCTCGGATCGTTGGACTACGGGTCAGAGTCGCAGCCTTACACCGAAGGACTGCTCGAAACGCTGACGTTAAAAGGGACTTTATTTGCCAAGGGCGTCTTTGCGCTGGAGCAAGGGTGGCTCTACGCCTCGGTTATTCTCGCGGCTGTGATGGTCGCGATCATTGAACGAAAATTTTCTGCCATGCTCTTGTGGCTGGGAGCTGGAGGACTGCTGGCGATGGTGGGGATCGTTCATCACTACAAGGTGTTGGACACGGACATCACGACCGGTGTCGGGCCTGCCTGGCCGTGGGTGCTTGGCTACGGGTTGACGATCGGGATAATTTTGCTCGTTCGATACGCGCTGGTCACTGGAACCGTGGAAGGGGAATCCGATGGAGATTCGAATGCTTCCAAGAGTGAAACTTGAGATATAGGGGAAACTCTTAATTTAAACTGCTTGTTTTTTGAAACAGAAGCTGAGTAAATAAGGACAATTATCGAATTCTATAAATGCGGCGGCGGTGGTGTCGTTGATACCCCCATTTTTAGAAGAGGTAATTGATCTCCTGTTCTCCTGGGACCTGGGACCTGGGAGAGCGAACCGCCAACTCTTTTAATTATGATAGACAATAAAAATAAGCCGGAAGGACTGTACCGGTCTGAGTTTGAACACGATAGCTGTGGAATCGGATTCGTGGCGAATTTGAAGGGCAAGAAATCACACGAAATCGTGGAGAACGCTCTGAGTATGCTTTGCAATATGGAGCACCGTGGTGGCACCGGTTACGACGTAGCCAGTGGCGACGGAGCGGGAATCCTGATTCAGATTCCTCACGACTTTTTCGTAGAAGATTGCGCAATCCGAGGATTCGAGCTGCCTGCTCCTGGTGACTACGGCGTAGGCATGGTATTTTTCCCGGCCGATAAAGAAATTCGTAAGAAGTGTCGTGAGATGCTTTCTGCTCACATCAATGACCTGGGACTTTCCTTGGTAGGCTGCCGGGTAGTGCCTAAGGATAATTCGATGATCGGGCAGGCTGCGCTAGATACCGAGCCGGAAATCGAGCAGGTGTTTATTGGTAAGCCGGACGGCATGACTCCTGAGGAGTTTGAGCGCAAATTATATGTTCTGAGGAACTATACGATTCATACCGCCCATAAGAATATCAAGAAGGCCAAGAAGGATTTCTACATCACTTCGATGTCTTCGAGCACCATTAGCTATAAAGGTCAGTTTACGACTGATCAGGTGCGTCAGTATTTTCTTGAGCTGCAGGATGAAAGAACGGTTTCGGCGCTTGCGATGTTCCACTCGCGGTTTTCTACCAACACCTTTCCTTCTTGGAAGCTGGCTCAGCCTTTTCGCTACCTGTCTCACAACGGTGAAATTAACACCGTGATGGGAAATATCAATTGGATGCGGGCACGTGA
>CALJGU010000283.1 GCA_938075565.1 uncultured Opitutales bacterium | reverse complement strand
GAGTAGCTCTTGCCGATGTCATAAACGGAATCCTGAAAGACCGAAGTTAGAAACTCGAATCCCCCTAGGTCGCTACTGCCATTATTGAAGTCTTCGAACTTTACAGCCGCTTCACCACCCACTGAATATTCGAATGCAGGGGATACCTTTTTCTTCCAACCACCACCGAGGCCTTGTTCGAACATGTGATTGATTTTCCGAAGAGGATCTCGCCGGTAAGAGGAGGAAGCCTGGATGAAGAGATCTCTTTGCTGTTGTCGGCGAAAGCGAAAAATACCGCTGTAACGATCTGCACTCGTATCACCATCTGTTTCGCTGTAACGGTAATCTGAATCCAATCGGTATTCGCTCTTTCCGTTTTTCCAGCGACTATTGTAAAAGAAGCGGAAGTCGGTTTGGTCACGGCGACTGGCTCGATCGGTAAATGAAAAACCAACCTTAGAGTTCATTCGCTTCAAGGTTTCCACTAACTCCTTCGGGGTGTTCCATACGTAGACCGGTATTTTCTTCACGATGGGTTTAATTCCAGATGACTCTTCCTGGTCTTGTGGCTCCAATACTTTGGGTTCCTTTGACTTCGCCACCTCGGGTTGGGAAACTTTCTTAGTTCCCTCAGCTTTGGGCTTTGTGTATGGCTTCTTAGCTTTTGTCCCGGAGCTGGCTATAGTCGGTACGGAAGGCTTTTCGAGCATGGGCCACTCAGCCAGGTCTTTCTTCGCCACCTCTATCTCACCCAGGATCGGGTGACACAAAGTGATATGGTCATCCGATTCGACGACGAGATCGCCTTGTAAGCGGTCGCCATTCTTCAGGAAAATTTCAATTCCCGAAAGGGAGGACGTGGTGATAAGTAAGGACAAAAGCAAGCAAGCAGGTCGCAAGTGCATGATGGGCCTATGTATTTGCACGAAGCTTTTTCAAAAGCCTAGTTTAAAATGATCATATTGAGGATTATTTAGTGCTTACCGTAAGTAGAACCCATTTAAAATAGGGACCCCTTCTTATTTCTCGAATAAGTTGCGCTAAATCCTTCGAAAATCGTCCTAACTTCATTGACTCCTCAGTTGGCAGTGACCTTATTTAGCTGGCTAAAATCGGGGACCTTTTTTCCGATGGCCCGTCTTCCAGCCCTATTGTCCGCATGAAACTAAGAAATACCGCATTGTTCGCGATCGTATCAGTGATTCTGTCGCTTTTCATCGCCTGTTCAAAAGAACCCTCGGTGCAGAAATACAAGGTAAGCAAAACCACGGTGCCTCAAGCGGATGTCATGGCATCTGCCGGAGCAGGTAGCGACGCCGTAACCGACACGGGTCTGCCTTTTACCTGGGTGACTCCAAGTAATTGGGTGGAAGGGAAAGCCTCCTCCATGCGCTTTGCTAGCTACGATATACCATTATCGAATGGTGAAACGGGAGATTTCTCCCTGGTGCAGCTCGGAGGTGGAGCTGGTGGAACGATGGCGAATATCAATCGCTGGCGTGGGCAGATTGGTCTCGGTCCAGCTGAACCAGAGGAACTGGCTCAAGTGGCTCACCTTCATAACACCGTCCAGGGTCAGCAGTATCTGCATATCACCTTGATCAATCCGAACAATCCATCCAGCGCGATCGCTGCTGGGATATTCGAGCAACCAGGATTTGTTCTTTTTGCGAAGTTGACTGCTACGGCAGCTGGCCTTGAAGAAGCACGACTAGATTTCGAAGCCTTCTGCAACTCAATCGCTTTTAAAAACCTTTAGGCCCAGTCGTATGAGTGACAGAAAGACAAAATCAGGAGCACAAAAGCTCATCGATTTCCTGGCGACCCCGGAAATCTTTTTCTACACCGCGATCTGGATGATCGTATTGCTGGTCTTCGGAACGATAGATCAAAAATACGTGGGGCTCTACATGGCCCAGCACAAATATTTCTCCTCGTGGTTTGTGTGGGTGATTTTTCCAGGTGGTCGGTTGGCCATGACGGTGATGTTTGTGAACCTATTTTGTAAGTTGGTTTTCAAGAGCCCACTTAGGTGGAACCGATTTGGAACCTTGGTGACTCACTCGGGCATGCTATTGCTGCTTCTAGGTGGATTTTTCACTGCCTACTTTTCAAAGGAAGGGCGGATGGTCATTCCGGAAGGTCAAACCAGTTCCTACTTTGATGACTTTCACATCCTGGAAATTGCGGTCATCGACAAGTCGCCTGCAGATCATGACGCAGTCATCGCTTTCTCGAATGAATACATTGAAGAGGGCGCTGTCATTTCGGATTCAGACTTTCCATTTACAATCACTCTCGAGAGCTATCATCGCAACGTGGATCTGGGGCCGATCGAAGGCGAAGCTGCTAGCCATTTGCGAGGTGCTGCAAAACGGTTTCAGCTCGTTGAGCAAGAGCTGAAGTTGGAGCATGAGACAAACATGGCCGGGATGCTTATCTCAATCAAAGGATTAGATGGCGATGAAGATGGCACCTATCTGGTGTTTCAACACATGAGGGTTCCTCAAGTGGTTACGGCTGGCGGAAAAGAGTATGTGATCGAATTGCGAAACAAGCGCTACCAACTACCATTCGCTGTTGAGCTGATTGACTTCGTGCAAAAAGTTTACCCGGGTACCAATACGCCTTCTCATTACAGTTCCTTGGTCAATGTCGTGAGTGGCGATTTTAAACGGGAGGTATTGATCTCTATGAATGAACCTCTTCGCAATCTCGACTACACCTTTTATCAATTTTCCTTCTTTGAAGAGACCTCGGATGAGGGAACGGTGCTTCAAGTGGTCCAGAATGCCGGGCGCAATTATCCTTACATCTCGAGTTGTATTATGGCGCTAGGACTATTTCTGCATCTGATTATCCAGGTTCCAAAATTAATCGTACGGTCCCAACGCAAAAAGGAGGTTTCGGCGTAATGAAAACATTTCTGTTAAGCTTTATTATTTGCCTGGGTGCACTCGCTGCACACGGAGAATCTTACGAGTCACCTGTCAAGGCTGGTGATCTGGCTGCATTGGTCGTTCAAGATCAAGGCCGTCTCAAACCTTTGGATACGTATGCACGGTCTCAGTTGCTACTTTATCGTAGTAAGCCCACCATCAATGGGCAATCGGCCATTGATTGGTTATTGGAGTTGTGGCTGTTTCCAGAACAAGCTTACGAGCGTAAGGTGTTCAGGATGCTGGACGAAAAGGATGCGATCATTGGATTGGGCATCGGTTTCAATCGGAAGGATCCCTATTACTCGTTCCGCACCTTGAGCGAGGCTATCAACGAACGCATGGAATCCTTGCGGCAGTTGAGTGAAAAAGATCCCGAAGCTAGAACACGGGCCGAGACGCAGACTCTGGTTGTTTATCGCAAGGTTATGCAATATCTGGCGCTTAGCAGAGCGTGGACAGCGCTGGAGGCTGACATTACTATCAGTAATTCAGCCTTGGCCGATGCGATCGGTCTAGAGGCTGGGAAAGCATACACTTATCGAGAGTTTATGGAATCGCGCGAGGCTTTGGCAGCTGAGCTACAGGCTCTGCAGGGCCGGCAGGCGGGCGATAATATTAACGAGAAAGAAAGTGCCATGGTGGACCTGGTTCAAGTCTTGCAAGTCAAGATGGCAGATCAATCCGCGGATATTTTGCAGGTATTAAAGCCTGAGGGAGATCAAGATGAAGGTCTCTGGGCATCCGTGTGGGGAATCATGGATGGGCGAGTCTTTTCAGATTGGGAAGCGTCGCGCATCGAGGAACTGGAAGCGATCTATGCTGCGTTCAAGAACGATCCTTTCGCTGACGTGTCTGGGCTGGTTGAAGCGGCCAATGCTTCTTTGACAACAGGTGTGCGTTACAATGCTGAATTGTTCTACAATAAGTCTAATCTGTTTCTTATAAGCACGCTCCTTTACACGTTTTCTTTTCTACTGCTGCTTCTTAGCTACATGTTTAATAGCAAGTGGGTAAGTGTTGGTTCACTTGCTTGCCTGGTGGTTGGATTATTGATCCATATGGGCGGCATAATGATGCGGGTCTATATTATGGCTCGACCGCCGGTGGGTACGCTCTACGAGTCTATTATCTTTGTATCCGCATTTTTGGTACTGGTGGCCGTCGTTATTGAATTTATTCGACGAGATACACTTGGACTTATTCTGGGATCCGTTGCTGGTATTATACTGAACTATATCGGTTCGCGTTATGCTCTGGATGGAGATACCAATCAAATGTTGGTCGCCGTATTGAATACCAAGTTCTGGTTGCTGACTCACGTTCAGACGATTTCGATTGGTTATTCTATAGCGCTGTTGGCTGGACTAGCAGCTCATGCCTATTTGTTTGTTCGCGTCACAAAGCCTGACGACCGAGAACAGCAATTGAGCATATTCAAGGTGTCCTATGGCGTAGCCTTGGTCGCAGTGTTCTTCACCACTTTCGGAACGATCCTTGGAGGCATCTGGGGTGACCAATCCTGGGGGCGCTTTTGGGGTTGGGATCCTAAGGAAAATGGAGCGTTGCTCATTGTTCTATGGCTCTTGGCAGTCGTTCACGGTCGCCTGGCTGGTCGCTTAAAGGAATTGAGTTTCTCAGTAGCCTTGGCTCTTACACCGATAACTGTGGCTGTTGCCTGGTTCGGGGTGAACTTACTTCAAGTGGGTTTACACAGCTATGGCTTCGACGATGGAACGGCCAAGAAGTTACTGTGGTTCTGCATATTTGAAGTAGCCTATGCGTTTGGCTTGGGACTGTTTATCCACTTCAGAAAGAAGCCAGGCAAAGGTTCTGCAGGTAATAAGAACCTGAATACGTCTCCTCAAACCAGTTGAGGATAGGGTCTCTGATTTCGTTGAACCAGAAGGCGAGTGAATCGTGATCGGCATGGTCTATGCGAAGCGAGCTTCGTTTCCCATTTGCTTGATCTGATAGTTGATCGATAACAGATTGTGTGCTCATTCGATCGGCCTCTCCGCGAATGAATAACATGGGCTGAGTGGCTGTCGCGACAAACGTTTCCATCGCTAAGTTGTCCCAATTAGTTCCTATACGGTTTTCAACTATTTGGACCGATTCATCTATGGTTGTTTTACCAATGCCTTTGATGGCCGATCTTATGAAGCTTCGCATAACTTTCTCGGGGTGATTGTAGGGAGCCATGGCTACGACTGATTGAACTCTGGGATCCTGAGCAGCCCATTGAATAGCCATCACGGAACCATAAGAATATCCTAAGACTCCGACCTGTTCAAACCCCTCGTGGTTTTCGTGGATGTAACGACGTACTTCGTTCAAGTCCTGGACTTCCTTCAGTCCGAAACCAATTTGATTCCCCGAAGATTCACCGTGTCCTCTAAGATCGACCAAAACAGTTTGGTATCCAGCCTCGGCGATGATAAGTCCTAAAGGAAGCAGAAGCTCTTTTTTGCCACCGTAACCATGTAAAACGTAGATGGTGCCTTTAGGTTTAAGGAAAGGCTCTTTGTTCTTTTTCCCATCCTCATATTGAAAGGACATGGACGTCTCTATTTCTATGGTAACCGTATCTCCTTTTCTGGTTTCTTCGGTCGTATAAGTATTCTCCGCCATCAAGCTGTAATTCCGGGGTGGAATGATTAGCGTTTGGATGCTCTCGCCATCTTTCCCAACAGGAACATCCACAACATGAAACGAAGATCCTTCCCTGCGAGAGAGGGCTTTGAAACCTTCTGTGTATTCGTTTTGAAAAACTCCTGGTTGTTTCGAAGGAGCTAGAAGTACGCGTTTAGCAATCTGTTGAGATACACAGCCTGAAAGCGTGAATAGCAGTGGGAGGATATAGAGAAGGGGAAGAAGACGGTTCATTTGAGGAGGCGAAGTTGTTTTCTAATAGCATCATGTTCCATCCGCTTTCTCAACAGTATTTACCCATCTCGTTTACGCATTTCCTTGCTATCTTTTGAGTGAAGGAAAACTTTGTGTAATGAGCTTACGCATTCTCCCCTGTATTCCCTTCCTGTTATCCCTTATGCTGATGCAATCTTGCGGAGTATTGAAAAAGCCGATGGCAGGGCAAGGAATCCTGGTAGGGGAAGTGACAGATAGCTCAGCGCTGGCTCAAGTTCGATTGACAGAGTCGGATACTTTGGTGGATGGCGACGTTGCTGGAATGGAGGGAATCGTTGTCTTTACCTTAACTCGGGAATCAGACCAGGAAGAGATAAGTCGGGCCCAAGTCGACGCAGTAGAATTTCGTGATTACATTGCTCGAGCTGCGTTTGATGAACTGGAGCCGAACACAGCTTACCTTATCCATACTGAGATCGGGACCCATCTTCGTATGATGAATGAGGGTCCTTCTGCCCGTTTTAAAACGCACCCAGGAAAGGATATGTCAGTCCCCGTTCAGTTTGCCGTGGTGACTTGCATGAACTATGCCAAATTTCACGGTGACAACCGGATCGATAAAGAAATACATCTGCTCCATAACGCGACGGAGTTGGCGGACCCTTACAGCGGCCCTGACAAGCATCTTGGGTATCCTGGTCTCGAAACACTCTTGAAAATTAAGCCCGACTTTCTGGTCGGAGCCGGGGATACGGTTTACTACGATACGCCAAAAGAGCCCCGCGCCGAAACGGTTCCGGAAATGCGCCAGAAATGGCATGAGCAGTTTGTGCAGCCTCGCTTTCGTGACTTGTTTGCCGAGGTTCCAACCTTCTGGGAGGTCGACGATCACGACTATCGTATTGATGATGGAGACATTACTGGAAATTACCTGCCATCACCCGGCGATGCGCGGCGCATGTTGCTGGAACAGTTACCGTATGGAGAACATGGTGACATGGATATAAAGACCTATCGAACTTACCGAGTTTCGAAAGAGCTTCAGGTGTGGTTCGTTGAGAATCGAATTTATCGATCTCCCAATGCCATGGAAGATGGACCCGACAAAACCATTTGGGGAGCAGAACAAAAGGCATGGCTTAAGCAAACGCTCCAAGCTAGTGATGCTCCATTTAAAATCATGATTTCTCCGACGCCGATGATTGGTCCTGACTCGCTGCACAAGTTCGACAATCACACCAACTTACTCGGCTTTCGGCATGAGAGAGATGAGTTCTTTAAATGGCTGGTTGATACAGGAATCGGGCACGATAATTTTTACCTGATTACGGGCGACCGCCATTGGCAGTATCATTCGATTTCTCCGGAAGGGATTCAAGAGTTCGCCTGTGGTGCTTTAACGGATACGAACTCTCGGCTAGGAGTGAATCCAGGAAATCCGAATGGAACGGATCCGGATGCACTCGTGAACCAGGTCTATTCTCAAAACCCTAAATCGGGTGGATTTCTTTTGGTTAGAGTGGAGCCAAATGGGAATGGTGGAAAGCCAGAGCTCATCTTTGATTTCCGTGACGAAAAGGGTGTGAAGCTTTATAATCAATCGAAGCAGTAAGGAAATGATGAAGCAGCTTCGAACTATCTTCCTGGTTTCATTTCTGTTTGTTTCGGTTAGCCTCGGGGCTGATTTGCCTAAGCAGCTCAATGTCCTCTTTATCGCAATTGACGATTTAAACACTCGTCTCGGTTGCTACGGCTTTGATCGCATTACGTCTCCCCATATTGATCAGCTGGCTTTAGAGGGAGTGCGCTTCGATCGTGCCTACTGTCAGTATCCCTCCTGCGGTCCCAGTCGAACCTCTTTGCTAACCGGATTGCGTCCGCAGACAACCGGCATGATCAACAATCGGATGTCCTTTCGTGAGTTGGCTCCTGACGCTGTGACCTTGCCGCAACTCTTTAAGAAGAACGGCTACTTTACCGGGCGCGTGGGAAAGATTTTCCACCAACGAGTGCCCTTGGATATCGGCACCAGTGGCCCGGATGATCCTGCCTCCTGGCATGAAGTGGTAAATCCGAAAGGTCGCGACGTTGATGAGAAAAACCTGATGACCATTTACACCCACCAGTTGGCAATTACCGACACGATGGGTTTTCTAAAGGCGGAAGGGGAAGACAGCGAACAGACTGATGGAAAAGTGGTGGATGAAACCATTCGCATGTTGGAACGTCGAAAGGACGAACCTTTCTTTATCGCCGCCGGACTCTATCGCCCACACACGCCGTACATTGCACCGAAGAAATATTTCGAACTCTACGATTTGGAAACAACCGAGGTTCCTTATTTGCCTCCGGGATATCGTGATACCGTTCCGGCCGGCGCTTTGAGCTCGACCGCAGACTGGCCCAACTTCGGAACCACTGAAGATGAAGCACGCGATTGTATACTCGCTTATGATGCCTGCATTTCTTTTGCGGATGCTCAGATAGGGCGCCTTCTCGTGGCAGTGGATCGCCTCGGTTTATGCAACAATACCATCGTCGTTCTCTGGGGTGACCATGGTTATCACTTGGGTGAACACGGACTTTGGAGAAAGAACAGTTTGTATGAAGAGTCTGCTCGCGCTCCGTTGATCTTTCGTGTTCCAGGAGTGGAAGCTTCTCCGAGTGGGAGTCCCCGTATCGTAGAGTTCGTGGATATCTTTCCGACCCTAGCAGATTTGGCAGGTCTAAATCCACCCAGTGAGCTGGAGGGAGTGAGCCTTCGCCCGTTACTGGAAGATCCTAAGATGGCCTGGAGCCGACCTGCCTTTATTGAAACGCTTTATTTGGACACCCCTGGTTACAGTGTGCGAACCGATCGCTGGCGTTATGTGGAGTGGGGGAGAGTAGGTGAAGCAGGGTTCGAACTCTACGACCAGGCCTTTGATCCGCAGGAAATGCATAACTTGGCCGAAGATAAACTTTACCAGGACGTGTGCGCACAATTGAGCGTTTTGGTAAATCGGAACTGGCCATCGCGCTAAGAACTTTGAACATCGTTAACTATGAGTGCAGAAGCAAAAATTAAAGAACTTGGACTGGAACTTCCACCCCCTCCACCTAGCGGCGGTGTTTACAAGCCCGTGGTGGTTGTAGGTGGTCTGGCCTATTTTTCAGGACATGGGCCCTACAAGAGCGATGGATCTCTATACGTCGGGAGAGTGGGTGACCAGGTAGACCAGGAATTTGCAACTCAGGCTGCGCGACAAACAGGGCTCGCCATTCTTGCTACCTTGCAGGATCAGCTAGGCTCTCTGGATAGAATCAAGAGTGTGGTTAAATTATTGGGACTGGTGAACAGCGCTCCTGATTTTTACAGCCATCCAGCCGTAATCAATGGTTGTAGTGAACTATTTGCTGAAGTCTTTGGTGAGTATGCGGGTGTGGGTACTCGATCCGCTTTCGGTGTGGCAGCCCTGCCAGGTAACATTTCCGTGGAAATCGAAGGCATCGTAGAAGTCGAGTAGGAGTCTTTCTGGAATGTCCATGGTTGTCAGGCCTTCTCATTTCACTCCTGAACACGACCATGGCTACAAGGAAAAATGTAGCGATGCTTGTGAGAGCATCGACTCTAGATCAAACTACCATTGCATGTGTAGGAATGGATACGCCCGAAAGTAGGAAAATGGGTTCCGCTTGACTAAGTAAGGGCTTCACGTCCATTAACTAGCCACTTTTTTCAGTATGAACGCCGACCTTCCATTGCCCGAAACTGAGTTACTTGCACCTGCTGGTTGCTATCCTTCCTTGCAGGCGGGTATCGCCGCGGGCGCTGATGCCGTGTATTTTGGCCTGGCACAGCTTAATATGCGGGCCCGTTCCAGACGCTCGTTTGGCATGCAGGATTTGCCAGATATCATGGATCAGTGCCGTGAAGGCGGAGTGAAAGCCTGCCTCACGTTGAATACCTTGCTCTATGACCACGACTTGAAGCTTGTTTTCAAGCTGCTTGAATCAGCGGCTGAGAACAAAGTCGATGCGGTCATTGCGTCGGACATGGCCTGCATCATGCGAGCGCGCGAGTTGGGCCTCGAAGTGCATTTATCGACCCAGCTCTCCGTATCAAATTTTGAGTCCTTCAAATTCTATACCCAGTTTTGCGACCGAATCGTTTTAGCGCGGGAGTTGAACCTCAGTATGATTCGTAAGCTCTACGAGCAGGTGGTTGACGCTGATTTGCGTGGACCTAGTGGACGCCCAGCCGAAATCGAAGCTTTTGCTCATGGCGCACTGTGTATTGCGGTTTCGGGTCGTTGTGGCATGTCTCAATATACCGACAATGCCTCCGCTAATCGTGGAGCCTGTGTTCAGAATTGTCGGAAGGAATACGATGTTGTCGACAAAGAGACCGGGAAGAAGCTGACCATCGACAATAATTTTGTCATGTCCCCGAATGACATCTCTACCATCGATTTTCTAGACCAGCTTCTTCATTCCGGAATCAAGGTTTTAAAGATCGAAGGTCGAGGCAGAGCCCCTGAGTATGTGCATACCGTGATCACCGCCTACCGTAGAGCGATCGATGCAGTGCATGCCGGTACTTACAATCAGGCGTTTGTGGAAGAATTGCTCGTTGATTTGAAGTCCGTTTATAATCGCGGATTGTCCGATGGTTATTACCTCGGTCGTGAACAGGGTTGGTCAGGGAACTACGGTTCTAAGGCGACCAAGCAAAAGATTCAGGTAGGTAAGGTTTCTCATTTCTACAACAAGCTCGGTGTCGCTGAAATCACCTCCACAGGAAAAGTGAATGTGGGTGATGAGTATGTCATCATAGGTGATACCACCGGCGTGGTGGATGGGAAAATTGACGAAATGCGTCTGGATGCAGGCGTCATCGAAACCGTGAAGCCGAAAGATGTCTTTTCTATTCGCGTCTCTAAAAAAGTGCGAAAGAATGATAAGATCTATCTGATGAAGTCGGTCGGCACCTAATGCAAAAATGCTTAGGATCATCCATAAACAACCAGAATGTATTGGCTGTGATGTCTGCTGTGACGTGGCACCCAATTATTGGTTTATGAACGATGAAGGACTGGCTGAGCTACACAGCATTCTCAAAATCAAAGATACGCTTCAGTTTGGTGAAGGGTTTGAAGAAGACCGTGAGGCGTTGAAGGAAGCCGAAGAAAATTGCCCCGTTAATATTATTCGCATTGAAGAATGAGGCTAAGGATTTCATAAGCTTAGTTGCACTATTTTGATTATGCCGGAAGCACCTATACATTTAGTTGGACTCTTTATCTTTATCACCATCGGTCTGTGGTATGGATTTCGTATCTCGTTAATGCGGGGAATTTACCAAGATGGATCCATGCCTGCCTCCAAAGGGCTCATGATGTCCTTCATTATTGGCGTTTGGTTGGCTGGAGTGGCGATGATGTCTAACCAAGGCCTTCTGCAGGATTTCGACAAATTCCCACCCATGATTTTAGTCGTAGTGGGTATGTCATTGATCATGACCATCGCGGTCGCCCAATCTCGAATCGGTTTGTTGATCATTAAGGGAGCGGGTATCACTTGGCTAGTGGGCTTCCAGGGCTTTCGGGTATTGGTTGAGGTGTTTTTGCATCAAATGTATCTGGAAGGCGTTGTCCCAGAACAAATGACCTATTCCGGACTCAATTTTGATATCCTGGCTGGGCTGAGTGCTTTGGTAATGGCCTACCAATTTTCACGAAAGAAAGTGGGCGCCAAAGCTATCTTTGTCTGGAACGTGCTCGGGTTGCTTCTCCTGATAAACATTGTGGTGATTGCCATTCTCTCAATGCCGCTCCCATTCCAACTTTTCTTCAATGAACCCGCCAACACGTTTGTCACTTACGTACCTTATATTTGGCTACCTACCTTTCATGTGCAGGCGGCATTGTTTGGCCATTTGTTGATATTCCGTGCGCTAAGTCGGGGTATGGTTCAGGACTAAATATGCCCGATAAAAGTTATACATTGTTGGCGCAGGACGGAGATGCGCGACGCGGCGTTTTTCATTCCTTCCATGGAGATGTTCAAACTCCGTTTTTCATGCCTATCGCAACCGTGGGAGCGATCAAGGGGGGTGTAGAGGCTATGGAGGTCCGTGACCTCGGGTTTGAGCTCATCCTGTCCAACACCTACCACTTGCATGTGCGACCCGGTGAAGAGCGTGTGAAGGCCTTTGGTGGCCTTGCTAAGTTCATGGGGTGGGATGGTCCGATCCTAACTGATTCTGGAGGATTTCAAGCATGGTCCCTTGCGAAAATGAATCAGATCACGGAAGAAGGAATTACTTTCAAATCGCATTTAGATGGGAGCCCTATCATCCTTACTCCTGAAAGCGTGATCGATATTCAGCGTTCGCTGGGGATTGACGTCGCGATGGCCCTTGATGAGTGCACGGATTATCCCTGTAGCTACGACGAGGCCAAAGCGTCCATGGAGCGCAGTATGCGCTGGGCCGCGCGATGCAAGAAGCACTGGCAAGACACGGGGGCTGATGAATCGATGTATCTCTTTGGGATCGGTCAAGGATCCTTCTTTAAAGATCTGCGTTCCGAGTCCGCGAAGATATTAGCTGACTTGGATTTGCCTGGTTATGCAGTTGGTGGAGTGGTTGTTGATTTTACCCGGACGCACGAAGCTATCTTACCCTCGATGCCACATTTGCCCAAGGACCGCCCTCGCTACTTGATGGGAGTCGGTACGCCATTGGATATTCTGAATGCTGTTGAGCTGGGCATAGACATGTTTGACTGTGTTTTACCGACACGAAATGGCCGGCACGGCAAAGTATTCACCACTTACGGCGATGTGAATTTGAATGCGGCTAAGTGGAAAGATTCCGATCAGCTTATCGATGAGGAAAACGATAATCCCGTAAGCAAAAAGTATACTCGCGGATACCTTCGCCACCTCTTCCATGTGAATGAATCACTGGGTGGCCGACTCGCGACATTGCACAACCTTTCTTTTTACGGGAACCTGATGAAGGGAATTTGTCAAAGTATTGATGAAGGCAACTTTGCGAAATTCAAAGCCAACTTCATCGAGAAGTACAGTTCGGGAAATGCCTGATATGGAAACTGCCGATTACGATTTCGTGCTTCCTCAAGAGTTGATTGCGCAAGATCCTGTTGTTCCTCGAGACCACTCACGGATGATGTCTTTGGATCGGGCGACGAACACCCTGTCTCATAAGCGGTTCTACGATTTGCCAGAGTGTCTTCAAGCCGGTGATGTTTTAGTTATTAATGATACCAAAGTAGTGCCTGCTCGATTGTTTGGCACCATTCCCGATGTCGGATCAGGAAAGGTAGAAGTTCTTCTTTTGAATGAATCCGTCGATAGGACTCAAAGGGTGATGGCGAAGCCTGGAAAGAAATTCCAAGTTGGGAGAACAGTGGTATTTGATGACCAACTACAGGCTGAAGTTGTCGGGCTGGGGGAGGACGGCTGTCGGTTGCTTCAGTTTAATTGTTCCCCGAGTGAACTTCAGCTTCACCTGGATCGCATTGGGCATGCTCCGATCCCACCCTACATTAAGCAATCAACCGCAACGCGAGAGCAGTATCAAACTGTCTATGCGCGTGACCCCGGGAGTAGCGCAGCTCCAACCGCAGGCCTTCATTTTACGCCCGAAGTATTTCAGGCACTGGAAGCAATGGGGGTGACGGTGGAGAAGGTGACCTTGCATGTAGGTCGTGGCACTTTCCAGGACGTTAAAGCTGATAATCTCGAAGATCACGTCATGCACTCAGAGCATTTTGAATTAAGCTCAGAGGTGTCGGCTCGCTTAAATGAAGCCAAGCAAGCCGGGAGCAGAGTGATTGCTGTGGGCACGACCTCAGTTCGAGTGCTCGAGAGTTCTGCGAACGAAGCTGGTCTATTGGCCCCGCAGGTATCGGATACGGAAATCTTTATTTACCCTGGATACAGTTGGAAGTTCGTAGATGCACTGCTTACAAATTTTCATTTACCAAAAAGTACGCTCATTATGCTTGTGAGTAGCTTTGCTGGACGGTCCTTTGTTCAGGAAGCCTATTCAGAAGCCATCCGCGAAAAGTATCGTTTCTTTTCGTTTGGGGATTGTATGCTCATTCAATAATACTCTTATTTCTTCATTATGAACATCGATATATTTGATAATCCTAAACCAGACCGTGATTTCGTAATCCAACACGTTGCTGAAGAGTTCACTTCCGTATGTCCCGTTACCGGGCATCCTGATTTCGGAAAAATCAAACTGACCTACATTGCTGACGAAACGTGCATCGAGCTGAAGACCTACAAAGAGTATCTTCAAGGGTTCCGTAATGAGGGGATTTACTACGAGGCCGTTACGAATAAGATTCTGGACGATCTAGTAGGTCTCTGTTCGCCACGATGGATGAAGATCGAAACGATCTGGACCGGTCGTGGTGGTATCCACTCAAATATCACGGCTGAGTATAAGAAGTAGGCTTCCTTAGTATAGGTTGTTTGCTTCCGTTGGAAGAACTTCGGCTGATCCACTCAAGTGGACTCAATCGATGCAGGTTTTGTTAGCTTCAAGTGTCGCTTGGTGATAAGCGAAGTTGTGTGGTCGGTTTACTGCGCGAGTCTTCCTCGTCGACTGCGAAGAGCTTATGAAGTTGGTAGCCGGCTCGATAGTCGTGTTGACCTTTCTTTACAGCAGAATTGATTGTCCTCAAGATAAGTGGATCGGCTCGTTGGGACCATTCAGGGTTGAGCCAGACGGGGCGCTTCGAAAGTTGATCCCCCAGTGTGGTTTCCCAGAATTCAATCGTTTCGGGTTTATCTACGATCACTTTGAATTCATGAGCGAGCGCCAGGTTTTCGTTCAATGGATGTTTCCACTCCTTGGGACTCAATGTAATCCAGTCGAAGGATCCTCGTATGGGATAAGCACCTGCAGTTTCCAGGTTGACCGTGAGGTCTGCTTCTTGGAGGGCATGCGTTAACTCCGTCAAATCATGAATACAAGGTTCTCCGCCAGTGATAACTACGATGGCAGGATTATGTTCCTTCGCCTGAGCCACCAAAGCTTCTACGCTGATTCTTTCAATGGTCTCGGGTACGAAATCAGGATGCCAGGTTCCTGCGGAATCGCACCAGGGGCATTTTATGGGGCAACCAAACAGTCGGATGAAAAATGCGGACTTTCCCATGTGGCAGCCTTCTCCCTGCCAGGAGTAAAAGGTTTCATAGACTGGTAATGGTTTCATCCTAATTTAACCTCCAATCGTTGCTGATCATGACTTCGAGAGTAGGCGCGTCCGCGCGGTATTCGGTTGGATCTTCAACACCGGCCAGGTGAAAGGCTTCTCTTCGCTCAATACAAGTTCCGCAGCGGCCGCAGTGCACGTCTTGTCCTTCGTAGCAGGACCAGGTTTGTTCGAAAGGAACATTCAATTCGGAGCCAAGCTTTACGATGTCAGCTTTTGTGAGATCAACGAAGGGTCGGTTTAAATAGACTTCCTGCCAATCGGCCAAACGGATCGCTTTATCCAAGGCTTCTGCGAATTCATTCCGGCAGTCGGGGTAGATGGCATGATCTCCCGAGTGAGCGGCATAGGAAACGCATTCAGCTTTCTTTGAAACCGCCCAGCCGGTGGCCAGGGATAGGAGAATCATGTTCCTGTTGGGCACGACGGTAGACTTCATGTTGTCCTCCTCGTAGTGACCCTGTGGGATGGAGATTGAACTGTCCGTCAGGCTTGAGCCTCCCAACAGTTGATTGATCGACGTGAGGTCAACTTCTCGATGTTCTATGCCCAGCTTCGAAGTGATAGCCTTTGCCTGCTTCAGTTCCTTCGAGTGGCGCTGACCATAGTTTACGGCTAGCGTGGATACAGAATCGCCAGTGGCGAGCAGATGGTAAAGAAGGACGGTGGAGTCTAGCCCCCCTGAGTATACTATTACGGTTTTCATTAAAATTCAGTGATTTGTTGCTTGGTCGCAAGGCCTGGGAATTTTTAGCAGGCTCGGGAAACCATGTTTTCAGACCTGGCTTTGGCAATCTTATTATCGGGTCGAGTGACGGAGGGCGAGGGGCGAGGGGAATATCGGTTAACAAACTTGATCCTCAACCCGTTCCCAATCTTAATCACCGATTTCCGTTTATCATGTCATCCACTACTTCTCTCACCGAGCTATGTCGTCAGAAAGCCCTGGAATTGGGTTTCGACGTCTGTGGGTTTTCGTCGGTGGACGTTAAGCTGTATCGCGAATACTACTTGAAATGGATCGAAGAGAAACAGCATGGCACCATGCAATGGATGGAGAGGAACAACGACCGTCGTTTGCAGCCCAGTAATATTTTGCCCGAAGCCAGGTCCATAGTGGTTGTGGGATTGAATTACTATCAAGACGCCCCTGAAATGCGTGGCACCATTGCCAAGTACGCTTTGGGCAAGGATTATCACAAAATCATGTATAAGCGCTTAAAACGTTTATGCACTTGGATGCAGGAGCAGGGCGGGGCGCAGAAACCTTATGTAGACACCGGGCCGTTGTTGGAAAAGCCTATTGCTGCCGGAGCAGGTTTGGGTTGGGTGGGGAAAAGCACCCTTTTGTTACACCGCAAATATGGCACCTTCATGTTTTTAGGGGCTGTAGTCACCACGCTCGATTTCGATGAGGATCCAGTTGAAAATGACCACTGCGGTTCCTGTACCCGTTGTTTGGATATTTGTCCCACGAATGCATTTCCTGCGCCTTACCAATTGGATGCTACCAAATGTATTTCCTACCTGACGATTGAGCATCATGGCTCCATACCGGTTGAATACAGAAAGCCGATGGGAGATAAGGTTTACGGCTGCGATGATTGCTTGGATGTTTGTCCTTGGAACCGATGGGCACAAAAGACTCGGGAAGCACGCTTTCTATTTCAGGGGTTGCCCGACTTAGCCGAGACCTTGGCTTGGGACGAGGACGCCTTTAACGAACGGTTTCAGGGTACACCCATTAGGCGATTGAAATTACCACGCTGGAAACGAAACGTCTGTGTGGTGTTGGGCAACATAGGAACTCGTGAGGATATAGTAAGGCTCCAGGCTTTAGTAGAATCCGACGACTCCATGGTCGCTGAACATGCGAGTTGGGCTATCCAGGAAATTAAGGAACGATGTTCTTAATGAGAATGAATACATTTAGCAGGAGGTGGGTAGGGCTCGATCGCCGAGCGAGCCGTTGGTTCATTGACCTATTGAATTATGGCGCGTGTTGGTGTCGCTCAGCTCGAAACGGCGATCACGCCCTACTTTTAAATATTGTTGGTAGGGCCACTGCATCCCTGCAGTGCCGCATTCAGGCGTTAATTTCGTGAGTCATCCAAATTACATTCCTTTCTTCGAATCACTCAAAGATTCACCCTTGGCAGGCTGGATCCCCACGCTCGAACAGCAAATCCAGACTAAGCTCTTTGAATCAAATGACGGTCACCTGCAGGGGTGGTTGGATACGCTTTCGGCATTGCCAGAATTCCGCTGCCAGAATTCCGAAATGTCCGAGCACTTAAGCTTTGATGGTGCCTGTGATCCCCCTCAGATGGAGTCAGCCTTACGAACCTTTCACCCTTGGCGCAAAGGACCGCTTAAATTGGGAGGAGTGGATATCGATACCGAGTGGCGTTCCGATTGGAAGTGGGACCGTCTCAAGGAGCATATCGAACCCTTAGAAGGTAGAACCGTTCTCGATATCGGATGCGGGAATGGTTATTACCTCTACCGCATGTTGGGGGAGGGGGTGAAACTTGCAGTTGGCATTGATCCCTTCCTACTTTTTGTCATGCAGTACTGGGCCATCAGGCATTTCGCTCCTGCCGATTTACCTGCCTGGGTGCTTCCTCTTGGTTGGGAAGATCTTCCTGAAGAACTTCCGCACCTCGATACGTTGTTCTCCATGGGCGTGCTTTA
>CALJGU010000282.1 GCA_938075565.1 uncultured Opitutales bacterium | reverse complement strand
GCGAGGATGCTAGTGAAGGTTCGCTGAGAAACGTGTTTGAAATGGGATTGGAAGATCTGGTGGCTGACTTTCTAGGTGATGGAGATTGGGCTCCGAAACCCGGTGTATGGAAACTAGATTGCGCAACCGAAGAGTAGGTCTCATCCTCTTATCTTATGCGTCTACCTCTATTTCTTTCTCTGCTGTTTCTTTGGAGTGCGTCATCGCTGTCGGCTGCCCAGCCTAACATCGTCCTTTTACTTGCCGATGATCTCGGTTGGACGGGATTGAGTTCGTTCGGAAGCGACTACTACGAAACGCCCAATCTCGATCAGCTGGCTGAGAAAGGGGTCAAGTTTACCAATGCCTATTCCGGGTGCACGGTGTGTTCACCGACGCGTGGTAGTTTGATGACGGGCATGTATCCGGCGCGTTTGCGACTGACTGATTTTATAGCCGGGCAACATCGCTCATTTGCCAAAATGACCATTCCGGATTGGACCAAGGGTTTGGAAAAGAGCCGCACCACTATTGCGGAAGCTCTGCAAGGAGGCGGCTACAAAACGATTCACATCGGTAAGTGGCATTTGGATTTTCCCAATCAAGAAAACCAAGGACCCACCGCTCATGGTTTTGATGTGACGCATGATAAACCAAGCGGGGTCAAAGGTTATATTATTAACGACAAGCGAGTGAAAGAGCTCGGGCTGAAAAGTAACTTTACCACGGACTACTTGACGGACAAAGCAGTCGAGGAGATTGAAGTCAGTAAAGACGATCCATTCTTCCTCTACTTCGCCTATAATACTCCGCACACCCCGATTCAGGGTCGAAAGGATTTGGTTAAGTACTTCGAAGATAAGAAAGACGAATCGAATATTCACAAGAATCCCACATACGCTGCGATGGTGAAGAGCCTGGATATCAGTGTCGGCCGGGTCCTGGAATCGCTCGAGTCAAACGGACTAGCGGATAACACCTTGGTGTTCTTTATCTCTGATAACGGAGGTCTGACTCAGCGGTATGATAAGCACGATAAGTTTACCGAGAATCTTCCGCTGAGGCGTGGAAAAGGATCGGCTTACGAGGGTGGGGTGCGTGTCCCCGCGATCGCTTATTGGCCTGGCGTTACACCCAAGGGCGTTGTTTCTGAGACTCCGATCATAACCACGGATATGTATCCGACCTTTCTGGAAGCTGCTGGAGTGCAAGGCAACTCCCCGCATAATTCAAACGTGGATGGGAAGAGTCTGGTGTCTGTATTCAGGAATCCGACACAGCCTATTGACCGCGATTTATTCTGGCACTATCCGCATTACCACGCTGGTGGAGATGGTCCTTACAGTGCTGTGAGATCTGGTGACTGGCGTCTAGTTGAATTCCATGAAGATGGTAAGCTGGAACTCTTTAATCTTCGTCACAACCTAAGTGAGTCAGTCAACTTGGCCACTCGCTATCCTGAAAATCTATCGACGCTCAAAGCTAAGCTCTATGACTGGCGTGAATCTATCGACGCTCAGATGCCAAGGCCGAATCCGAATCATGATCCTGCTCGAGAGACAGAGATAGCCAGGAACCGGCGGTAGTGTTGTGATCCATTAATTCTTGTTGATGTTTTCTTTAGGAATTTCCGAACCTTGGAGGCGTCCACTCATAATCCACTTGTTCAGAGGCGTGGTCGTTGAACCTGAAGTGAAATATTTAAGTGTATTGTAGTAGATGAAGTACTTGTCTCCTTTGGGCTCGGCGGTAGCCACTTGGAATTGATCCCACTCATAAAAGTAAGTAGTTTGAGTTCCCGATAGGGTAACCGTTCCGGATAGACTAACATCCGCATCATCAAACTCGATGTCACTGGTTTCCTTCGTGCGGTGTTGTTTCTCAGTATTGATAACCATGCGCTCTATCTTACCTACGTCATCGTAGCTGGTTATGGTCTCTCTGGCAATTTTTGTGAGCTTGGAATCTTTGGTCGCCGCCTTGGGCATCCGAACCAGTTCACGTGCCTTCAGGTAGTTGGCTTCATAGGTATTGGCCGCCTGCTCTATTTTTTGAAGTAATGCCAAGCGTGTGCTGTGATTACTATCGTTCAAAAGCTGAGAGTAATTCGCTGCCTCTTCGGCGATGGTCTTGTCTCGTGCCAGCCGAGCGCGTACCTCGTCAGCACGACCTTCTCCCTGAAAATGATTGGTCTGGTCGTTCCGGTCGGCTGGGTCTTGTTCTAAATAATAGGCTAACCCATCTTCAATTTGGCCAAGCTGCGCGGTCAGGTTTCTTCCGAAGACTTCCAGATTCGAATCGATGGAGTTCGTTAAATCAATGAGCGCTCTCTCCAAACGATCGACATCGTTTAGGCCGTAGGGGCCTCCTTGTTCAACCGTGACACGACTGTTTGGTAGGTAGGCACGTTGTTTGATCTCTGGGAGTGGAGCATACACTTCGGTGGCTGCTTGTCTGACTCGTGCAAGTTGCGTAATCCAGGCTTTCAGTTGACCTTCACCGTAGGGATACTCGGGAGTATCGGGCTGTTTGAGTTGTCGAATTTGCTGATTGATTTGCTTCAAGCGTGCCTGCACTTCTCCGAGTTCGGCCAGCTCCTTGGCGGCATATTCCTTCCCGAATTTGATCATGTTCACTAGTTCGGTCAGTTTCTGAGTCGCTAGCACGACATCCGCGTCACTCTTCCATTGATCATACTTGGCAATGCTTTCCTGGAAGCCTTGCGCAGAAGTCTCAAATTTTTGCACGTAGGTGGGATCCTGAAAAGGTTTTATGCCTCCCTTATCCATGGTGTCCCAGACGCTCGCGATATCCCTTTGGATCTTTTTGATGCGCACCCGGTATTGGGAGATCATGGGTTGAGCGCTCGCTTGAGCAGGAGCTCTTGTTGTGGTTTGTCTTGCCGGTGTTGATGATTGCGGGGCTGCGGTAGACGAAGTGCTGGCGGAAGCTCCCCCGTTTGCCAGATTGTTCATATGCGTGACGAGTGCTGTGTAACGTTTATCGGCGTCAATCCATGAGGTATGACTTTTATTTGCGGAGCCATCCAAGCGCTGCCGTGTCAGTGCCAGTAGTCTTAGGCTGCGTTTAATTGAGCTGGGATTAGCAGACGTCTGACTACCGAATTGTTTCTCATACTTTTCAATATCGTAGAGTGCTCCTTTGATTTGGTTGTCGGCAGGGTCTACGGCGCAAAGGGCTGTAGTTAATGACAAAAGGGCGAGTGTGAGAAGAAGCGCGAATTTTTTTATGCAAGGATGCGAATAACAGAGATCGTTTACGGTATGCTTTATTTTCTAAACTCTGAACGCCTTGGGGATCAACTTAAGTTTTGTGAAACTCGTGGTTCAAATCTGTTGCGAACCAGGGAACTCGGTCTGTAAGCATAGGCTTGTTATTTATTGAATGACCCATTTTGGGCTTTCTCCATTTACCCTATGAAAAAGAAAACTCTCTTCCTTACCTGTGCTTTAATGGTGTTGGCAGCTTCCTGGATGCACGCTTCCAGCAAACGACCCAATATTCTGTACTTTTACGTCGATGATATGGGGTGGGGCTCCATCGCTCCCAATGGACAAGCCGAGCGCAAAGCCGAGGGCCTGCCTCATCTGATTACGCCGACCTTGGACCGTTTTGCCGCTGAGGGCGTGAATTTCAGTCGTGGCTATGGATGCACCGTCTGTTCGCCGGCTCGTTCGTCACAGCAAACAGGATTTCATCAGGGGCATACTTTTGCTGATCAAAACAATCCCGATAACGCCATGAAGGCGATTCGCACCGAAGACATCACGATGGGTGATGTGTTGTCGGAAGCTGGGTATGTAACCGGCTATTGGGGGAAGTGGGGCTATGGAGGGTCGAAAGACCAACCCAACCCAGAGATTTTAAATATCCAGACCTTGCCTACCTCTCACGGTTATCAGCATGTCCTGGCTGAGCTTCACCATGTGCGTGCCCACACTTTCTTCCAGCCGACCTTGTGGAAGGCGCCAGCTGCTCCAGGGGCACGAGGAGGAATGGAACTCGTTCCCAATGCGATGGAACGCTACATGAATCGCAAGGACTACCCGAATGAGCCTGCTCTTCAGAATCATCCCGACTATCCAGAGACAGCCTACTGCGACGACATGTATGCCATGGCCGCGATGGACTTTGTGCGCGTCCAGTCGCAAAACTACAACACCACGGGGCAACCCTTCTTTGGCCTCTTGGCAGTTCAGGTACCGCACTCTCCTTTTGATGAAGTAGAAGAGCTTCCGGAATGGGACAAGGCCTATCGGAATGCCTCTTTCTTCAATGAGCTGCAACCGCAGTCAAAACAATGGGCGGCTATGATTTCACGTATCGACGGTCATTTTGCCAATATCCTGGCAGCACTCGAAGATCCGAATGGGGATGGTGATACCTCGGATTCGGTGGCCGACGATACTTATGTGATTTTCCAATCCGACAACGGAGGTCCCGGTGGAAAGAGCCGCAGTGAATTCGATGCCAACGGCGGTCTGCGTGAAATTAAAGGCAGAATTGAAGAAGGCGGTATTCGTACGCCCTTGATGATTCGTCTCGCCAAGAATTTTTCAGAAAGGTCCTCACTCAAGGCAGGAACGAGCACCGATATCATCCTCGATGTTACCGACATGTTGCCCACCTTCTGCGATCTGGCCGGAGTGGAAACTCCGTTGGGAGTAGATGGTGTTTCCATGGCTCCTACTTTGACAGGTAAAGGGCATCAGCGAACTCGAGACTTCCTTATTCATGAAGCAGGTAATGGTCAGTCGATCATTCGTGGAAAGGACAAGCTCATCCGTCGTAAGGATGGAACCTTTGAACTCTATGACCTGGTAGCTGATCATGCGGAAGCATGGGACATCGCCTCCAAACACCCAAGCTTGGTAGCCGAGCTGAAGGCACTCATGCTCGGTGAACGCGTGGACGAGCCCAAAGGATTTTCCAATACCTACCACAACTGGAAAGGTTCCAATGCTTCATTGGCGCACGAGGCCGACAACTGGTCCGACTTTGTATATGCTAACGAAGGCATCACTTACACAACCGACGATGGTGCTCCGCAAGTTTCCTGGACCGCGCATATGATTAACTCCAGTGGAGAAGCAAATCATGCCGTGGCCAATAAGGACCTGGAGTTCCTAGCCCTACATATTGGAGGAGAACAAGCTGCTCAGTCACTCGTGCTGGATCCCTATATCAAACTGACCGGCCGCAATGAGATTCGTATCGCCAACCATGGTTCACTCACGGTTAACCAAGGGAAGGTTTCTTCCCTGCGCTGGATCGAAATCGCCAACGGTGGTAGCCTGAAAGGCAATGGAGAAATTGAGGGCGACGTCTATAACGCCGGTACGCTAACCTCCACGGACCAACTGCAGCTAAGTGCAGATTTCCGTGCGGCAAAAAAGTCAACTATGACCCTCGCCGTATCCGATGAGGCTTCGTTGAAAGTGGCTGGTGAGGCGCATCTCGGTGGAGAACTTTCCATAACATTGGCGCGACGTTTCAAACCCAAGAAAGGGGATAGTTACACAATCTTAAGCGCTGCCAATGTTTCTGGGAAATTTGGCAACGCCCAAAAAGAAGTCGTCGCTAACAATGGCGCGCGCTTTAAGATTGAATATAGCAAGTCGACTGTTGATTTGATTGCCCTGTAGGTTTGAGTAGGTTTGAGGATCTAGTTTCGCGTATCCATTTACTGATTACGCCCAGCCATCACTCCACCATCTATGTCCCAAATAGCTCCCGTTACCAAGGAGGAATCTTTGCCTAATAGAAAATCGATGGAAACAGCGACATCTTCCGGATGACCGACTCGTCCGATAGGATGGAAGCTGTCAAAGCCGGCCAAGGTTTCTTCGATCTTATCTTCTTCTATGAAAGATTTGTAGACCGTCGTTACGACCACTGCAGGCGAAACGGCGTTTACACGAATTTTGTCATCTGCAAGTTCCATCGCCAGGTGTTGGGTCATGGCATGTAACCCTGCCTTCGCCATGGAGTAGGAGCTGGAGGGGGTAGCCTTGATCGCTTGCTTTGCCCACATGGAGCCCACGTTCACGATTGAGCCACCGCCGCTTTCTTTCATTTTCAATGCAACTGCTTGGGTAATAAAAAAGAGAGCCTCGTTGATGTCCGCATAGCGGCGATAGTCTTCATTAGTTTGCTCTAAAAATGCTTTTGGCTAAAAGTAGCCGGCTGCGTTTACGAGTCCTCGAATGGTCCGATTCTCGGCAGCGATGTGGTCGCAGAGAGCATTCACTTGGTCAGGGTCCTATATGTCACAAGGGATGGTTTGTAATTCAACCTCTCCTAGGGCATTGAGTTTTGACTTAGCCGTTTTCAATTCGTGCTCGCCACGAGCGACTAGGGTTACGGATTCGCCTCGGGCGACCAGTTTCTTAGCTGTTTCGAGTCCCATGCCTTTGGAACCGCCGATAATGTAGTGTGTGTGCATATTTAATTGTGTTAATTTAATTCCATCTATCAGTAAATAGATGAAGGAAAAGAATAGAAACTTGCTTTCTGTCAATAGCTATCTATCAGTAGATAGGTAAATATGTCTGATAACAGAACCAAGATCATTGAAATCGCCGAAACGATGGTGCGTTCGGGAGGGTATAACGGTTTCAGTTTCCGTGAGATTGCGGCCCAAATTGGAATTAAGAGTTCCTCTGTGCATTATTATTTTCCCACGAAGGAAGCTTTGGCATTAGAAGTGGCAGAGCGTTATACGACGGATTTCTTTGCCGCTTTGGGCGATCCGAACTCCGCAAATGGAGCTACTCCTGAAAAACTCCGTCATTATTGCTCCGTGTTTCAGTCGGCTTTCGAGTCTTCGGGTCGCGCCTGTCTCTGTGGCATGCTATCGAATGAAGTCGCCTTGTTGCCAGAGTCGGTGCGTTTGGCGGTCATTGAATTCGTGAACGCCAATATATCCTGGCTGAAGAATGCGCTTAGTCCAGCTACTGGGGACAATAAAACGAGCGCAGCCAAAACGATATATTGCGGCTTGGAGGGAGCGATGAGTGCAGCTGCTCTTACCAAAGATGCCTCTTGGATTGAGGATGTGGCCAGCTCTACCTTGGCAAGCATCCTAGGTGAGGAAGGCTAAACGGGGATTTATCTCCTTCTTAAGTGGAAAGGGATTGCCATGAGGTTGGGGGTAATTTGTCTAAGCTGCTTATGAAATTTTCTATCCTAAAGACACTTTCCGTTCTCGCCGCACTCTCTCTTGTATTTGTTGTCGGCTGTAAAAAGAAACCGACCACCTTGGTCGCTGTTATGGAAACCAACCACGGCACCGTGGTTATGGAGTTGTTTGAAGAACTGGCTCCTATCGCCGTGGAAAACTTTGTCGGATTAGCGGAAGGCACCAAGACCTACAAGACACTTGCAGGTATGGATTCAAATGAGCCTTTTTACGACGGCCTGACTTTCCACCGGATCATAAAAGACTTCATGATCCAGGGTGGTTGCCCGCAGGGGACTGGTACCGGTGGTCCTGGTTATAAGTTTCAGGATGAAACTTACGCGGGTAAGATGGTGCCTCTTTCAGGAGAGATTGAGGACCAGGAAACAGCCAGCATTGTATTTAACTCCTTGTTGCTTCCTCACATTAAGGAAAACCAAGGATCCAGTCCCATTCCTGCTGTAGCGGAATTATTTAATACGATGAATACTCAACGGTCTTTTGAGTCTATGGTCGGTATGACGGTTGAGCAGGTGCAGGAGATGATGGGAAGTACAGAACCTTTGGAGCGATTTGAGCAGGAGCTTACGCCAGTCACCGGTGAGATCCCGGATGTGGCCGTGGCCAACTCTGTTTTTCAAATGCTAATCGCACCTCATCTGCAGGAGCACCAAGGCAACAGTCCGGTACCTGAGATCAAAGCCCTTTACGAAGAAATCGTCGCCGCCAACGGTTTAGATCCCCTCGTTGGAAAAACAGTTGAAGAATTGAAGGCTTTGGTTGGGGGCGATGGAGAAGTCGGAATTCCGACCCTTTTGGCACCCGTTGATTACGCAACCCTTTGCATGGCTAATTCTGGTCCCAATACTAATGGCTCTCAGTTCTTTATTGTCACCAACAAGGACGGTGCTCACCACCTCGACGGTAAGCACACAGTCTTCGGTAAAGTGATCGAAGGTATGGAGATTGTGCACGCGATTGAGGATGTAGAGAAAGGTGCTCAAGACCGACCGGTAGAAGAGGTTCAGATCATTTCCATTCGCTCGGAGATGCGCTAAGATGTCCTCTGCATTCACGGTTTCTCGTGCATCGGTGGAACAGCTTCCGCTGGTCGCGCCTCTTTACGATGCCTACCGGCAGTTTTATGAGCAGGAATCTGATCTCGAATTAGCGTCCCGATTCCTGGCAGAGCGCTTGTCCAAGGAAGAGTCGGTGGTTCTATTGGCCGTCGATAAGGCTTCGGGCAAACCAGCTGGATTCATTCAATTATTTCCTTCGTTCTCCTCAGTGGCTGCCGATCGCATTTGGGTCCTCAATGATCTGTTTGTGGATCCTGGCTTTCGCCGCCAAGGCTTGGCTCGGGCGCTGATGAATGCAGCCAAAGATTTTGCGAAGTCAACCGGAGCGGTCCGCATGGGGCTCATGACGGCTCATACCAATACTCAGGCGCAGGCACTTTACGAGAGTTTGGGCTACGTGATGGATACGGATTACAGGGATTATAATCTTAAACTGGTCGATTGATTCAACGAGGTTTCACGCCCACATCTACTTCGATGTGTGATTCAAAGCATCTAGAATGACTTCGCAGTTCTTTGCTCTAAAAGTGCGATTCGTCATTACGGTGTGATGGGTGCCCTCGACCTTTGATATGGTCAGATCCGGATAGGTTTTCTTGGGAAAGCCCGCGCGGGGGAAAATCAAGTTTCTAAACCAATGACTCGATGCGCGAAACAGGTGAATTGGTCCTTGGTATTCAGGCGGCTGAAACGGTGGTTCATCCGAGGCAATGATGTCTGCGTTCGGTCGAGCCCCTTCGTTCTGACGGGTGCTGCTTGCTTTGGGTTTTGATCTAAACGGAGCAGTTGTCATCCGTCCTGTCTGAGCAATGGCAGCCCCAACGCCCTCCTTGTTTCGAGCTTCACTGACTTTCTCCCACTCAGCTTCAAAGTGTCTGCCGATTGTTTGATCAATTCTTTTGAAATACCATCGGTAGCTCGGACTGGGCCCGATACGGGCGTCCAGCAACCCAAGAAATGAAATCTCGCGGTCCTCTTTGCTCAAAAGTTCCGAGAGCACCAACGTGGTTGTGCATCCGAATGAATAGCCGATTATGGCGTATGGGCCGGATGGGTA
>CALJGU010000281.1 GCA_938075565.1 uncultured Opitutales bacterium | reverse complement strand
GAAAATTCCATCGTCAAACTTTATAAGCGCTTCATCCACAAACGAATTCAATCCTTAGACGTTGAACTGGCAAACGCACAATCCCTGCCACTTCAGGAACAATTTAAACTACAAAAAGAGAGAACGGATTTGAACCGTTCCATATCGAACCCACCTGAGGTTCACCTGCCAACCGAATTTTAAGCTATTACACCATGCCTACAAAAACTACCGCTAAGAAAGCTGCCAAAAAAGCAGTAAAGAAAACGGCCACCAAAACTGCTGCTAAAAAAGCGGTGAAAAAAGTAGCGAAAAAAGCTGCGGTTAAAAAGGTAGCTGCTAAGAAAGCTGCTCCAAAAAAGGAGACTGCTGCGAAAAAAGCGCCCGCTAAGAAAGCGCCTGCAAAAAAAGCTGCTGCAAAGAAAACAGCCAAGAAGAGCACCAAAGAAAGAGAAGAAGAAGCCGTAAAACAAGCAGTCGAAGCACTTCGCAAAGAAGCAGCCAAGAAAGCCGCTGCAAAACCTGAAGGCGAAAAAACCGAGAAGGAAAAAGCGGCCGAGGCAGATATCAACGAAAAGATTCGGCTATTGATTCGCCAGTCGAAAGAGCAAGGTTACCTGACTTTTGCAAACATCAACGATGCCCTTCCGACTACCATCGATAGTCCGGACGAGATCGAAAATGTTATTTCCATCCTCGAAAACCTAGAGATCGATATCATCGACTCGGAACAGGTCGAAACCTACAAGCAGCGCCTGGAAGAATCCGAAGAAGAGGAAGTAAAAGCCTCTCAGTACGATATCTTGGATGATCCAGTTCGCATGTACCTTAAGCAGATGGGTCAAGTGCCTCTGCTAACTCGCGAACAAGAAGTTGAGATTTCCAAGCGAATCGAGCGGGCCGAACTGAAAGCTCAGAGCATTCTATTTTCAGTCGGAATCACCAGTGAGTTCCACATCAATCTGGCTACCAAGCTGATCAATCGAGAAGAACGATTCGACCGAGTAGTCTTGGACAAGAAGGTCGATAGCCGGGAAAACTACTTCAAGATGCTGCCAAAGCTTCTGGAAACAGTTGAAGACCTGGAAGCTCGCAGCCAAAAAGCATGGAACGATCACCTCAATGCCAATAATTCCACCAATGCCAAACGGGCAAACACACGATTTAAGAAGTATGAAGCACAGCTGTGCTCGAACTTCAAAAAGTTCTGTTTCAAGTTGAAGGTCTTTGAAGAGTTCCTCAACAACTTGGGGCCTCTCATCAAGCGCATTGATGAAATCAATCAAGAGCTCTCCATGGATGAGCGCTCCAAAACCAAAAAGATCCCAACGAAGATCAAAAACGCCATGCTCGAAGAGCTGGGGATCTTCCGCAGCGACAATCGCATTGATGCGACCGAATTGGTGAACCTAGTTCGAGATGTTCGTATTGCAATGCGTCGAGCCCACCGCGCAAAGACAGAGATGGTTGAAGCCAACCTACGTCTGGTAATTTCTATCGCCAAAAAGTATACCAACCGTGGCCTATCTTTCCTAGATCTCATTCAAGAAGGAAATATGGGACTCATGAAGGCAGTTGAGAAATTTGAATACCGTCGAGGCTACAAATTCTCCACCTACGCAACCTGGTGGATTCGCCAGGCCATTACTCGATCCATTGCAGACCAAGCCCGGACTATTCGGATTCCAGTCCACATGATTGAGACCTTGAACAAGGTCATGCAGGTGCAGAAGCAATTGTATCAAGAACTTGGACACGAACCGACCGCCGAAGAGGTGGCAGATGAAATGCAGCTTCCGGTAGAACGGGTACAATCTATCATGAAAATGGCTCAGCAGCCGATCAGTCTGCAAAGCCCAGTTGGTGATAGTGACGACACAAATTTTGGAGACTTTATCGAAGATAAGGGCGCGGAAAACCCATACGATATGACTGCATACAGTCTGTTACGGGAAAAAATCGTAGATGTTTTGGATAGTTTGACAGAACGTGAGCGCCGCGTCCTGTCCTTACGTTTCGGTTTGGTCGACGGTTACAGCCGCACCCTTGAGGAAGTAGGTCGACAGTTTAATGTGACCCGGGAACGGATTCGACAAATTGAAGCAAAAGCCTTGAGGAAGATGCGTCACCCAACACGTATTCGTCAACTCTATGGCTTCTTTGATGGAGATCATGTTGAATCGAATCTGGGGATAGCCAAAAACGAAAACCAGCCGAACAGCTAATCGATGGATATTAGTAGGCAGCTATCATGGATGGCCTGCCTGTCCGTAGTCCTTCTCTCTGGTTGTGAATCCACCCAATCGCGAGGGATTCTATCTGAACCAGCAATCACGCCCTCACCCTACACTCGAATTGGTTCAATAACCCAAGTTGATCTCGGATCGGCAACCGTTGTGGTTCGGCAAGACACACAAAACATTCAACTTAACAACGAACTCATCGTGCGCAGCTCAAGTTTGGAAATTGTGGCCGTATTAAGACCTATCGGTATCCGAACCCATAGGAGCGTTGGAATGATTATTTTGAGCGGCGAACCTGCAATCGGCCTAGAAGTTGTGCAAAAAATACAGCCATAGCCCCATTTTTCCCAAAACTGTGTATAGTAAAGAGTTTGAAAAAACAGAGTTCTCACTTCAAATAACACCCATAAAATCATTTATGCCTCTCCCTAGCTCTTGTCTTGCACAATCTACAGGCATAGCCCAATAATCACCATTACCTTTTAATTATTATGACACTACCCACCCAATCACTCGCGTTTTTACAATCCCTGGGACCCATGGAAATCTTTGTCGTGGTTTTCATTATCCTACTGCTATTCGGGGCGAAGAAATTGCCTGAATTAGCTCGTGGAATGGGAAAAGCGATGAAAGAATTTAAAAAGGCTACCAAAGATGTTGAAGATGATATCCGGACAGCCATGGAAGAAGAGCCAGAACCCGCTCCTGGCCAAAACAAGTCTGTTAAATCGGAACCCGTATCACCGGAATCCGACAAATAGTAACTGCCTTCGTCTCTCATTTTTCTCAACTCACACTAACCTGCTGCATATACTCTCTCTATGATAGGACGCTTCTTTGGATTTCTCTCAAGCGACATTGGAATCGATTTAGGAACAGCCAATACGCTTGTATTTGCCAAAGATAAAGGAATCGTCCTGCGAGAACCCAGCGTGGTAGCCATCCATACAGGGACTCGAAAAGTTCATGCTGTAGGATTGGATGCCAAAAAGATGCTGGGAAGAACACCTGGCAACATTACGGCACTCCGCCCCATGCGAGATGGTGTTATCGCTGATTTCGAAATCACCGAGGCCATGCTGCGTTACTTCATCAAGAAGGTGCACAGCAACATGAGCGTTGTACCTCCACGTGTAGTAGTTGCAGTACCTTCCGGAATCACGGAAGTAGAGAGAAGAGCCGTCCGTGAGTCCGCCATTCATGCCGGAGCACGAGATGTACTGTTATTAGAAGAACCTATGGCTGCAGCTATAGGTGTAGGACTTCCTATTGATGAACCAGCAGCCAACATGATTGTCGACATCGGTGGAGGCACCACAGAAGTCGCTATCATATCCTTAGCAGGAATTGTTTACTCAAAGAGTATTCGTGTTGGAGGAGATGAACTGGATGCTGCAATCATCAATTACATGAAAAGAGCGTATAATCTCCTTATCGGTGAACGCACCGCAGAGGAGATTAAAGTAAAAGTTGGATCGGCTGCCCCACTCGACGAAGAATTGTCTTTAGAAGTAAAAGGTCGCGACTCGGTTGCAGGCCTACCCAAAACACTTCACATTAGTTCGCAAGAAATCCGCGAAGCTCTGACCGATACCATCAATGCAATTGTGGACTTGGTAAGAAATGCGCTGGAACGCTGCCCACCGGAACTCTCGGCTGACTTGGTTGACCGTGGATTTGTATTAGCCGGAGGAGGCGCCATGCTCAAAAACCTCGATCACCTCCTAAGTGATGCTACGGGACTGCCCGTGATCATCGCTGACGATCCACTCAGTGCGGTAGCACATGGCACGGGTGCAGTCCTAGAAGATTTAGCATCCCTACTCGGTGAAGTATCCAGCCCTCGTTGAGCCATTAGAAAAGCAAACCGTTTCCTCCGTTGTCCAAGGAACGTAACCAAAGACTAAGACCCCTGATCGCATTAGGTCTGGTTTTATTCACCTGGATTCTTATTCCGACTTTTTTTAAAAAAGTCACAGAGGACTTTTTCTATGAGTTCCAGGCACCATCCTGGATCGGTGGCACATTAGTGCGAAACGTCCAAAAGTTCTGGACCGGACGTATGGAGTCCAAAAAAAGTTTGATCGAAGAAGGGCGAGACCTGGCCCGGCTCAATGCAACACTTCAATATCAGATTCAACAACAAGACTCCCTAGCTGCTCAAGTGGATAGGTATGAGGAGCTATTTAACCTCCCTTCCCTGCCAACCTACCAAGCCGAAGTCGGTCGCATTGCGAGAAGAGACACCAACGGTTGGTGGCAGGAGATTACCATCCACAAGGGTAGAAACTTTGAGATTCCTAAGGGAGCGCCCGTCGTATATTCAGGAGGCGTAGTTGGCAAAGTGCGAAAGGTAAACATGACCACCTCAATCATCGATTTGATTACCTCCCCCAATATTCGCTTAGCGGCAGTTTTTGAGGGAGACAAACGACCCGTCCTTTACCAAGGCTCAATATCGACACCCTTCACCCCACCCAAAGGAACTGTGCAAAACGTTCCTACAGACATCCAAATAAGCAAAGGTCATCCTCGCCGACTCATAACTTCTGGCTTGGGAGGAGTCTTTCCTGAAGGTCTCACAATTGGTTGGGTTCAAACCTTGGAAGCGTCCAGCGATGGGTTGTTCCAAAGCGGCGAAGTCATCCTTTCAGACGAACTGAATACCATACGAGAAGTTGCCATCCTGAGAACTCTTGAAAGCGATGGATAAGAATCCCGAATCGTATCAGTGGCTCATTCTTTTCATCCTCTACGGAATCGCTCTCATCCTTCTGAGCCAACTGAATCAATCTCTGGCGACCGTTTCGCTTTTTCTCTTTGTTAATGGCTTGCTTGTTTCATTTCCGGCGCTCTTTCTCCCGCTTGGCCAAGGCATAGCAGCTGTCTTCCTATTTAGTATCTTTTACGACTCAGGCGAATCCTGGAACATCGGGGTAAGTCTTTTCCCCAATTTGGTCACATTTACAGCACTGTATTACTTAAGAGATCGAATCCAGTACGATAACCGTCGTGCATACAAAATGGTGGTGCTAATCGTAAACCTGATTCTATACATTTACTACACTATCTTGGCAGGAAACACATATGGAGTAACTTCACAGTTTGTTTTCTTGAACCTTCTCCACTTGCTTGTGTCAGAATTTGTATTGTTCCTCATCGCAGGACTACTCATTAGTTACCAGAAGGATGTCTTGCGCATGTTCAACATCGACGTTGATGCTTCTTTGCGTGCCGCCAAATGAATATCATAGAAATATTTCGCAACTATAATGCCCGGTTAAGGCTGGTTACTTATTTGTTGCTTGTGATGCTCATGGTCCTATCTGGCGGACTCGCATACAGACAACTTTTCAAATACTCGGAATACTCCGAAAAAGGTGAACGACAAAGCCTTCGGAGAATTATCGTTCCAGGACCACGAGGTAACATCTACGATCGCGACGGCAGACTCTTGGTTGGAAATCGCCCTCGATACTCAGCCGACGTATTTCTAAATGAGCTACGTCCAGAGTTTCGGGCAGAATTTAAGAAACTCAGAGACTACTACGATACAATACCGGAAGACCAGGTTCCCAAAACTGGAGATATCAATATCGAAGCTCGGCGCAATGTGGTGCAGCGATACATCAATCAAGTAGGGAAAATCCTCGGAAGAAGCCTCGAAATTAATTCGAAGGATATCGAGAGACACTTCGGCCAACAGCTCTTACTCCGCTTCCCTCTCATCAACGACATGGATCCAGAAGAATACGCCCTTCTTCTAGAACAGATCCCAGTTCAGTCGCCTATTCAAATATTTGCGTCAAACGCTCGTTATTATCCTTATGGGTCGCTTGCAGCACATACCTTGGGCTGGGCAGGCAATACTCAAGAAATGGACACAGAGAATTTGCCAGGAGATAAACTCATGACCTTTCAGGAACGAGGCTATGAAGGAAAATCAGGCATTGAAAAACAATTTGACGAGGAACTTCAGGGAGAAAGCGGATTGGAGATTTGGGTCGTAGATCCTTCAGGTTTCCAATTTGAGCCTAAAGTCACAAATACCCCTATCCAAGGGAAAGACCTTCAGATCACGCTTGATTCTGAACTGCAGGATATTGCGGAAATGGCCCTGGGAGACCAAAAAGGTGCCGCGATCGCACTCGATACTAAACGAGGTGATATACTGGTAATGGCTAGTAAGCCGGATTATGATTTAAATGATCTCAGTCCCTATATGTCCAACGCCGTGGCTAAAGATATCAACGACAGAGGAGCCTGGATTAATCTCGCGTTCCAAGGGCTTTATTCCCCCGGCTCAACCTTCAAAATCGTCACCAGTCTAGCTGGGTTAAGAAATGGATTTATTGATGGTGAAACCATGTCTCACTGCTCAGGGAGCTACACTGTCGGCAGTCGTAATTTCCGTTGTTGGAATAGGCTCGGCCATGGAGATGTTACACTCCACGAATCAATTAAACACAGTTGCAATGTTTACTTCTATCAACACGGCCAGGATATAGGTGTTAATTACATCAGCGCTGAAGCTAGGAGGTTCCACTTAGATCAACCCACAGGTGTCGAATTACCTTTTGAAGCCACAAAGATGATTGTGCCTTCGCGAGAATGGAAACGGGAAACGCGCAATCAGGCGTGGTATCCGGGAGATACCGCCAACTTTTCTATTGGTCAAGGAGACCTCCGAGTAACACCACTTCAAATGGCTTGTTTTACGGCCGCATTTGCTCGGAAAGAAACAGAATTCAAGCCCACCATCATTTACGACCCCTACCGCCAAGCCATTCCAAGTAAGCGAGACATTAAAGCATCCGATACCGACTATAACTTGATTCTCGATGGCATGGAAGCAGCGGCAATAGACGGAACTGCGAAACTCATTAAAGTACCAGGCGTTCGCATTGCCGCAAAAACGGGAACAGCACAGGTGCAAACTCCTGATGGGATGCGTCATTTAGCCTGGTCCATTTGCTTTGCTCCTATTGAAGATCCTGAAATTGCCATCGCGGTCATGATTGATGGACAATTCGGAGATTCTTTAGGTGGCGGCTCGACTTCAGTTCCTATTGCTCAACCTATCTTACAACGGTTCTTCGAAAAGATGGGACACGTAGCGTCTCGCTAAATCGTTTTTATCAGCTTACGCGCACGCTTAAGAACTGGACTTACCGTGGGCCATCGATTGACAGATCCAAATCGAATGATCTGTAGATCACTCACCGATTGAAGCACATCACTGGAGGCTTCGCTACTCTCCAACCGTTGGTGGTATCTCAACAAAAGTTTCCCAGCCAATACACGATCTTTCAGTTGAACGATTCGTTTACGCTTTCGAGTGCCGAAAAACTTAAAATAAGCTCTCGCTCGTAGACGGCTTAAAAGTATGCGAACTAGGAGATAGACCAAAAACAAGAAGCCAAAGGTTACTCCAAACAAAGTCATTCTTTCCTTATTAAATGGATCTTGGAGCATAGCCTTAAACTCATTAGCAAATGCCTTAAGCTTGCCACGGATGTCTTCCATCAATGCTTCCATAGTGATGGAAAATCCATTCACTATTTCAATTTGGTCTTGGTTGTCGAAATTTACCACACGACGGTACCAGAGTATACGTAAACTATCCACGTAAGCAGTGACACTAGAATCCACAAAGGACTCCACCTCTGTCGTAGCTTGATTCAAATTGATTATATCTTGAGTGCCACCCGGCGTAGGGTCTACTCGAACCCAGTAATTGTCGCCATCGAATACCTCAACCCACGCATGGGCTTCAGAATTCTTAACCATAAAATAGTTCTCATACCCATTCCAAGTTCCTCCATGGAACCCAGTAACGACTCGGGCAGGGATTCCAGCGGTTCTGCACAACAACACCAAAGCAGCTGAAAAGTATTCACAATGACCTCCGTCACCTGAACGAATCCAGCGAACAACTGGATCACCACTACCTGTGTGAGCATTTAACGACGTGGTATAGATGTGTTCACTCGCCAACCATTGGCTAGCCACATAGGCAAATTTAACGGGGTCGTTATCCGGAACGCGGCTCCGAATTTTTTCGACAGACTCTTTTAGATAGTCCCTTTCCTCATCATTCACCGGAACGACTAAAGTGGTGGCTGGATATTCCGCCGGACTAAAGAAATCTGGATCCTCTAAGAGCTTTTTTGTGATGGGAGTAAGTGTAGAAGTAATGTTCGGGTCAGGGATTTTATCCGCAAAAGACATTCCTCTTACTTGATAAAACTGAACAGCAGGACTGACATCCTCAGTATTCAAAGTGTGGTGATAGCGATTAAAAAAGAAGCTCTCCTGCTTCTGGAAGAGTATATCACGATATACACCGGTGGTGGGTAAGAAACGACTCACACCTCCTTCTAGATAAAAGGTCCATTTCTCTTCACCTAAATCTGGGTAGTGCTGATTCAGAGTTAACGGGCGGTAACCGAATCGATTTGATTCTGGCTGCTGTTCCCGACGCGCTTTGGCGTCTTCCGAAACGCCGAAATGTCCATTGAAATAGTAATCCAAGACCAACATTCGCCAGTAAGGAGCTGACGGAAAATTGGCCACATCAGGAATATCTATCCTCATCGCAACGGAGTTATCATCCTTGATGCTGGTAATTTCGCCAAACTTCACGTTTTCACTAAACCCGGTATAGGATGTTGCCGATTTGATCTGGAGGAACGGAATCCCCCTTCCCATATGAAACCGTGGAAAAGATACAAAAATAACAGCTGTGACACTAATTAGAATCCCAAACAAAAAAAGACCAAATGCGAAATGTCTCAAATTCATTTTCCTCCAAATATGCTGAACAAAAATAATCCAACTAAAGTGCTGGAATGTCTCCGCATTGACCGCCATGTCCATGCCATTCTCTCGTAGATTGATCACAAACAGGAGAGCCATGGCACAGCAAGAAAACAGCACAATGTGAACGCCAAAAGAGAGAGACATGGAAAGCACTCCAGAGATAACGATAACAAACATGCACAAGAGAATCAGCTGCATATCTTCCCATTTTTTGCGATAGGCCAAACTTCGCAATAATATCAACAATACGTTGAGATTGATCAAAGCCTGAACGAATTCAGTTCGGACAAAATCAATCACCAGAAATACCACCAGCAATACATTGCTCAATTTCCAGAACCAAGGCGGTATCCTACCGGGCAAGCGAGGGAATTGAAACACCGATCCTGATGCCAATAAAGCAAACCAAGGAATAAGGCTAAAGGAGCTTTCCAAGTTCACAACGGAACTCAGGGAAACCAGGGCTAAAAAATTCCCCAGGAACCAGGCGATGGCCGAAACATCTCCGCGATTAAGCCTGTCCTGCCTTCTGCAAGCCCACCATTGCATGGACACCTCCTGGGTAAACGGGTTCAAACGTAATCACATTGCTCCTGTGGGATCCGACATCATTCGAATGATCGACCGATTCCACAACGGATAGTGCATTAAGAAACTCTTCAAGATCAGTCATCGAACGAATCATCAAAGGTTCATCTCCATTGATGATAGTGGCACTTAACTGATTGTGAGTGAATAAATCTTCTGCCAGAGAAGCAGCATAGCGACAAAGATGCTCCAGATGATCTTCTCTTTTCCAAGCCTGGTGTGAGGTATCTACCGCCAAAATATAACCAGGTTGTTTATCCTCGGCCATCTCTCTCACCATCAGCTTCTGCCTACGAGCCGTTGCCTTCCAATTGATCTGCTTTCTTGGATCTCCCAGTTGGTATTCTCGGATACCAATCAAGTCTTCACCCGACCCTTTACGTTTTAACGTCTGTCCTTGAAAGTGAATCTCAGACCCGCCAATAGGATTAAAACTGTAATCAATCCGTTCAGGCCACACAAAGACCTCCACTGTTTCATCGGCCGGCATCATCTTGGACAAGAAGCCAAAAGGAAATTGAGAGCCGATGCTACGAATTGAAATCGTTTCCAGACCGCGATTCACTGGAATGAATGACCACTCTAACGAGACACTACGTTCGGGATTTAACCGTTTTGCCAAAGGAAGCCTTCCTTTAATGTCGCTCAATTTGGCAACCATATCGAACCAGAGGGAATAGGTCGTCAGAAAGCGTTTGGCATTACTAATTTCCAATCGAACAAATGCCTTTCGATTCACTCGGTACGGAGATTGCTCAATTAATCGCCAAGTCAGTCTTGAAAAATTCAGAGACGACAAAACCCCGCTCAATATCAAACTCGAAAGTAAAAATGAAACGGTGATAAATAGGATATTACTCGAAGTGTTGTATGCAGCGACACCAATGGCCAAACTTACGAATATCAAGACATAGCCTGATAAAGTAGGAATCGTCCGGTGTCCTTTTGGGGGGATTATCAATCGCCAGATCTTCGAAAACAACGACTTGCGATTCTTTCCTTCCCTCAAACTCCCGGCTGAGCCCAGGGACCAGGGATCTGCCCGTGTTTCCATCATATTGGCTGAGGAACAGAGTCGCAAATACTGCGAAGCAATGAGGTTACAACACGGCGTTCCTCAAGTGGATCCGAGGTGCTGCGTTTTAAAGCCAGACGATGAACGAATACAGGCAAGGTCATAGAGAACACATCTTCTGGAATAACAAAATCCCGCCCATAATAAAGAGCACGAGCTTGAGAAGCAGCTTTAAGCGCCAAAGCACCCCGTGGACTTACTCCATGGCGAAATTCAGTTTCGGTGCGAGTAGCTTCCACGATCTTCACCAGATAATGTAGAACTGTATCTTCAACAAATACATCTTTGACCATACTCTGGCAGCCTTTGACCTCTTCAGGTGTAATCATAGTCTCCAGAGATAAATTGTCATAACTGTTTTCACGCGCAGACAAGATTTCGATTTCACTTTCAAAATCAGGATAGCCCATATGCAGGCGCATAAAGAAACGGTCCATCTGAGAATCCGGCAGCGGAAATGTGCCTTCGTAATCTACGGGGTTTTGCGTTGCGATCACTATGAATGGATCTCCCACCGCGAAGGTTTCCCCATCGACCGATACTTTACCACGATCCATCACCTCCAGAAGACTGGACTGAGTCTTTGGCGTCGTGCGATTGATTTCATCGGCGAGTAAAATGTTAGAAAAAATAGGACCTTTCTTGAAGGAAAATTCACGGACTCGGTCATCGTAAATATTTACGCCGATTACGTCCGTCGGTAGCATATCACTGGTAAACTGTATTCGTGAAAAATCGCAGTCCAATGACTTGGCTAATGAATACGCCAGCGTTGTTTTTCCAACACCTGGTAAATCCTCAATGAGAAGGTGTCCGCTCGCTAAAAGGCAGAGCACTAAGTGTTCAACGACATCCTCCTTCCCTTTGATAACCTTGCTTATATTTTCTTTAAGAGCAGCCGCATGTTTTTGCACATCGCGTGCTGACAGATTAGTAGAAGAATGAGACATAGTGATGGAGAACTGTTTCCTAAGATAAGAAAGCAAATAATGCCCTCTGTTTCCTAAACTTGAAATTCAAACCGACTCCCTAAAGGGTTTTCAGGTAACAGTATGGCTTTAACAGATTTTTCATAGGTTTTTTTACCCAGAATGACGGGTCAACTTAAGGTTTTTACAAACGATCCATGAGCAAGCTAAAATCAGCCCACTTTCCAGCTTGGATTTACTTCCAATCCACGGCCATCCTCCACCGTTCCCGAAGGATCCATAAAGGACGCAAAACAGATCATTCCGGCGTTGTCACCCGTTTGCTTGGGTTCTGCGACCAATAAGGGAACTCGAGTCTTTTCAGCCACCTTCCCAAATGCGGATTGTAAAGTCCTATTATTAGCAACTCCTCCTGATAGTCCCAGACTCTTAAAATGGCCCCGCTTCAGGACTGATTTGGTTTTAAGCACCAAAGCGTCGACCACGGCTTGCTGATAACTAGCGCAGATGTCGCTCATTGCTTCTTCTAGGTCGGCATCAGACATCTTTTCAAGTCGGTAGCGCAGACTCGTCTTCAATCCAGAGAAACTGAATTTCACTTCCGGAGATTGAAGCATCCCTCGTGGAAATTCAAATCGAGTCGCGTCGCCATTCAGAGCGGCCTTCTCAATCAAGGGACCTCCAGGATAAGGCATGCCCAGCAGCTTCGCTCCCTTGTCGAGTGCTTCACCGGCGGCATCATCTATTGTTTCTCCCAAGACCATCAGCTTTCTATCCTCATTGATCTCAAAAAGCACCGTATTTCCACCCGATACAATGAGTCCCAGATGGGGTAGTAATTTACCAAAGGCCTCATCAAAGCCACTCGGGTTCTCAGCATGAACGGCCACAAAAGGAGAAAAGACATGACCTCTCAAATGATTCACACCGACTAAGGGTAGATCCAAGGCCAAAGACAAACTCCTACCCAGAGCAATTCCCAGCGCTAGACAACTCGCCAAACCAGGTCCCGAGGTCACCGCTATTTTAGTTAGGTGCGAAAGCGGGACGGTTTGCTCAAGCTGCTTCAACAGAGGCACGAAGGCTTCCAAGTGCTCCCTACTCGCAAGTTCAGGAACAATCCCTCCATATTCCTGGTGAGTTTGAATCTGAGAATATACAAGATCAGCCAGCAATCCTTTCTGTGGATCAAACACTGCCAGGGCCGACTCGTCGCAGGAACTTTCTATTCCCAAAATCATAGCGCAACCATTGGCTCCTTCCTCCAACGAGCAACGAAAAAACTAAGACTCATTCTTTTTCGTCGAAATAATTTGAAACGCGGTAAAGCATCCTCTTAATTCCCGACCTTTGCTACCTAGCTACCATGTTCGACAACCTGACCGATAGAATTGGAAAGACCATCCGCGATCTCCGCGGAGTTGGAAAACTTTCCGAGGACAACATGACTGAGGCCTTGAAAGAGGTCCGCACTGCCCTGCTCTCTGCAGACGTCCACTTCAAGGTCGCTCGACAGTTTGTAGATCAAGTAAGAGAAGCCTGCGTGGGACAAGACGTCCTGGCATCGGTAACTCCAGGGCAGCAAGTCGTCAAAATCATCAACGACGAGCTCGTTAAGCTACTGGGTGAAGGGACTGCTGAACTCTCCGAGAGCCGACCACTCAAGATCATGATGATCGGTCTGCATGGCGCTGGTAAAACGACTTCATCAGCCAAACTCGCCCGGCACCTCAAAAAAAGAGGAATGAAAACGCTCGTGGTTGGTTGCGATGTTTACCGACCTGCGGCTATCGACCAGCTGGAAACCTTAGCCAAACAGGAGGAGTTACTATTCTTTGCTGATCGAAATTCAAAGGACGTACCCTCCATCGGCATGAAGGCCGTTCGTTACGGAAGCGAGCAACAAGCAAATGCTATCATTTTTGACACCGCCGGCCGCTTACAGATCGATGGTGATCTCGTTCAGGAGCTAAAGAAGCTTCACAAAACCATCCAGCCCGACGAAGTCTTACTCGTAGGCGATTCGGCACTTGGGCAGGAGGCTGTGAATGTGGCGAGTCACTTCCATGAAGAAGTCGGTTTAACCGGCATCATTCTGACTAAGTTAGATGGTGATGCCCGAGGTGGAGCCGCACTCTCAATGAAATCCATCACCAATGTGCCGATCAAGTTTGCAGGCACCGGGGAAAAGATGGACGACTTCGAAGTCTTCCACCCAGACCGTATGGCGGGTCGCATTCTTGGTATGGGTGACGTGGTGACCCTGGTTGAGCAAGCCCAGGAAAAAATCGATCAGGACGAAGCCGAGCGCATGGCTGAAAAAATGCGCCGCGCCGAATTCGATCTCAATGACTTTCTATCACAGATTCGACAGGTGAAGAAAATGGGGCCGCTAGACAAAGTCATGGGTATGATGCCCGGCATGAGCGGCATCGAAGTAGGTGACAAGGAAACCCGCCAAATGGGGCAAACGGAAGCTATCATCCTTTCAATGACTCCCTTCGAACGAACCAAGCCCGGCATTCTTAATGGCAGCCGCCGCATGCGAATTGCCAATGGTTCAGGAACGAAGGTCGCCGATGTCAACGCACTCCTCAAGCAATTCACCCAGATGAAGAAAATGATGAAGATGATGAAGAGCGGTAAGATGAAGCGCATTCAAAAGATGATGGGGAAAAAAGGAGGCATGGGAGGTTTCCCAGGCGGAGGATTCCCAGGAAAATTCTAATCTCATCGAAAACCAATAGCTGTTTCATGAACCTCATCCAACTCGACATAGACGGCACACTGGTAGACTCCATGGCCTTGGAGAACGAACTCTATCCAAAGGCCGTCTGCGAAACACTCGGTATAAAAGAGATCAAAACCGATTGGTCTACTTATACCAATCCTACCGACAGCGGTATCCTAAGGGAAGTAATGCGAGCGGAGTTCAGTCAACTCTGCCACCCGGAGCATGTTGAAAAATGCAAAGAGAGTTTCCTCAAACTTCTGGGATCACACATCGAAAAAAACCCGAGAGCCCTATCCCCCATTCCCGGTGCCATAGAATTTGTCGAATATCTGGCTTCGCATAAGCAATATAAGTTTGCTGTGAACACAGGTGCCTGGCGTGAATCCGCAGAGCTAAAGCTCACAGCGGCGGGATTCGATTTTAGTGATTGGATTCTCTACACCTGCAGCGAACACGAATATAAGAAGGAAGCAATGAAAGCCTCCTACATGGCTGCGAGACAGGAATACGGAGGTGACTTCGAAAACACGCTTTATATCGGTGACTCCAGATCGGACCTGCGATTTGCCAACGAGCTCGATTATGAGTTCCTCGGCCGAGGCGAGGACTATATGAACACCAACATCTGGGGAGTTGAGGGCATCAAAGACTTCATAGACATTCGGCTGGTTGAAGGAAGAATCAATAGAGCCCTGCAAGCCACCTAGAGACAATTTCTTGCATCGAAAAATGGCAGTTATTCACAAAACACCACAATGTTAAATATCTGCCTTGCACTGGACATGCCTTTTAGGAATATGACTTCTTTTACTCGTCCACCCTACTATCCATTCCGCCTATAAATGTCCCAAACTGACGAGCACCTGGACTTTAACAATAAGACAAACGAAGAAATTCAGCAGTTGCTGAAGGATTACAATCTCGCACTGACTTCGGACGAAGCGCTGAAGATTCAGAACGAGATTCTCGAACGTCCACCGACTCTCGCTGAATGCGTTCTTTGGTCGATCCAAGGATCCGAACACTGCTCCTATAAGAGTAGCCGCGTACATCTTGGGAAATTTGTCACCGATGGCCCCAATGTCATTCTCGGCCCCAAAGAAGATGCAGGCATTGTAGGAGTCGCGACGGACAATGCAGGCAAGCGATACGGCATAGCCCTCTCCCATGAGTCCCACAACCACCCAAGCCAGATCGTTCCCTACGAAGGAGCGGCCACTGGAGTTGGAGGCAATGTAAGGGACGTTTGTTGCATGGGCGCCAAAGTGATCGCCATCGGTGATGGCCTGCGATTTGGCGACATCAAGCAGCCCAAGTCAAAGTGGATTCACGAAGGAGTAGTAGCAGGCATAGCCGGCTATGGTAATCCGCTTGGAATACCAAACGTCTGCGGCGACCTCTACTATCACCCAGGGTACAATGAAAATTGTTTAGTCACAGTACTCACACTAGGGGCTATAGCTGAAGATGACATCATCCACTCTTTTGCTCCTGAGAATGCAGATGGCTACGATTTGATCCTCATTGGAAAGCCCACTGACATCAGTGGATTTGGTGGAGCCTCCTTTGCATCGCTCGAACTCGAGGAAGAAGAAAAAGAAAAGAACAAAGGCGCTGTTCAGGATCCGAACGCATTCCTCGAACGCCATATTCTAAAATCCACCTACGAACTGGTAAAGATTCTCAAGGAAAAGAACCTCATTGACCGTGTTGGATTTAAGGACTTGGGAGCAGGAGGAATTGCCTGCGCCAGTGTTGAAATCGCCGATGCTGCCGGCTACGGTGCGGATGTGTTTCTCGACGATGTCCATCTAGGCATGGAAAACCTGGCCCCAACAGTGATCCTATGCTCGGAAACCCAGGAACGATTCATGTGGGCAACGCCCCCTGAAGTCACACCACTCATCCTCGATCATTACAACAAAACCTTCGACTTCCCCAACATCTCTGAAGGAGCTGCTGCCTGCGTCGTCGGTAAGATTCGCGACGACGGCCAATTCAAAGTTACCTACAAAGGGCAGATCCTTGTAGACGCCAAAGCGAAGGAAGTGACGGAAGGTCTCGTCTACGATCGACCTTATAAGTATACAAAGCCAGAGCTTACTGAACCCGAGGTAGCAGAGCCGACGGATTACTCACAAACTCTCTTAGACTTACTGGCCCACGAGAATATCGCCTCAAGAGCTCCGGTCTTCGAAACATACGACAAGCAAGTTCAGGGTAATACCGTTCTTGAAGCCGGTCAGGCCGACGCGGGAGTCATCAAACCCTTTCAAGGTGAAGAATACCCGGAAGAAATCCAAAATACCGGTATCGCTGTTTCACTCGACCAAAACCCACGCTACGGCCTAATCGACGCAAGGCTTGGAGCCATCAACGCGGTTGTAGAATCGTTTCGAAATGTGGCCGCCGTTGGCGGTTCGCCCCAAGCCGTAACTGACTGTCTCTGTTTTGGAAATCCAGAAAAGGAAGGTCAAATGGGAGCCTTCGTGGAAGGCATTCATGGCGTGGCCGATGTCTGTAAAGCGATACACTTAAAAGAGCACCCGGGTAATGCTGTCCCCATTGTGGCCGGCAATGTATCCTTATACAACGAGTCGAAAGCGGGCAGTATTCCACCTAGCCCTGTCATCGGTTGTTTGGGTCGCCTAGATGATGCGTCTAAAGCAGTGGATGCTGCTTTCAAGGAATCGGGATCTTCGATAGTCCTTATCGGAGCACGCAAAGACGAGCTTGGTGGATCCATCTACTATGATCTACACAACGAACTCGGAGCTAACGTTCCCGAGCCGAATCTAGATGAAGTTCAGGCGCAGATATACGCCATGATCGACCTCATCGATGCTGGATGGGTTCGTGCCTCTCACGATATTTCCGAGGGAGGAGCAGCTGTCGCTCTTTCCGAAATGAGTTTTTCTAACGAAATAGGTTTCGAAGTTTCCATCGATTCCGAACTTCCCCAGTCCCGTGTCCTTTTTGCTGAAACAGGTGGTTTCTTAATAGAGGTGGCACCGGAACATGAATCCTCAGTACTTCAACTTCTCAGCGAACGTGACCTCAATCACCAACGCATTGGCACCACTACCCCAACCCAACGACTAAAA
>CALJGU010000280.1 GCA_938075565.1 uncultured Opitutales bacterium | reverse complement strand
AATTAAAACCCACGCTCTACAACAATTTGGATTTGTCCATCGACTATAAGTTGAGCGAGAACAGCACGCTTTCACTGGAGCTCTTCCAAAAGCAGATCAAGGACATCGTATTTTGGGAAGAGACAGACATCACCGATGGTGAATTCGCAGGTTTTGACCTCGGTACTTATAATAATGGCCCCAGTGCTGATCGCCAGGGCGTAAAACTCATATGGGATCAAAAGCTCGGTGAGTGGTCACCCCTTCTCGATGGCTTTTCTTTCAATTTCAACATCACCCTGCTCGATTCGGAAACGGAATACCCTAACCGTCCAGATGTGATCCTGCCCATAACAGGAGACCATCGGCAAAAGCACCAACTCTCTTTGTCCTATGACAAAGGAAAAACTTATTTCCAAGTCCTCTGGCGACGCGACAGCGATACCCTTCAATCGGTGGACAACAATCCTTGGCGAGACAGATACAGTGTAGCTCGCGACACAATCAACCTAAGCGCCAGTTACAAACTCTCCGATTCAAATCGCCTCTTCCTCGACGTAGACAACTTACTTTCAGAACCCTATCAAAGCTATCGCGGAAATCTCACTCGCTCATCCAGCTTCTCACTCAACGAGCAACGAATAAGCTTTGGCCTCAGGATGAAGCTGTAGAGAAAACTGATCTTCCTCTCCATCGTCGCTGACCGACGCGTTGAGAATTTGATTCGGTGCTCTTGGCGATCGGACCAACGCTAAAACCTGACACCTGAACACGGAACCTAAGGTATCACCGGTTTGATCGGATTCCCCTGCCCATCAACCGGGTAAAGCGCTGATTGGCCGATCAATTCCATCACCAGACCTTTCATCAGAGCTCTTAATTTCTCTGGATGCTGATCAGCAACATTGGTCGATTCAAAAGGGTCTTCCTTCAAGTTATAGAGCTGATAGTGAGAACCGTCTGACACCTCCGTTGGAAGGTAGTGGTAGATCACCTTCCAATCTCCATTGCGATACACCGTATAGTAATCACTGCGGTGTGGTGCATGAGGGTAATGCATCAGAAACGACTGTTCACGGGATGTGTCAGCACTTCCAGACATCAACTTGGCCAGGCCTTTCCCATCAACCGCGTGTCCATCAGGAGTATCTACTCCGGTTAAACTGAGAATGGTCGGGAATAGATCAGTCACGTTGGCAACCTGAGACTGAATTGCACCAGCCGGAATTGACCATTCCTTTTGCAGCGGGTTATCAGGATTGGTTTTCGCCCAGGCAGCAATAAATGGAACACGCATACCGCCTTCGTAATGTGCACCTTTTCTGCCACGCAATGGAGCCGCACAGGCGACTTCATGCTGATGCCCAAGAGGAGCATCAGATCCGTTATCACCCAGAAACAGAATCAGGGTATCCTCAGCAACCCCGAGCGTTTCCAAATGATCGATCATATCTCCCAATGACTTATCCATTCCTTCAATCATGGTAGCGAAGGCCTGAGCCCGTTCATCTTTTCCAGAATCTACATAATTTGCAGCAAAGCGCGGGTCCGACTGAAACGGCGAATGCACCGCATAGTGGGCGAAGTACAAATAGAATGGTTGATCAACTCCCACCGACTCATCGAGTGCTTTCTTTGCTTCGATGGTTAAGGCTTCACTGAGATGCGTATCACTTCCGTGGTAGGCTTCAAGGTGTGGCACAGCATGCGTCTCCCGTTTCGTTCCCCAGCCGTAGTTGTCTTCGGCATAGTAACTACCTGGCGCTCCCATACAGGCACCGCCAATATTGACATCAAAACCCACATTTAAGGGTTCCGCACCTTCGGCTTCTCGATGGCCAAAATGCGCCTTACCCACGTGGATGCTTCGGTAACCCGCCTCGCTCAGTGCGCCAGGCAAAGTTACATCCCCGATTTTTAGTCCATCCCAGTTCCAATCAGGGGGTCCCTGTGGACCCGCATTATTCGAATTGGGGCGAATCCAGTTGGTCGCCCGATGTCGCGCGGCATTCTGCCCGGTCATGATGCTATTACGGGTAGGAGAACATACGCTCATGGCGTAAAACTGATTAAACCGAATACCCTGAGCCGCCAAACGCTCCATACTCGGCGTCCGGTAGTATTCGTTCAACGGGTACTTTTTAGCCTGTCCATTTTCGTCCGTTAGAAATGGAAGCGAAGTATCCATCACCCCCATATCGTCGACCAGAAAGACTACTACATTGGGGCGGGAGGCAGTTTCGGTTTGAGAGTCGTTATTCTGACATCCGGCAAAACCGAAAGCGAGGCAGGGCAAAAGTAGATAGAGTCGATAGTTCATAGAATGAATTGTGTTGAGGAAAGACTCGAGCCTTGGAGATGCCGTTAGCCAGGTCAAATGAGAATACCCAGTTCGTCCATTCCGTTAATTATTAGAATATTCCAAAATAAATATAACCTCAGGTAATGCTTGGCCCCAAAAGCTGACGACTACCTAAAAAGCATTAGAGTAGGGTCATGAAATCGATTAGCCTTTCCATCTGCGCCGTTATCGCATTCGCATACACACTTTGGTCAACTGATCACGCCGATCTCGAAAAAGACCTGGAAGCTCTTCAAGCCCGCGTCCAAGCCATTGAAGACCAACTCTCAGATCCTATTGCTTCCAAAGAAGCCACAAGCTTAAGCGAACTGGCTGAAGAGGGAAAAGCCAAGTTCAACACCATCTGCACAGCCTGCCATAAAAATAGCTTCACCGAACCCATGCTGGCACCCCCCATGGCTATGGTGAAGGATCACTACGGTCAGTTTTTCAAAGACGACATAGCAGGTTTTGTTTCGGCGGTGGTAGAATGGGTCAAGAACCCGACACCGGAAAAACCATGATGCCCGGAGCCATCCGCAACTTCAAGATCATGCCTCTCCTTCCTCTACCGGATGAGGACTTGGAGGCAATCGCCACCTACTTGTTTGAAGCGGATATTCCCACACCCGGTAATTTCAGAGAGCATATGCTCCAGGAACGTAAAGAATTACAAAAAGGGGTTCACTAGGATTGAGGCAAGGAGAGTTCTTGCCAGACACAAATCGGCCTGAGAAGCTTAGACCGTTATGTCGAACTCATCCACTCCCGCAGAAAATATCGCCGTCTGTAGTTGGTCCCTCCAGCCAAAAGACACCGCCGAACTAGTAAGCATGGTCCAGTCCCTGGGCCTCAACAAAGTGCAACTCGCACTCAACGACCATCGCGGCAGTGAAGGTGGCGCAGCCATTGGCGTCGAGCTAGCCAAGGCCGGCATCGAAATTGTGTCCGGCATGTTTGGAACGGTGGGTGAAGACTACACCTCCATGGAAACGATCAAACAAACCGGTGGAGTCATTCCCGATGAGCACTGGGAAGCCAACCAGCAAATTGCCAAGGATGTGGTCGATGCCGCTCGCTCCCTGGGACTAGACCTTGTGAGTTTCCACGCAGGATTTCTGCCCGAGGATCAGAATGACCCTGACTATGAGAAACTGATTAAGCGTTTGCGCACACTGGCAACCCTCTTTGACGACTCAGGAATCATGCTCTCTTTTGAAACCGGCCAGGAAGAAGGCAGCCATTTATCCCATTTCCTTGACGATTTAGCAGCCCCCAATGTCGGGGTGAATTTTGATCCAGCCAATATGATCCTTTACGATAAGGGGGATCCGATTGAAGGGCTGCGATCCCTGGTGCCCTACCTCCAGCAAGTACACATAAAAGATGCCAATAAGACAAAAGAGCCCGGCACCTGGGGTGAGGAAGTCGTTGTCGGTACCGGCGAAGTGGACTGGCCAGCATTTTTGGAGATCCTGAACCGGGCAAACTACAAAGGCGCTCTGGTCATCGAACGTGAAGCAGGCGACGACCGGGTAGCTGATATCCTCGCCGCAAAATACCATTTAGAATCACTCTTACACTAAAACACGAACTATGATTAAAGTTGGAATCATCGGCCTTGGAATGATGGGCCAAATGCACTTGACCGGTTGGGCAGGTATACGCGGAACTCGTCTCAGCATGGTAGCGGACACGGATCCTAAACGCGCTGCCGGCGACTTTTCCGGCTCCTGGTCAAACATGGAAGGCGGAGCCAAATCCATCGACTTTTCAAAGGTCATAGGAACCGGCGATCCCATGGAGCTGATTCACTCTGACGAAGTGGACCTGGTCGATATCTGCGTTCCGACTCCCTTTCATCTAGATCTGGCACTCGCAGCCATCAAGGCGGGTAAACACGTCCTCTGCGAAAAGCCCCTCGCACGCACCGCTGCAGATGCACGCCGAATTGCTCGTGCCGCAGACAAAGGAGCGGGGTTTTTCCAACCTGCCATGTGTCTTCGCTTTTGGCCAGAATGGGCCTGGTTGAAGAAGGTCGTTGAAAAAGGCACCCATGGCAAAGTCATCGCGGCAGAGTTCAAACGTGTCGGCGCTTTCCCTCCTGGTTGGTTTCTCAATGGTAAGCTTTCTGGCGGTGCCATTCTTGATCTTCACTTGCACGACACCGACTTCATCCACCACGTCTTTGGCATGCCCAATGGAGTGAGTAGCGGAGGTTGGACAGGCCCCAGTGGCTGTATCGATCATGTAAACACCCGTTACATTTATGAAGGTGGACCCGTGGTTACCGCCGAAGGAAGTTGGGCCTCCGCCGAAACCAAACCTTTCAGCATGAGCTACATCGTTCATTTCGAGCATGCTACAGCCGACTACGACGCAAGCCGATCCGATGCACCGTTGATGCTCTATCGCAAAGCCAAAGGAAATCGTAAGCCGCCTGAACCGAAGGCTGTCAAATGCGCCGGTCCCGATGGCTACAAAGGTGAAATGACTTATCTCGCAAAATGTATTCGCACGGGGGAGACACCCAGTGTCGTCTCTGCAACAGAAGCTGCTGATTCCATCCGCATCGTTGAAGCCGAAGTTAAGAGTGTGGAGACCGGGCGCATCGTAAGACTCTGATGGCCGATTCAGCCGACTCCCCGAAGCCGCAGCGTCTCGTATCTCTGGACGCACTCAGGGGCTTCGACATGTTCTGGATCATTGGAGGTGCCGGCATGGTGGTCGGATTCTTTGGCATGCTGGGGCTTCCGGAAAGCTGGGTGGAGGGATTGGCCGAACAGATGACTCACGTCGAATGGGATGGCTTCCGGTTTTTCGATCTCATATTCCCCCTATTCGTATTCATATCAGGCGTTACAGTCCCCTACTCCGTATTGTCGCAAAAGGCCAAAGGCGTACCGGTAAAGGAATTACAGTGGGGCATCATCAAACGTTCGGTCATCATCGTTCTCATTGGTCTGAGTTATAGTTTCTTCAGATTCGAAGCCGGAACCCTCCGACTTTATACCGTGCTCTGGATGATCGGCATGAGCTATATGATCGGAGCCAGCCTCAACCTGCACATTGAGAGCTGGAAGCATAAGCTGATTCTCTTCTTCGGCGTCCTGATTCTCTACCATCTGGCAATGTACTACCTCCCCTACCCGGGCAAGGGCGACGCTATTACTTCGGAAAACAATCTGGCTGCCTGGTTGGACCGCAATCTCATCACCACCAATTTATATCGGGAGGTCTACGACCCTGAAGGCACCATCCGTATCTTGACGGGCGGTATGCTCGGGATGCTGGGCGGAATGGTCGGCCAACGCATAAAGAGCTTTAAGACACCAGACCTACGTTGCGGCATAGAGCTATTGATCGCCGGCTTCGTTTGTCTACTCCTAGGATGGATCTGGAGCTTTGCCTTTCCCATCATTAAGGACCTCTGGTCCCCCTCCTTCATACTCTGGGCAGGCGGCTGGTCATTTCTATTACTTTCCTTGTTCTACACCATCATGGACGTCTGGGGACTTCGCTGGCTCGGTTGGGTCTTTGTGCCCATTGGCATGAACTCGATTGCCATTTACGCAGCTCAGTGGTGGGTCCCACTAGGAGCCAGTCGCGACTTTTTCTTCAAAGGCTTCGCCAACCTCTTCAGCAACGAAGCCACACAACAGTTCATTCTGTTCGGAGGCCTGGTGCTCATCCAGTGGTTGGCGCTCTACTGGCTCTATCGAAAGAAGGTATTCTTCCGAGTTTAGGAATAAAGTAGCACAGGTATCTTGCCTGTGTTTTGAAACAGGGTCTTCAATCTACCGGGAGATATACATTCCTCCGGAAAACACTAGGCGTCCCTATACAAATCAACTCATTAAACCATACACAGGCAAGATGCCTGTGCTACTCTACTTTACCGCTTAAACTCCACCAACACCTCGCGAAAGGTTTCGGTGCCAACGTTCTTAGCACTGTGCGTAGCCGGCACCACAGGATAACCCGGAGTGTCCCCATGAATCTCATCTCCAATGATATGAAAGCTGTGTGCCCCACCGGCTTCAAGCTCGACGGTATCGAGCAACTCATCTTTCGGTCCATACACTTCCAATGTCGATCCGGATACCACCTTAAATAGGTAATCCAAGCGGTGTGTATGTTTCGCTCCATGCTCACCAGGAGCCAAGTCGAGGTGCCATACAATCAACCGATCATCTTCATATACCTTTTTTGTTCCTACGCCTGACATAGTTAAATGATCTAGACCTGACCTTCTGAGCAGGCAACTGAATTTAGATAATTGGCTTTCAAATACATAGCACCCCAGCTATACCTTTCCTCATGACTACTCATACCCCATTTCGCCTTCTCATCTTTATCCTCTCAGTAGGTCTTCTCCCTCTCATTGGTCTCCATGCGGAACTCTTACCCATGAGCGAGGCAGCGCCCAAAGACATGCTCTGTGTCGGCAATCATTGGACACCAGCCGAGGCCAATTTACAGATGAAGGAATTTGCCTCTACCTATAAAAACAAAAGGAGCTGGGAAAAGCGGAAGGCACAAATCCGCCAAGGTATCCTTGATGGTTTACACTGGGATCAGCGACCGATGGTAGAGGGTAATTTCAACACCATCATTCATAGTCGTCGTGAAATGGATGGCTATGTTGTCGAGAACATCGCCCTCGAAAGTTTCCCGGGATTCTGGATCACGGGCAATTTGTACTCACCCCTTAAACCCAAGGCCAAAAATCCGGCCATTCTGAATCCCCATGGTCACCTGGCTAACAAACGATTAACGAATTACATGCAGATACGTTGTGCTGCCTTTGCACGAATGGGTGCGATCGCCTTCGCCTACGACATGGTCGGCTATGCCGAGTCGGATCAAATCAATCACAAGATGCCTATCGCGGCACTGCTGCAAACCTGGAACAGCACGCGTATTTTGGATTACCTATTGTCACGCCCCGACGTGGACTCCAAGCGCATCGGCATGACCGGTGGCTCCGGCGGCGGCACACAAACCTTTGTCCTTACCGCTATTGATGACCGGATCACCGTATCCGCTCCTGTGGTACAAATTTCCGCCCACTTTTTTGGCGGCTGCGTATGCGAAAGCGGCATGCCCATCCACAAGAGCAATAAGCACCAAACCAACAATGTCGAGCTCGCTGCTCTCGCCGCGCCTCGCCCACTCCTTATGGTCTCCAATGGCGCCGACTGGACTCGTAACACACCCAACATCGAATTTCCCTACGTGAAAAGTGTCTACGCCCTCTACGACGCTGAGTACAATGCGGAAAACGTTCATCTCCCCCTTGAAAGCCACGACTACGGCACCTCCAAACGCGCCGCTGCTTATGGCTTCTTCGCCCACCACTTCGGCCTCAGCCGCAAAGCCATTCCCTACAACGAAGGCTGGGATGAAAGCTTTGTAACCATCCTACCACCGGAAGATTTGAAAGTCTTCAACGATGAACATCCGCGACCTGAAGATGTGTTGATGGGTGATGATACAGTCATGGCGTACCTCTGATTTAAGAATGGCTAAGCTGCGCTAGCTTAGAGCGAAGAGCCGGGAGCAAAGAAGTTTCTTTACGGCTGATCTGAATGAAAGACTAGCAGCAAGGTAGTTTTTAAACCGCTTATCCACGCTAATAATCGCTAATCGACTACCAGCGTCGTGCTTTAACCGCAGAAAGCGCAGAGCATTAGCCTCTGTTACCTCCGATACCTCCTGTTCAAATTAATGCTGAGACCTAAAGCACTGGGAGAGGAGATATTCAACCGCAGATGAACGCGGATTAACACAAATATTGAATAAATAAATTCTCTACCCCCGCTGTATGCTATCTGAGTTTATCTGTGTCTATCTGCGGTTACTCGTTTTTAGTACAGTTAGCGATAAGTCCGTCGACGTAGCGGACATAGTCAGGGTGGTATACCCCTTCATCGCTCTTAGACCAGTAGAGCTGATAGCCGGGTAGGCAGATCTTGTTTTGCAGGTAGCCTTCGATGGTTTCCCAATGGAAGTCGCCCAGAGCATTGGCAGTCCTGGAAAGGTAGCCGTATTCCAGAATTCCAAGTCGGGCTAATACAAATTTTGAAAAGCGGAAACATTCCTCATCCGTCATGGAATCGGGCCTTGTTTCCCCTCGCATAATAATCTGACTGAGCTCGGGAGTTGCGGCTTCTGCCATTTCCAACTCAATCAACTTATCCAGGATGGCCTACCAGGAGTCATCGTGCATGGCCTGCGTATTCTGTTTCAGCTCCTTGCCGACATAGAGAATGGATATGACGATTACGATCGCCGCGATGATTTCGGCAATATGAGCCCAATTAGACAGTGTTAGTTGTTTCATACCTCAATCAATGACTGTATTGTTCAAGAACAACAGATGTCGCCGTAAACGGCTCGGAACGGATATATGAGCGATGTTGGTTAGGGGGAGTTTACGCATACGTTTTACTTAAGGTTTTTTAACCACCCGCTTCGCTCGAGGACACGAAGAGCACGAAGCTATATTATCAGTGATCATCAGGATTACCAGTGATTTTCCGTTTCTTGAGTGCTTTATCTGGTTTCAAAAAAGAGTTAGCGTAGGTCTGCGATTGCTTGGTCCACGAATGCGCTGTATTCCTCGGTATAATCTAGCTTGGTCTGACCCCAGGTTTCCAAAGCGTAGGGGCAATAACCAAGTTGTTTCCGAACCGTTTCCCTGATGATGCGTGGCGTATCGTCTTGGAGCAGTCCTTGGTTAAATTGCCATAAGACATTCTCCTGGTTCCGATGGATTGACCGAAGGTATCTTCTATATCTGAAGTCCTCTTCTCGGGTGAGTTCTTTATTATCGTATACCTTGATCATGATGTTAGGAATGAACTCAGAATTGTAAGTCGCCTGCAGCCCTGTTCGCGCTGTCTCAGACCTGCTCTGACTCATTTGAGCCTGTATCATGTTGGTATTTTGCCGTATCTCGATCACTAGGAGTATCAAACCAATCAATACACCCACGTTTGCGCCTAAGGTTAGCCAGCTATTTAGTCTTTCGGTTTTCATGGTTCAGCGAAGGTCCGCGATTGCCTCCTCCACGAATGCGGCAAAATCATCGGCAAACGCGGATCTATACTGATCCCACAGCTCTATACCTCCCTTTCTTGTTCCAATAATGTTTCGAACCCAGAACTCAATTGCCTGAGGAGTCTCATCTCCCAGGAATCCTTGTTTGTATTGCCAATACTGGTTGTCAAAGTTTCTTAGGATGCCACGAACATAAAATGAATAGCGTATAGATTCCTCATCAGTAAGCGCTTCATTATTTTCTAATTTCACAAGAATAGAGGGAATGTAGGGGGAATTCATGTAAGACTGCATACCCGCACGTTGGGTCTAGGACCGGCTCTGTGAAATCTGAGCGCGCATCAAATCCGAGTTCTGGCGTATTTCAAAAACCAGGAGTATCAAACCAATCAATACACCTATGTTTGCGCCCAGGTTTAGCC
>CALJGU010000279.1 GCA_938075565.1 uncultured Opitutales bacterium | reverse complement strand
TTGATCAAGCGAACCCCGGCCATCAATTACCTCCCGTAGCGTTGAGCTTCCATAAAGAAGGTCAATCGCTGGCACATCCTTGATGAATTCATAGGGGTCTTTTCTCCATTGAAATTTATCAGGAAAGGCTCTGGCGGCTGCGACAAGCAGTGTGATTCCGAGGCGATAACTTTGAAGGCTTGTTCGATCTTCCACCACGATTCTGATTCCTTGGCATGTCTCTCCAGTATGTTTCTGGTATTTGGGAATAAAGGTGGTTGGTTTCAGGGAAGCGCCCTCACTCGGATGTCCGAGCTCAGAGAAGGTCTTAAGCCAATCTTCTCCATTTGCAAAGGGTGCGCCAATAAGAAGAAAGGCTTCGTCCGTTCCTCGGCCTTCCGAGAGGTTAGTGGCTTCAAACAAACAGGTACCCGGGTAAACAATAGCCGCATCGAGGCTTGGCATATTGGGCGAAGGTTTCACCCAGGGAATGCTTGTTTCATCCAGGTATTTCTCTCGCTGCCAGCCCTCGACTCGAATGACTTTCAATTCACACGAGTAAGGTTCAATCGCTCCATCCCCGTCTCCGAATCCTTTTTGAAACAGGAGAGCGAGCTCCCCAAGCGTCATGCCATGGCGGTTGGCGATGGGGCCGATACCGCAAAAGGAACGAAATTCATATCTCAAAAAAGAGCCCTCAATCTGTTTTCCACCGATGGGATTCGGACGGTCCAGCACGATCACCTTTACCCCGGCTTCTCCTGCCACCAGCATGCAGTAGGCCATGGTTTGCGAAAAGGTATAATAGCGTGTTCCGATGTCGGGCAGATCGATAAGCAGAATGTCCAGGCCGCGGAGCTGTTCCGGATCTGGATGCAAGCTCTCCGGTCCACTTCCATACAAGCTCACGACCTCGAGCTCGTCATGCACTTCATCGTCGACGGTCTCCATATCTTGAGCAGTCCCTCGGAATCCATGTTCGGGGGCGAAGATCCGTTTCAGTTTGCAGTTCCCATGTCGAACCACGAGGTCGATCAAGTGCTCACCCTGCGAATTGAGTGATGCCTGATTACAAACGATGCCCACTCGAGCATCCCTTAGGAATGCAAATCCTTGTGTAGCGGCGATATCTAAGCCTGTTTTGACGAGTTTCATTGGCGACTTCAATGAATAGGAGCTTATAATCGCTTGCTTGTCGCGTTGATTTTAATTGCTAGCAGCTATTCCACATCGCTAAATGTAGGTACAGCAATTTAAACACCCTATATACCAACTATACCCCGAGATCATGTCTGATTCTAAAATAAACCGAAGAACTTTTATGGCCGCCGCTGGTGCCACCGCTGCGGTCGCAGCTAGTGGAAAACTGAGCCACGCTCAAAGCGCAGATCCAGGGCCCAACGTCGAGTGGAAGAATCGGAAGAGCACCATGGCTTATCGCCGTTTAGGCAGGACGGAAATGATGGTATCCGAGATCGTCGTAGGTGGTCTCGCTGTGGATGAGCAGCCCGGCCAATGGGAGTTTTTAGAGCCAGGGATCGATCTAGGTATCAATTATATCGATACGGCTTCCAATTACAAACGCGGAGGCAGCGAGCGTGGTGTAGCGAATGTGATCAATACGCCCTCAAAACGCGATCGAGTCTTTTTGACTTCTAAGACCAGTATGTGGCTCAAGCGGGCACGCGCCCAACCTTACACTGCGATTTGGGATACGCTCAATATTCGTGAACAAGCGCGCGTACGTGCCGAGATTGGAGCGCGGATCAAGGAGCAGGGTGTCTTTGAAGAATACTACCTGTGTAATTACGGCACCTGGCAAGTCACCGAAGCGGAGAAGCTGTTACGTGATGATGTTCTCGAAGATTGGTATGGGGATCGATTGTCGGATGATATTCGTCGCGGCATGACCCAGGGGCTGATTACGGAACTTGAAACGAGCTTGAAGAACATGGGTACCGACCATGTCGATATTCTCTTTGCAGCTCATGGCGCTACGCACGCCAAGCACCTGGAATGCCCTGAGCTTCTCGAAGCTGTGGATATTCTTAAACGGCAAGGTAAGGTACGATTTCTTGGAGTCTCTGCTCACAATGATCCTGCTTTCATTACGAAGGCGGCTGCCGATTCCAAACATTACGATATGGCCATGGTGGCCTACAATATTTCCAACGAAGACTGGATGACTCCCGCCCTGGAATACGCCCACAAAAAAGACTTGGGTATCGTCGCTATGAAAGTGGCCCGTGCCCCTCACCCAGATCGTGGGGGTGAGGTCGATCCTTTACCCGGCTTGGTTGAGAAGATGCACAAGCTGGTTCCAGGTGATATGCATATTGCGGAAAAAGCCTACATTTGGGGGCTTCGCAATCCACACATTGCTGCCTGTATTTCCGCCATGACCAGCGAAGACATGATTCACAGTAATGCTGCGCTGACCGGACAGAGTAAACACGCAGTCAGAGGCTGAGTCGTCGCATTGTTTGGTTTTTGTATGGAATTACTTTAACTGAAATCACTTCCTAATCCTATGAATAGTCGAGCCATCCCAATTGCGGTATTAGCAATCCTATTTTTCAGCCTTACTACTCAAGCGTTCGTCGGTACATTCTACGCTCCCGACAATCGCGACGGGACCGTGATTACTCTCAAAGAGGTGGACGGTTTGTTTTCTGGTACCTTGAGAGTGGAAGGGTAAATGTATCAGGTAGAGTGTTTTGATCAGGGTGGATTCCTTGAAGGGCAGGTACTGGGGAAACCGATACGTGTTTCAATTACTCGAAATGGCCCGTATATGGAATTAAGTTTAGTGAATATTACCTGGGGTGCTTTGCCGTATCCTACCACCGCCAGGACCTATGTGTTGGAGATGCAGGGGGAAACATCTTCTGCTGCGGCCAACTATGTCCAATCGGGTCCGGGAGGAACGTAGGCCGTTGTTTTTAATGGGATGCTTTTAGAGCGAAAGCAGTTGGAGGATTTCTTTAAACAGTATCCTCACTATCCGCTTCCAGGTAATTACTGGTATGACTCTGTCAGTGGTTTATACGGAGCCGTGGGATTTGATGCCTTTGGCTATTTGCGTCCAGGGCACCAATTTGGTCCCATGTTGGCAGGTAGCTCAAAAGGGGACTCTCGTTTCTTTATTAATGGTCGCAACCTCTCCAGGAACGAGGCTTTGGTTTGGAGACGATTGCTTGGACGAGATTTAAGGCCTGGGAATTACCTGTTCGATGGGCTCGGCAATCTCGAGATGGAAGGGCTCCGTGATTTTCATTACAACTTATTTGAGCATGCAGATGTTTCCTCTCTGGAGATGCCTTCTGAAATGGGAGATTTCTATTGGACTAATCGTTTCAGCCGTGGTCGAGGAGGTAACCAACGACGAGGGGATTTCTATAGTGTCCCCGGTTATGGACCTGATGGGTATGGGTTTCTAGGAGAGCTGCAGCCGGGGGAAGAGTGAGAGGGCTAGGCTGGTGATCCCACGGTCTCACGACCGAGGTTACATTTCTTATTTTCAGTATCAGTGTCTTATTATCTTCTTCTCAAAGGTAGGGACGCATCGCCGAGGCGTCCGTCCGAAACATTCCTAATCTTCACTGTCTTACGAAGCCTACTATTTGCGTTTGCCTTTTTGGATCCGCCTTTAATGCGTCATCGCATAAAAGATGATGTTGATTCCCATCGGGTAGGAATTCTTGTCTGAGAATTTTCGAAAGTATTCGATGTCGTCGCCTTCGCGTTCCCAGCCATCGACCAGATCGTTGTTATAGCACAGGATGGCCATCATGCGGCCATTCTTATCGAAGAGGCCGTAATAGTGAGGATCGTGGTCATTTTCTGTCCCTGCCATGGGATGGTAATCAAGCCCTTGCTGCCAGATGTGAATCGCCACGGTCTGTGGCTTGTGGCGCAAATCATAGACGTTGTGGAAAATTGGGTGATCCAATTCCAGTTCTCGGGGTTCGAGCTCCGGGAAGACGCGTTTGATCTGTAGGTAAAAATGATCCCACTGCTCGGTGCCCCAGAACTCATCCACCATAAGGAAGCCGCCATTGAGTAGATGGCTCCTCAGCGCTTTGGCTTCAGCGTCTGTGAATACCACCGAACGAGGAGCGATAATGAATATGAAAGGATATTTGACGAGATCAGGATCAGTTAGCTCCAGGTAGACCGGGTGCGGATTCGTCTTAATCGAGGTGAGCTCCTGTAAACGGTAAGAGATATTCCAATCAGCCTCTGGGTAGTCGCCATCCCAGCCTCGTCGGTAGTGAGGTGTGTATTTGATCCGTGCAAATGTGAATACATCCTCTTCAAATCCCGGAGTATTCTCCCACATCGGAAATTCGCTACGGTCTGGATAGCCGCGTCGGAACCCACCGCCACCCCGACGTTGAGCCAGCATGATGCCGGTCAGGACCAGGAGTAGTCCTATTATCAAAAATACGTTGCGAATCGAAAACATGGAGAATTTGAAGAACGGCTCATATAGCAGCACTTAATGCTTCAGGTAAAAGACTAAAATAAATGGAGCCGAGGAATAAGCGAGGTTTGCCAGGACTCATTCTAACTGTTGAATAATACGAAATTGAAACACGCCACCCAAATTCTGCTCTGTCTGGTTTTCAGCTGTTTGTGGCTTTCAGCTGCACCTCCGTTTTCGGGGACCATTTTCCTGGATCCAGATATTATACTCCCCAGTGATCCGACCACCTATCTCGATTTGGAGGATGCAGGGCAGGGGGATCGTCTGATGTTTGACCGTCGGCCGGCGGCTTTTGTTACTTACCATGCCTTTCTGTTCAATGCCAGTTACCTTGGAGACAAGTCCATTGAGATTCAGGTCAACCCGGAGTTTGAAACGGTAGAAGCGGCTCGGGAGGAAGCGCTTCGCTTCGCGCCGGTAATCGGTCGTCTTCCCAGTCTACTCTTGAAGGACGTAGAGACTGTTTGGATACACAAAGGAAACAATCCTTTTGGTGGCGGAAACAACAACCTGCTCATTCATACAGAGCAGGCGGACGATTATATCTCCGATGGAATTCTGGAGGAAACTTTGGTTCATGAAGCTTCCCATACATCATTGGATGCGGATCATGCTGAGTCAGCGGGGTGGATAGCTGCTCAAAACGCTGACCCTGATTTTATTACTACCTATGCGCGGGATAACGCTACCAGAGAAGATATCGCGGAGACGTTTCTTGTCTGGCTGGCGGTGCGGCATCGCTCGGACAGAATTACTGATTCACTCAAACAAACCATCGAGGCGACCAATCCGAATCGCTTGACCTATTTTGATGAGCAAGACTTCGATTTGTTCCCCATCATAATCCCGGAGAAAGCGCCGAAGCTTAAGGAGTATAATCTAAATCTTAATCGCTTGGACTTCTATCTTAAATGGGAATCTCGATTTGCCAGTCTCTATGATGTAGAGAGTTCTATAAATCTCCAAGATTGGTCTGTGTTAAAAGCGGATATTCCGTCTCAAGGAGATGAAACGGAGACGAGCGACGATCTTCCTGATAGCTTCGATCGAATATTTTTTCGAATAAAAGAAAGCGGCGATAGCTAGTTATTAAAATGGTTCTGCAAGGAGTTGCCTGAAAGCCTTCCACCTGTTTTGTTTCGTGTATGGTTTTTCGTATCTTCCTTCTTCTAGGCCTGTTCGGTATTTGTGTATCGTCTCTTCAAGCTACCAGTAAGCCTAATATCATTCTCATTTTTTGTGATGATCTTGGGTATGGTGATTTGGGAGCCTACGGTTCTGAGGTTAATCGAACGCCTCGCATCGATGGTCTGGCCAGCGAAGGTATGCAGTTCTCAGAGTTTTATTCCTCCAGTCCCGTTTGCACGCCCTCACGTGCTAGCTTGTTAACGGGAAGCTATGCCAGACGGGTGGATATGCACGAAGACTTTACCGGCCACTGGGTTTTGATCCCTCGTAGCCGACGAGGTCTTAACCACGACGAACTGACAATTGCTGAAGCCGTGAAAACTAAGGGTTATACGACTGCCTGTATTGGCAAATGGCATTTAGGTGATCAACCCGAGCATCTGCCGACCGAGCATGGTTTTGATAGCTATTACGGCATTCCGTATTCCAATGATATGCAGCAAGCCAGGCGCGGCGATCCTCCTCTCCCGCTTGTTCATGGCGATAAGGTGATTGAAGCCCCAGCCGATCAAAGCACTTTGACTAAGCGCTATACCGAGGAGGCTATTCGTTTTATCGAGGCCAACCGTGACCAGCCCTTCTTTCTCTATTTGCCGCACACCTTCCCGCACTTGCCGCTGTTTGCCTCTCCAGCATTTAAAGATAAGAGTGCCAATGGCCGCTACGGGGATTCGGTGGAGGAGATTGACTGGTCGACCGGCGAGATACTCGACTGTCTGGATCGGTTGAATTTGGCTGAGAATACCATCGTGATCTTCACTTCCGATAATGGTTCCAATGGTCGAAATGGCGGTTCGAACGCACCACTCGCAGGCAATAAAGGCACCACTATGGAAGGCGGCATGCGTGTGCCGATGATTATACGATGGTCGGGGAAGATTCCGGCAGGGAGTAGCTGTAGTGAGCTGACCACTACAATGGATTTTCTACCAACTTTCTGTGCGATTACCGGGGCGAAAGGCCCATCGCTTCCGATCGATGGTTATGATATTCAACCACTGATTTACGGCACTGAGAATGCATCGACTCCTTATGAAGTATTTTACTACTACCGTCGTCGGCAGCTACAGGCTGTGCGCTCCGGGGACTGGAAATACCATCTTGAATTGGGGGAAACTCACTTGAACTGGACCACGCCGGTGCCGCTTTCTGAAGGTCGGCCAGCTAAGTTGGTCAATCTTTCGAGCGACCTACAAGAAACGACCGATCTCTCGAGTCAGTACCCTGACGTATTGAAGAAAATGAAACGTCTGGCTGCTGAAGCCGTCGACCGGTACGGAAATGACGGAGTCGAAGGTTCTGAGCAACGTGAATCCTACACCTTGACGTTCTCAACGCCCATGATTTTGGAAGAGTAGGGACAGCTTATCTTGAGAATTTGTTGTGTGTGCAAATTTGTAGGAGCAAACTGTTTTTCGCTTCGCTGTCGGCTAAGGCCTCGGTAGTTCGCGACCTGAACGTTTTAGATTAAAAGATCTCCCTAAGATTGCTGTGCCTTCTTAGGACCCCGTTTCATGGCCTTTGACAGAACCTCCACATAGACCGAGCTCGGTTGGCTTTCGGCCGCACTATCAATCGCCTTACTGATCGTTTTGATATGCGTCGCTTCAGCGTTCTCACTATCGGTGCCCACGCGACAGTCAAAATCCCAATAGTGCATGCCTTCTGGTAGCTTTTTGTTCCTCTCCCGTTTTACGTATTTCTTCACCTCATGTTTGATAGAATCAAGGACGCGAGGGGTCTTCTTGTTGGGGACTTCCAGCGGAAATGTCTTTTTCATGGGATGCTTATCTCTGGCTTGTTGGGCTTTGTCTAGGATGGATAACAGATATTTTGGATTGTCTCTCTCGTGTGCAGTTGTCTTTGTCCAAACTCTTTATTTTATGAAAAACTACCTATTCTTCTCATTACTTTCCATTCTCCTACTGGGTTGTGCTGCCGAAAAAGCTGAGCAAGCCGATGTTAAACTGGGTCTTCAGTCTTGGACCTGCCGCAATATGACCTTCGAAGAGACGGTCCTGTTTGCCAAAAAGAGCGGCATCAAATACGTGGAGTTTTTCCGTGGTCATATCGATCCCAATGCCCCTGAAGCAGAGAACCTTGTTAAGAAAGCCTTTCTAGAAGAGCATGGTGTCGTGGCTTACTCGATCGGCGTTAGTCGCACCTCCATGGACAAAGAAGAGAACCGAAAGCTCTTCGAAGTGGCTAAACTCTTCGGTATGAAGGTCGTGGTTGTAGAGCCCAAGAACATGGATGAGTGGGACAATCTCGAGGAGCTCGTTAAAGAGTACGATATCAAGCTCGCGATTCATAACCACGGTACGGGAACGGTCTATGGCGATCCGGCGACTGTTAAAGGTGTTTTAGCAGAGCGCGACGAACGCATCGGCGTATGTATGGACATTGGTTGGGTAGTTGCCGCTGGGCACGATCCGTTGGAAACCTACAAAGGCTATAATGGTCGGGTTGCAGACATGCATTTCAAGGACAAGAAGGTGGAAGACGTGGATGGAAAACCTACTCCGATTGATACTTTTATCGGTGAAGGACATGCCGGATTTGTTCCGCTATTTGACGAAATGAAACGCACCGCATGGAAGGGTGTCATCGCAATTGAAACCGATAGTAAAGAATTTCAAAAGGATCCGACCGAGTTGGTCGAAGGCGCGAAGGCATTCTTTGGCGAGCATTTCGATCATTAGAGTAACACAGGCATCTTGCCTGTTTATTATTCTGGGATTCTAAGTTGTAGGAGCGGGTTTATCCCGCGATTTCATGACACAGCCTCAAAGCAATCGC
>CALJGU010000278.1 GCA_938075565.1 uncultured Opitutales bacterium | reverse complement strand
TTAACTAAGGGTTTATTGTGGTATCTAAATAACTAGCAAATCCCATTTAGGAGTCAACCTTCTTAGAGCCTCTGCTCCACAGCTTCGAATACTTGTTGAACAGATATGTCCTTCATTTGGCCACTCTTCACCTGGATATTGCAGTTGCGTGGCTCGTTGAGAGGGTAAGCGCCATACGTTTCAATTTTTGTGGGACCAAACAAGGCAATGGTTGGCTTGGCTAGCGCTGCTGCAATATGCATGGGGCCGGTGTCATTGGCGACGACTACGCTTGCGTGATTCACTAAGCTGATCATTTCAGGAATAGATGTTTTTCCTGTGGTATTATAAAAGCGATCACGTGCTTCGAGCTCCTCAGAATGAATCGGAATGTGGCTATCCCAAACTACCGATTCATTTGGGAGTTCATCTAAAATCCGGTGAGTCAATTCACGGAAATAGGGCCATTCCTTTTCCTTTCCTCGGCTATGTGGGAGAAGAAGTATCGGTGCAGAATCAGCTAAGCTTGGTTCAAACGATGCGACAGGTGGGGTGTTGAAATCGACAGCAGATCCAAGTACTGCCGGTTTTCCCAATGCTGGAAGAAACTGCAGAAATAAGTCTACTTGGTGAGGTTCTTGTTTCTCGGGTAATTCAATGATTTTGTTACAGAAAACTCCTGAACCTTCTCGAGCATCTGCACGCCCAATTTTCAGTTTTGATTTTGCAGCTGCGATCATCAGTCCGGTGCGAAATTGAGCCTGAATATCTAACACCGCATCGTATTCCTTTTTACGTATTTCCTTCAATAATCTCCAGAAACCCAATGGGCCGCCTTTGCGATTGAAGGGAATCAAATTATCGACGGTTTCACAACGTTCTACAATGGCTGCAAATCGATCGCGGACAAGGAAGTCAATTTCCACATCTGGAAAATGATCCCTGATCGTCTGGGTTAACATAAGAGCATGCAGTACGTTGCCCAAGGAAGACGGACGAATGATCAGTATCTTTTTTAAATCCACAACAGGATGCTTAAGAAAATCCTATGTGCAATGCACCTAGTCTTCCTTCTTGTATAGGGCCGGATTCAATTCCGGATCATTATACATCTTGAATTGGAAATACACGCGAAAGCCGCGAGATCCATTTTTGCAGGCTTCTACCAATTCAGTAAGTGCAGATCGGAGATCCTTAATTTGTTGCTGGATTACGCCTAGCTTGAATCCACATTTTTCAATGTGGTCAGTTGAGGCATCGGTCCGGTCTACCTCTTCTTGCATATGGAATTCCTTGAGAGCCATTATAGACAAGCGGTCTATAATTGAGCCGGGGGTCTCACTGTTCATTGGGACGCCGTCCTCAAAACGATCACCAAACAAACTGAAGAGGTGCTTATCCATTTTTTCAATGAAGTCGTTTCGTTGTTGGTTGTTTTGGTCAATGGCACGTTTCGCATGGTAGACAAATTCAAAGCCTTTGTCTTCTATACGAGCATCATCTTCATGATGCCAGAGCGTGAAATTGCGTTTGTGATTTTCCTCAACCAGTTTCATTAGCGAATCACTAGCTGTCACGTCGCAATGAGTTTCGTGCCAGCGTTCAGTAAGCGCTTTTTGATGGTTCGTAATTGCAGTCGGATTCAATGAATCGTGGTTCATAGTTGGCTAAGCGGTTTCTGTATTATCCGATGTCGTCTGGAAGATGAATGGTTACCAAGGTGCTTTGTCTATACCGAGTTGCTTTAGTACTTCGGGTGGCGGACCATCAAAGGTTTGCATGGCGTAATTCCCAACATACCCAAGGTCTTTCGCACCAATGTCAGTGGTGTAGTAACCGCCCATAGTGAGGCTTCTGAACTTGGAGAAAAATTGTGCGCCAAATTCATATTCGGGAAGTGCGTCCGGAAGATACGCGATATCGTCACAGATTTCCGTGAACTCAGGTCGAGCCAGCAGGTGGAAATCAGTTCCGAATCGACGTTGCGACTCACGATCAATCCAAGCAAGCCCATCGAGGATGATCGTCCGATCTTTCTGATGATTCTCGTATGGAGCACTGATCCATTCATCGAAAAAATCTGGCACACCTACTTCAGAAGCGCTTGGAGACTTGGCTCCGTCTTTGGGGAGAATGATGTCGGCCAATTTCTTGGTCGTCCGGAGTTGTGCCTCCGTCATCGTGCGTTCCCAAGGTACCTCTCCTTTGATCAGGTCCGGATCTGTTCCGTAGCCTAGGCCTATTGCTTCCTGAGATTGCCCCAGTGCTTTGGTATCTAGAAAATGTACGGTAGCTGTAGCGGCAAACATCCACTTGAGTGCCGAACGACGATCCATTCTTTTGTGGCTTATGTGTTCGTTCATCTAAATGTTTCCTTTCTTCATTTCTTCCATCATGTAATCGCAGGAACGCCAGGCGATAGCCATAATTGATAGGGTTGGATTCTTATCAGCGTTCGAACAGAATGAAGCTCCATCTGTGAGGAATAGGTTAGAAACATCCCAGCTTTGCATAAACTGATTGGTAACCGATTTCTTGTTGTTGTCTCCCATGATGGCACCACCCACTTCGTGAATGATTTCACCAGGCCGATAGAGGGCCTTCTTACCGGTCGGGTCCACTTCACTGGTTACGGTTCCGCCTTGTTCAATAATTAATTCGGCAAATGTCTTGTGCATGTGCGCCGCCTGACGGATTTCATGCTCATGCCACTTCCAGTGAAATTTTAGAACCGGGATCCCCCATTTGTCCTTAACAGTATTGTCTATGCTCGCATAGCAATCCTCATTGGGAATCATTTCACCGCGGCCAGAGTAACCAACAAAGGAACCATAGTAACGTCGCGCATCTTCCTTTAGTTGTTTTCCGTAGGATCCTTTTGTGAGGCTTTCTAAACCACCAAAGGACGTTGGGCCTGGCTCTCCGCGCGTTCCACCTGTTTCGATGTGATAACCGCGAGGGAAATCCAATTTGCCAGAAATCTGTTCTTTGTAGAGCCACCAGGGAGCATAAATGTGGGCTCCACCTGCACCATCCTCATTGTGAGGAGGCATATTCTCCAGTGCAGGGACATGACCACTTACTCGGGCACCGGTGGTGTCCATGATATACTTACCGAGTAATCCACTGGAATTGCCGATGCCATCCGGATGATGAAAACTCTGCGAATTCATCATGATTCGGATAGATTCGAGCGAGCTGGCGGCGAGTGCTATGATTCGTCCCTTTACGCTGTAGTCTTTACCGGTGGTTTTATCGATGAAATTTACGGCAGTCGCTTTTCCACTGCTATCTGTTTCAACCACGCGAGCCATCGCATTGGTAATGATATCCAGGTTGCCACTGGCAAGGGCTGGTGGGATGTGAACGGTAGTTGATTGGTAGTTCGCTTTGATGGAGCAGCCGCGTCCGCACTTAGTTGCCCAAAAGCAGGCCAGGCGTTGATCCATTTCCTTGGCTAAGGTTTCCTGAGCCTTAGGATTATTGGGGTGTAACCACTTGGGGATCTTCTTTGAATTCAACCGTTCTGTCATGACGGCACGATGAATCGGCACGATGGGGATTCCCAAAGATTTCCCATGTTTACGGGCTAGTAACTCAGCCGCACGAGCCTTTGGCGGTGGCATTAGAGTTCCGTTGGGCGAGTCGGGTGTATTTTCTAAACCTTCGTTGCTTCCATAGACTCCAATGAGGGCTTCAACTTTGTCGTAGTAGGGTGCAACATCTTCGTAGGAGAGGGGCCAGTCAAAGCCAAGGCCATCTCGGGAGTAAGGCTTGAAATCGTAAGGACCATTGCGCAAAGAGATGCGGCCCCAATGATTGGTGCGGCCCCCTAGCATTCGAGCTCTCCACCATAGAAACTCATCCTCTGGTCGATCTTGTGCTTGAGTATAGGGCTCACCTGGAACCTGCCAACCACCGTCTACCGTTGCATCAAAATAACCAAATGGTTTGCCCGGGGTACTTGCTCCTCGCAAGGGAGCGTGCTGGTTCGATTGAAACATGGGCGTTTCAGTTACCGGGTCGTAGTCACGGCCAGCTTCAAGCATGAGGACCTTTACGCCCTCCATCGCGAGAGTATAGGCCGTTTGTCCACCGGCGGCACCGGAGCCTACTACAATAACGTCGTATTCAGGTTTCGTTTTGCCTGCGTTGATATGGGGCATAAGTAATTAATATGATTAAGATTGTGAAGAAGGTCTTAGCTGAACCGCGGTAGTTACCTTGATGAGCAATTAGGTGTTTACTCCAACTGTCGCTAATTGAATTCGTCCCCTTAATATTTCGCAGTCAGACTTCAAACCGAAAGACAGTGTTTCTGGAATCCATCCTGTCCCTTCGATGATTTTAAGCCAATACAGTGTTTGCTTGGCCTCCTTTTGACCCGATTGCATTGTGCTTTTATTGTAGTCATTGTTGTTTGGATCCTGTTCGGCTTCAGAAACGAGAAAGCCGATGGCTGTCCCGCAATCAATGATTTTGCTGCTCAAGACGGTTTCGCTTCTTTCATTCTGAAGCGTTTGGGACAATTTTGCGATTCTGACAGCAAAATGATAACAGCCTGTATTAAGTGGTTTGGCTGACATTGAGTGTAAAGTTGGAAGATTGTTGGAGGGCGGTTGATTGAATTATTTTCTGCGAAAATCAGCATACTTATCAGCGCGGACTTTGCTCATATCTGCCGGGTAGTCCTGGTTCAGGAGTAATTGTTCCTGGGTCGGTGTAGCGCTGGGCACTCCATCGGAAGGGATGTCTTTATGTGCGATCCAGGCGATGGCATTTAATACCACCTTTCGGAAATCATCATCTACCCAGTTGTCGTGGAAATGTCCGCCAGTGAAACCAAAACCGCGGCTGCCATTGGCATTTTCGGAAACCCACATCAAATGTTGAGGATCTCGTCGTTGTACGGCTGCTCTCGCATCTGGTGTAGCATTGTGGTGGTGATCTTTATCCGGAATGATGTCGATTGGTGGAACTGCTGTGAGGATTGGCGTAACGCCTTCCATATTCTCACGAAAGCGCATATTGAAGTACCATTCGTCCTGTATGTGGAATGGCTGTACTCCGTTGGTCACGGGATGATCTGGTAGCTTGTCAAAATGAGCCAACCAATGAGGGTTTACGGACTTACCTAGTTGAAAATATCCCCCCATCCAGCGCAGAAAGCCGTCACCGGGTTCTCCATCTACGGTTTCAACTCCATAATGGAGGCAGCCGACGCCCACACCCTTGTCCGTGAGTGCATCGATGGTTCCAACATGATCATTGGCCAAGTGTTTCTTGCCGCCATCGCAATAAATGACCACCGCAGCTAGTCCCTCGAGGAGTGACTCATCCATGGTCCAGCCAGGATTGTCCTTGTTGTAGTAAACCTCGGCTTCGATACCTAAGCCACTCTCGCTGAGGGCCTTGGCTAGTAAAACTGAGCCAGCATTGTGCTCATGACTGTTGTAACCATGACTCATTTTCCCAGCTACAAATAGAACCTTAGCTGGCTGTGAAGCTTCTTGTTTGGCACAGCCGATCATGGCGGAGGCTAGTATTAAAAGGCTACTAAGTAGGAGCTTGGGTAGACGTGTTGAAGATCGCATAAATTAAAGGGTAGTTTCTTTGTTCGACCCGAAGCTAGGAAGTGTATGTCAGCGCGTCTAGTAATTATTTGTCGAAATGCATCCTTTTTAGATTCTGGAGTCCCTCGATTGCTTTTGAATGGCTTGATTACCAAACTGAAACCCAGTTTATCGGGGCTTGAATGAATGCCCGTGAGAAATGAATTGTCTCTATAGCAAATCCATACCTGTCTTGAATATTTATCCTTATGAAGAAAATAACTCTTATTCTGTCAGTGGCTTTAACGATTTCTGGTATCGTTGGCTGTTCAAACCCTTCGAGCAATTACCAAGGCAAAAAAGTTACCTTCCTCGTTGGCGAGCATGAGTATGGGACTCCTCAATCCT
>CALJGU010000277.1 GCA_938075565.1 uncultured Opitutales bacterium | reverse complement strand
TTGATTTTGGCAGTGCAATATTCATGTTGTTTTTCGTTGGTCTACCCAGAGACTAATCTTCACCGAGCAGCTGCTTTAAAAAGGCCAAATCTTCTCGCAAGTGGGGAATCACATCATCCCCCTCCAGTCCTCTTCCCTGACTGTCTTTATACTCGGCTGTCAGACAAATAGGTCCTGCATACTTCCTGCTATTAAGTTCATCCATCGCCTTTTTCCAGGATGTGAATCCTTCTTTGCCTGGAACCCAGGCGCGTTTCCACTCGGTCGCTCCATTAGCGTCCTCACCATCTGAATACCTTATCGCGTTCTTTAAATTTATCATGGACAATCGGCTCCAAGCGATATCGATAGCGATTTCTTCCAACTCTCCTTCTAGACCGGTATGCCCTAAGTCCAGAACTGCGGATACCAGATTCCAATCGAGGGGCTCAATCGCATGCATAATGCCAATTGAACTGCTGACGTATTCATCGCAATGATTCTGTAATCCAATGCGCACCTTTGACTCTTCAAGCACTCCTGCTAAATTCAAGCAGGTAGACCGAAAACGCTCCACGTTTTCGAAATAGTATAGATCCGGTTCGATCTTTAGCATCGTCCTGAGTATGGAAACACCGGCAACCCCGCAGGCCCTCACCGTTTTCTCATCAAGATCGCCGGCAACACTGTAAATCTTGAGGCCAGCATTATTGAATGCGCTAGCCGCATCCGCAAGACGTGACTCAACGTTTTCAGGTTCTACTTGAAAACCCTCTCGAATCGGTAGTTCGACACCGTCAAACCCCAGCTCCGCTATCAATGTCGCAAGCGCTTCTGAGGGAAGCGTCTTCCAGGGTTTTGTGAATACCGTAATGGGCGATCGTATTTCGTTTGGCATTATTTCTCCGACTCAGCTAGAGAGACTTTGCCGGACTAGCAGGCAAAAATGGATCTTCGATTCTCCAAGAACCAAGTTTCGGATGACTGAGGGACCACACCCCTTCATCCATAGACACTACGATCCAGGGCACTTGCTCGGAAGAGCTCGCTTCACCCGCCCATGAAAGGCAAGCGATGTATCCAGACTCCCATCCGACATTCAATTCAAGTGTATTCAGAACGTGATACTTTTCCTGAATGTGGCGGCGTGGCCCCTCCGTATCACTCAAACGTTCGTCTTTACCCCAAGCTGAGTACCCAAACAGATTTTGCAACGCCACCCCGAATCCCTCACTTTCGACATACCGGTAGACATCACTCTCTAACTTCGAAAACGACCCCGCATCTCCAGTCGATAGCGCGTATCCACCGTGCCTCAACAACGTGGGCTGCTGAGAGTTGTATCGATGGACAATCAATTGCCACCCGCGGAACCACCACATATGCGTCTCAACACTGATTTGAAATTGCTCATTCTTACGACCCAGGCTGTAAAGGCAAGCCATTTGGCTTTCCTCGACGATGATGGGTGTCGTGTAATGACGTCCGTAAACCGGACCCGATTTCAGGTTCTCCGCCGTCAACCCAGAATCCAAGGGATATCGATCCGGATCATGTGTCATGAGGAAACCTACCCCTGTACGATAACTTAGCTTGCCCCACTTGTAAGGTCCAAATCGGGTATTTGTCGAAGCGATCTGAGATCCGGCATTGATAATTTCAACCGCTCCATTGACCGATCGAACAACGAGGCCAGGAACCTGAAACGCTTGACCGGAATCACGTTTGCTCGCTGGCAGGCGATCCTTTGCCTCTCCCCAGAAAGCGTCTTCTGGATCTAGCAACAAGGGAGCGAAGGCTTTAGCTGCCCAGTAGACTGAACCACCGCAGCTATAGGACTCGACCATCTCAGGAAAGGGATCATACCAACCCAATGAAAGGCACCCCTGTTCCTGAAATATCGGCTTGGATAGGAAGAAGTCTACGTTTCGTTCGCATAGCTCTCGAGCCAATCCGGGATCGACGGGACTTGTATCCAAAAGCTGGGCAATCCCGAAGGGGGCCGTAGCGTTGAAACGATAAGTTATGGATCTGCCAAAAGCCGGATGCTCTCCACTGCTGGCAAAGAATGCCGGATAGTCTTGAAGGAATCTATTTGCAAATGAACGCCAACGGTCACATCGGCCTGGATCTGATTCACCATAGAGTCTTATCCACCATAGCCCGTAATAGTGCCAGGCATAGGCATTGTAGTAATCGAATGCCTGATTCATCCCATCCATGAACCAGCCCTCACCATGGTACATTCCCTCCAATTCCTCAAACCAACGATTTATAACGAGACGATACGAATCGCGACCGCGACCTTCTCGTATCAGAAATTCCAATATAAAAATTCCAAAAAACATGTGGTTATTCCAATGATGGCCATTCCCAACATCAGACTCGAACCAATCCAAGACTTGGCTTCTTTCTGCATCTTCAACCTCGCTCCACAACCAATCACGACTGATCTCCAGTCCGATGACAAGCAACCCCATTTCGACTGAGTGCTGATGGAAATTTGCAGAATTCCCCCAGTACTCAGAAGATCTATGATCTGTTCCCTTCAATAAAGCGTTTCGAAACCATCGCTCCATCGGATCTGCCAATCTTTTATCCTCATCCGTTGAATGATGGTTGAGCGAATGCCTCCAATGAGCAAATAACACCAGTGGTCTCGCGAATGACTCAAGCCGGTCAGCGTTCAAGTCATGATCGCTCACAGGTCCGCTGATCGGAATCTCCGCCTTACCCTCTTGCATCAAAGCATGCAACGGCTCGATCAGAACTCGAGCCCTGCTCTGCCATTCACTGAGGACTTCAGGAACGACCTTTGGATTTTTTTGATCCGATAAGCGTTGCATCGTCACTAACTCTAAGACGCCCGATCATACATCCCCAGATCATAGGGATCGATTAGATCTTCTTTCGCCAAATAGCGGCGGATATTTTCTAGACCATGATCCCCCGCATCCCGCCTGCGATCATTGGTTGGTCCCCCTAAATGCGGCAGAAGCATGACGTTATCCAACCCCCTGAAAGGCGAGTCTTGCGGCAAGGGTTCTTCTCCATAGACATCCAGGCCTAACTGCAGGTCAGGACGTTCGCTGGCCAACTGAGCAAGCACCTCCTCGTCTACTACCGCCCCCCGTCCTACATTGATAAAGGCACCGCCCTGCGGAATCAGCTTTAGCAGTTCCTCGGATACCATGCCAATTGTCTTGGGCGTCAACGCGGCTAGCTCGATGATGACATCATTGTTTCCAAATAGATCTTCCAGAGACTCACTTCTCGAAACTCCTAAGTCCGCATACACAGAATCTGGAACACTGGGAGAATACGCGGATATTTTGCTCGTGAATGGTTTTAACAGATCGACTAGTTTCTGAGAAATTAGTCCCAAACCGTGAAGTCCGACCCTTCTTTCAAACAGTGATTGCGTCTCATTCTGGGGTGTTTTCCAGCCTCCATTAAAATGCATCTCTTCCGTCCAGTACCGTACGCGGCGCATACAGCAAAGGGTCAATAAAAGAGCGCATTCTGATACTGTTCGACTAATCGAAGAACCCCAACTAGTGACGATCAGACCCTTCTCAATCGCCGAACGAGGGACTAGTTTACGTATGGAACCCGGAAGGTAACAGATATATTTCAGTCTTGGCACGACTTGATGGTAGTCTTCGGGCAAAGCGGGAGTCTTCCATCCTGCGATCAAAATCTCAGGATTGCATTCAGCCAGAATGCAGTGCCACTCTTCATCCGAAGTTATCGCGGTAGAATCAACCATCCGAGACTCACCTAGAAGGGCTTTCGCTTTATCCATTCTTCCTTCTGGCAAGAAAGTATCGATTTCAATCTGATTTAAGCAAATTAAGTTTTCCATATGAACTAAATTGAGTTTTCCAGGTTAATTACTACCCTGAATAGCATTCGACTACAGTCATTCCTTCTTCAGACAAATAAGTAATATGCCCAACTCCGGCGGGACAATAAAATCGATCCCAAAGACCAAGCTTCGTATCTACCCCATCGATACGTACTGATCCATCACCACTCGTTACGACTCCAATGAAACCTTGCGTGATCGGTTTTTCAATTTCTCCAGAAATAATCGACCGAATAATAGAAAAACAAGGTGTTTTATCGTAGCCAATAAGCTCTTCTACGCGACCACCTGATGAATATTCCTCCAAAAGCTTTGGCGAGCAACGAAAGACTGAGTCGATCGCTTCATCTTCAACGGCTTCAAAATTGAAGACGTCAAGTGCCGTTTCGATGTCTCTACCCATGAAGCGCGCTTCTTCAGGGATTTCAAATCCCTCACGCTCAAACTCGAACCGAACGGCTAGGTCGGACGCCTCCATAATCTCAAGCATCAAAATACCCTCCCCTAACGCATGTGGCCGTCCACCCGGTATCAGAAATACATCGCCAGGCTTGACGGGAATCGGAGTAAAGCACTTTTCAATCGATTCAATATCCTGTTCAATTATCCATTTCTTGAGTTCATCACGGCTCGGAGGCCGTTGAAATCCAGCATAAATGTAAGGATTCGCGACATCCTCTCGAATAGCCAATATCACGTAGGCCTCCGTTTTACCACGATTACAATCTAATCGTTCACGTGCAAACGCTACGGTTGGGTGGGCTTGAAAATGGAGTCGAGTGGCACTGTCTAAGAACTTTACTAATGGGATGGCATCCATTTGATTCAGCCCTGATTCGCTCTTTCCAAGAAAAAACTCGGGGTCTTGATTGACAAAGTCCCGAAACAGCACCGATTGACCCTCGGCTGTGGCCACGCATGAAAGCCCTTCTTCCTGGTCGGATCTCCCTGGATTTCGCGCTTCCACAAACGACCCGATCCAATCTTCTGGGAAATGGCTATCTATAGGTTCCGGCTTGCCCTCGATCGTATCAAGAACCTTTCCACCTTGGTAAGTCCTCCAGACTCTGTTCGGCCCAAATCTAACTATACTCTTTTTAGAATTCACGATAGCATTATTTCCATTACTAAACTGCTTCAAATAGGAGTCTTCAAAATACCTATTGAGTAGTTTTATAATACAGGGGGCTTTCCTTTCCTCATTCTCAAATAACTAGAAATAAATTACGCCTCCAGGCCAAGTGGACAAACTCCGGAACGAGCTCATTCGAGGGCTTTTAGGTTCAAATTGCGGGCTGCGACCCGCAGGAATATTATAATATTTCGAGGCGAGCAAACATGATTTGGGCACGAAAGAACCGAATTGAGTGACATGAGCGAATTTGTCCACGTGGCCTAATCACTGGTCCTTTTCAAAAACTTCAACCAA
>CALJGU010000276.1 GCA_938075565.1 uncultured Opitutales bacterium | reverse complement strand
AAAATCAAATCTACAGAGCGCTTTTTTACCTGTCTAATAATTCGCTTATGGTGACTAAACCCCTTTATCAGCTCAAATTTACTCGAGTCTAAGTTACACTTATTGATGTTGTACCAGAAATTTCGGCTGTTAACTTCTTGCTTGGTAACGATGTCGAGCTGACCATGCTTATAGTAACCATCCAGCGGATCAATTACTTGGTATTTTATTTCTTTTCCATAAGCGGCACTTAACTCTTCTACGATACACAAGTTGATTCCAAAAAGGGTTCCAATTTCCAAGATCGTACATTGCTTTCTTTTCAGACCGAATACACTGATCAATCTGATGAGTGCGTCTTGAATATTAGTAGCTAATCGCCCCACACAGTCCTCCTCGATCTTGCATATCTTGTGAGCCAAATACCCCATGGTATTAAAGCTCATACTAAGCCCAAAAATGTCCAACATGGGTTTGAGTGTTTCCTCATAGTCCTTGCGGACGAAGCGGCGGTCAAAAACCTGAAATGTATTGTAATTGAAAGTATTACTACGATTAACGAGGTTTTCGATGTTCTTGGTAATTTGGTTCTGCCGTTGAACATGACGAATGAAAGAATCCTCGTTCTCTTTGATACTCACGAGATCCGTTTGAATAGTACGGATCCTATCTCCGCTCTCCTCTTGGTCAGATTGAAGACCTTCATTATTCTTTAGGAGACTTGTCAATTCTTCGTCTATTCTTGCCGCTTCTTTATCAAGACCTTTGCTCTTCTGAGTATTTGATGACAATTTTGAGAGCAAAGACTTCGATGTTGTTTCCAACTTGTTGCTTACCCGCTCGATCTGAGAATTAGTTTTCTTGATATCCTTATCAATTGTCTTCCGAGAAGAATCAATCAAGGAGGACAGTTCTTTGAAATGACTCGTGAAGTCTTTATTCGATTTTTTGAACGCATCCATATTAGCATCAATGAGCGCTTGAAACTTAACCGTTTGCTTCTCGTATTTTGTTTCAAATCGATCGAGTGAACGCTTCAAGTCTTTCCTCGCCGAAGTGGCTTCTTTGATGCGTTTATCTGTTGAATTAAACGAAGCCCAGGTTTTATCTGACAACTGCTTAAGCGCTGCCGCATGATTTGCATAAACTTCAGAGAGCTCCTTCGCTAAGTGCTGCTCGAACAAATCGACCCGGTTCACTAAAGCAGATGAGTACTCCTCAAAGGTTTTGTTCAAGTCTTCTTCCAGATAAATCACCTGTTTCCCGATATCACCCGTCACACGATTTTGAATATCCAATCGCGAATCCAAAGCTCCCATACGATTGGTAATAGTTTGATCAATAGCTATCAGGTGCTTTTCCAGATCTTTGATAGCTACGTTTGTGCCTAACCATAATTCGTCAGAGTGATCTTCCTCTTTTAACCTCTTCAAAAGAATGATGTGAGAAGCAGCTAATACCAACAAGGCAGCTACAATGATTATATCAAATATCATTTTATCCGTTGTTATATCCGATCACATTCAATGATCCGACCTGAATAGGGGAAATCAATTTGTGTCCATTATTCTGAACTTCAATTGATCTATTGTTTGTTAGGAGATTCAGCATGATCCGTTTGTTCCCATTTCTAAATACAGCCGCAACATGATTTGGATTGGGCTGACAAGAGCGGCAAGGGAATCCACCAGAGATACGGTAAGCGGACTTACCAAAGAGATGCTTGCGGCTATGGGCGAGCTTCCCGAGAGAGATCCAATTTTCACCTTCCGGCATTACATCCAGAAGGAATTGGTTTCCGCCTCCGGAAAAATCCATTAACTCTGCCACATTCACTTGCTGCGTTTCTATATCCACGTCGAGAGACTTCATGGTCACATCCGTCTTTAAAGACCTTAAGCGCACTGCTTTGACCCGATGATCCAGGCCAAAATGAAATGAATCATCTCCCAAATTCACTAAGCCATGATTAGGTAGATAGACCAAAGATTCGTGATTGTTGTTTTGCGCCGAAGCTGCGGTATCTACACTCGGCTCAATTTCACTATAGGCCGGAGGTAATTGGTAACGGAAGACAGAGTCAAAATTCACTCTTGGAAAAATCTCAAGTTTACCGCCATGGGTTGCATTATAGATCTTTCGCCCACAACCTTCGTAGGCGAGCTTAGCCTGCTTGTAGTTCATCAGTACTCGGTCAAGTTTTGGGTCTTTCCAAGATTTTCCCTTTCCAAAATAATCTTTGTGGAAGTGATTCGGGTCATCAGTGTCAGAGACCAAAACGTCTCCCTTTCGGCTGTGACTTTCAGGGATGATATAAGAAAAATCCATACCAACCAGATAGACTTCCGAGAAACCCATAAAAAATGCCAACTGCAAATTAATGTGCGTCACGGACTGTCCACAGTATGCTATTTTGGAGAAGTCTGTAGAAAAACGAGGGACACAGTAATTGGGACTCGATTTCTCATAAAAGCCCCGGTTCATCTTGAAAAAGAAGGTATTGTGGGCATCGCCATGCAGGTTGCGATAAATGGTAGGAAAAAACTTATATTGAGGGCGGTATTTTTTAATCGCGGCCAGGTTTTCTTTCATCACCGAAGAATCCTCCACTACAAAGAAAGTAGGCATGAAGCCACTTTCTCGCGTTTTGTAATAAAGAGAATTAACGCCAAAGGTGTATTCACTTTGGATTTTACCCAGGTCAATATTGTTAAGACTTGGACCGTTGCCAATTATGACACACCGTTCTCCTTTGTATTTGTTGTAAAAGTGTTTCAAGCCTTCGGATGGCTCGCTCGTGTCTGCATATTCTTCCCGTGCAGAGTATTCATCCAAATTAGTAAACTCGTCAGGGTAGATAGTCTCTTTCAATCCTACTACCCCAGGGAATCCTCCAACCCATTCAGGTTTCGGCTTCAGCCCATTTATTTCTAAGTTATCCTTGTTGTATAAACAGGCATCTCCCCATTCCTCGCTCTGCCGTCTGAATTGAACTAGTTCTCTAATTTTGGGAGCATTTTCGTGATGGCAATACTGGTGAATATAACTTCGATAGGTCAGTTCAGAATGGTATTTGCAACCGTATTTTGCAACTAGATGTCTATAAATCTTATCGAAATTCTTCTTCTCTGCATTGTCGAGAGGATGCCAAAGGTGGATGTATGATTCATTCTGAATCAGAACAGTTTCTTGGTCAGCCAATTCACAGATGGCAGCATCAAAGGCACGATCTTCGCAGGCATAGCCCATATACTGTTCATATCCAGCAAGGCGCTTGTATGCCTCGCATGTCGCAATAAATATTCCTCCAGTTATAGATACCGGGTTTTTAAGACTACTCTCATCGAAATTTAGTTTTTTCAGAGACAGTGAAGCCCTTATATCTTCAGCCTCTTCTTCAGAAGTGTAGAAAACATTTCGATAAGGGGAAACGAACTCTTTACCTTTGTAACATTGAAGCACGGAAGAAAGAAATGTATTCCCTAGTAGCACATCCGTATCACAAGTCGCCACAACTGGAGTTGTTACAAAATGCTTAACGGCCACATTGTAGCCCCAGCCTCGATTGTAGCTATCAGGATTGAAAATAAATTCATAGCGTTCTCCATGCTTGAGAAGACTCTGATCAAATCTCTTTTCCGAATCTTGCTCCAACAAAATCACCTCAAATAGATCCGGGAAATATTTGTTCATCCAATCCAGCAGACACAACATATTGTCCAATCGGCTGGGATCACCTTCCTTAAGACGAAACCCGATCACGAGCGAAGCAATAGGCCCCTCGCCTAAGCCATAGGATTGAAGAATCTTCTCCCTTTTATCAGCTGTAATTACCTCCGGTGGAGTGAAGGGACTTACAGGCATATCGATTTTCCAGAATCCAGGAAAATATCGAGTGACACACTTCTCTTCAACTTGATCTTCCTTGCGGTCGACGTGGTCCAATATCCGGTTGAAGATAAAGTTATTTCCTTCTTCGGTAAGGTGAATGTTGTCGGTGGTATAGAGCTTTATTTCCTGATCTGTCCATAAAGACAAATCCACCTGCTGGTTTATTTCCTTACTGTAGAGCTCACTAAACTCATGGATAATAGGCATGTTCCGAGGGCGTTCACGCGGGTAATCACCATTCCAGTCCACCGCCATTCGGTTGGTATTAATATAAAGCAAATTAGGAAGGTCATTCAAAAGCGGGATCAAACGCAGCCGAGCCATATCCAGCCCATACATATTTATGGTTTTCTCGCCGTTATAGAATGAATCAAAAGGAACACCAAAATGTTCACTCATGGTCTCCTCACCGAAGATTCGGTCGAAGATGGGCTTTTTCCAATTCCTGACCTTGCGGGAATAATCCCTCGTATTTAAGGCAAGGTTTTCAAAATTCTTTTCTGTCTTACAATCGTACAAATCATGGAAGGCATTGCTGAAAGGTCGCGGAGAGAAATCCACGATACCGGTCTGCAGCACAATCAAGTCGTAAGATTTTAACTGGTCCCGGTCGAAAGAAGCTAAGAAATCAAGAGTAGTGGTCCACTTGTAAGGACAGTAAAAGCCATCCACTTTGAGCCCGTCTAACTTGGCTAGCATGTCTCCGAAAACAAGATGCTCAGTCCCCTGAGCGGTATGTTGACCACGGCTATCGGTAAATACTAATACATTCATTTAGAAAACACTTGATAAAATTTCTTTTCCATTTTGTTCAAACTTTTGATTTTGGACCAGGTGGATCCAACAAAAACTTCTCCATAATACCCAAGGTGGTTCTTTACGGAAACGAATCCGCAATGCCTTCGATATACAAAGGCAGGATCATTCTTCATTGCAACTGTAAGCCAGTACCTTCCTGAGTTTACCGGCAAGGCCTTCAACTCAATCTTCATCACGTGATAACCCACACCTTTTATTGACCACGCAGGTTCGAAATCGCGACTATCAGGGCCCATGATCATTTTCCCGGTTTCATCAAAAAACGGGAGGCCAATCCGGAGATTCTTGCACTCCTTTAGCAATCTAAAACCTAGAAACCCAACAAGGGGCTCACCAGCAAAGTGCATATAGCAGCCATTTTCGTCACGCTCCATGTTAAGATAGAATTCAACGTCCGTTATGGTTTCCTCAGCCTGGTATTCGGGGCCAAAAAGACTATCGATGGTTTTCGCGTCCAGACCATACTTGGAAAAATCTGTTTCCACCACCTTAGCCTTTTCATCGGATTCCTTTTCCTTTGAAACGACCACGGTTTCTGGAGACTCATCCTTTGAGTTCCTTATCTTTTCCCTCACTTCAAATGTATTCAGCTTTGCATTACAAAACGAATAGTGCTTCAGGACCTGCTTAGGATCACCGATGCTTATCATTTCCCCCTTATGGAGAAGTACTGCGACATCACAAAACTGAAGGATGTTTGCATTGCTATGCGAAACGAGAATGAAGCTGCTTTGATTCTTCAATTCGATGATCTTTTCAAAGCATTTTTGCCGAAAATCAAAATCACCTACGGCAAGAATTTCATCGCATATAATTATTTCAGGTAAGAAATGTACAACAATCGAAAAGCCGAGACGCACCTGCATACCACTGCTGTACGTTTTAACTGGTGAATTTATAAAATCACCCAAGTCAGCAAACTTCACAATCTCTTCCAACTTGGAATCAATCTCTGCTTTGCTCTTACCCAATAACACACCTTTATTGTAAATATTACGCACTCCGTCCAATTCGGGGTGAAAACCTGCGTTGAGTTCTATGAGACCTCCAGCTTGACCATTGATTTCCACCTCACCGTGATTTTGGGCAATCCGGCCTAATATGACCTTGAGCAAGGTACTTTTCCCAGCGCCATTCAAACCGACAATCCCAAGAGACTTACCCTGCTTTATTTCAAAACTGATGTCGCGCAATGCCCAGAACTCTCCCGATCGGACTTCTTTTTCCGGAGCTGGTATACCTAAAATTTCCCTACACAAACGTACAAACCGACGCTTCCTTCCCTCCTCTGCATCGATGGTATACTTCTTGGAGACACTGCTTACTCGAATGGCAAAATCCGAAGACATTTTACAAAATCTTATCTACGTACCGCTCCCCTCGGTAAAAGATGGTTATTGAAAAAATAAACAAAAAGAAAATCACGACACAGGAGGTAGTCGCAAAAGGAGCAATGGCATCTACACCACCAAACACGTAATCTCTAGTTCTTCCAATTATCTGATAGAGAGGACTGGCTCTCAACAGATCCCATACCTTCCCCTCAGCTTCGATCTGTCTAAAAACGCCTGATGCAAATAAGAGATAGAAGGAAATAATCTGAACAAAATTAGTAATGTCCTTATAAATAACAGCGAAGAGGCTAAGCATCAGACCCACAACCCAACCGAGGCTCATCATCATGGCAGCCCAAAAAAGAATACTCAGCCCTCTTACCCCTATCTCAACCCCCATACTTTTAACGATGATCCAGAATAACAGGCTTCGAACAACGAAGTTGGTCATCGTTCCCAGAATTTCAGAAAGGCTCAGTAACATTTTTGAAGTGCCACTAGAAATAATGACACTTCGATTATTCGTAATAATGCCTGTAGTGGTCACCAAAGCCTCAGAAAAACTGTAGTAGAGGGTGAGCCCATAAGTAAGAAAGACGGACCGCGGGATCCCACCTTGCGGATCACCGAATAAGCCTGCCAGTTGTAAAAAGTTGTATAAGACAACGGGAACGATGGGGGTCACAATCACCCAGATTTTGCCCAATGCGGTGTCCTCATATTTATGAAGATAATTCTTAAAATATAGACTGAGAATTACGATTCTGCCATTCTTCCATTCAAAGAAAAACCGGCTCAATGCCGCCAGAGGCCCTACCCCTTTCGTCTTTTGTGTCCTCGCCTCCATTCAATTTGCATTCATCAATTGAAAAGACGCAGTGTAAATGCCCCCGATCGGCGCCGGCTGTAAATAGGTAAACCATTCCACTGTAAAACGGATCCGGATCGATTCCTCAGACGAAGTATTTTGAGAGGATTACAAAGGAGCAGAAATGAATTCGCTACCAGGTAAAAGATACCACGAAAACCTATTAAAAACATAGCCAGACACCCAAAATTCATGAGTGGGCGGCAATCGGCACAGCTAATTGTCATCTTAGAAGGTAGCCGATGAACAATCAGTCACAGCGGCAGTTTTTTGACAGAATTGGTTGATAGGTTAAAGGATGACGAAAGATGCGACGAGAATGCGATTCAACGCAAACTTTTTCCTGCCCAGATTTGGCAATTTGGCCATCAGGTTCTTGAACATCGCTACTTGGCTAAAACAGCTCTGCAAATATAACCCGTGAAAACACTTCCAACTCACCACCAACCGTTGCATTAAAAACATCCACACCAAGCTCATCACATTTCTCTTTCACTCTGCTATAGCCATAAAGTTGCCCTCCGAGGTTTGGAGCAGTCCAGGCATCTCCTTTTTTAAAATAGTCAGCGTGAAAGTGATTGGGATCAGAATCCGCCTCCATGGTTAATGCGAAGTTTTCCACAAGTTCTCCGGTTCCAGGATCTCGAACTTGGCCTTCCCCCGAAGCAAGTCCTTCAGGCATCACCCACTTGGCATCACATCCGATCAAGTATATGGGATTAAAGCCCATGAAAACCGCCAGCTGAATACAGGTAATAGTTACCGTGTTAGGCGTGCGAATAAAGTCAGGTGGGTTGGTGGCAAAATAGCCATCTGGACCTTGAGCTGGATCCTGCAATTTCTCCCTCGTCCATATAATATTCTCACGGTCTTCCCAGTCACGTAATCCTGCATACTGCTCAGGCATGAAAAAGGTTGTCTCAGGGAGTTCTATGGTCTGTGCGTCAATTTCAGGAGAGATACTCGGAGTCACTCTGTGGTCGACAGCGCAATAGAATTTCGGTCTCCAAGAAACTCTATCATACAATAGATGACACCGGTTAACGCCCCAGACAACTTCTCCCTCCAGCTTATCCAAGGGCGTCTGATTTAGACTGGGGCCATTGCCCATCACAAAACAACGTTGCCCTTTGTACTTATTCTTTAACGGCTTAAACTTCTTCAGATTCGACCGTGACTGAGACAGTGAGTCTTCCTTCCCCCATAAAGACTTAATCGACTCAAAGAAACTCATCCCAAGGACTAGGCAGGTGGATGTGCTGTCTGCACCAACATTTCAGCCAGTGCTATAATTTCAGCTATACGCCATTGCGTAGCATTATCGATGTCAGCCGACTCCAAAGTCGGTGTAGGAAAAAGAATGGGAGCTGCACCAATCCGCGCGTTTGTTTCTCTGAAAGACTGTTTCGTGAATATGTATAGGTTTGAATTTTCTTCATACCAAGGCTCCAATTCCTGAGTAGGGAGTAGCACATTGGGATCATGATTTACGGCCGATCCATCCTCCCGGTAAAACCGAGTCTGATACTCATTGACCGTAAATAGACTATCTTTCCCATCCTCCATTACTCCTTTGTTGTAGGCCTGAAGGGCTTCCTGAAGCGTTGGGCCACTTAAGAGGGGGTTAGTCGTGTGGGTCATTACGAATGTCTCAGCATCAATGGCATCAAGATCATCTTCAATGACTAGGTTCATACTCACATGATCACCACAAATCTCAGGTTTGCGATCACGGATAAGAACGCGATCGGTGTTCACAAGACCATTTTCTTCCAAAATATGGCGCGCATCCGTGTTGATTACAATTTTCTCAATTTCCTCAACTGAGAGAAGTGTATCAAGGATCCAACGAAATAATGGCTTACCGGCAAAAATGCGAAAATTCTTGCCCTTAACACGAGCGCTATGGGCTTTCATGGGTAGCAAGGCCACCGTTTTATAGGATTCAGACATAATATCAGATTTAGAACGTTGCGCTAAAGTGACGACCGAATCTTGGCCAAGGCATTCGTACAAGATTCCAGCACCATGGTAATATCCAAGCTGTAGGCCATGAGTTTGTAGCCCTCTTGATTCTGCTCAATAAATAAATCCGCGTCCGGTGGCACCACATGAATCCCAGGTGCAATTCCTTTTGCCTTACAAGCATTCAGAACCCGCGTTCTGGCCTCAATGTAGTCAGGGTGATCGAACTGGGCCGTCAAACCCATGGATGCTGAAAGGTCATAAGGTCCGACAAACACAGCATCAATACCTTCTACTTCTAAAATGTCGTCTATACATTCGACGGCATCGATGTGTTCAATTTGCACAGCCACGAAGATGTCATCATTAGCGGTAGTAACGTTGGTCTCAAGATTCGCACCGTATTGATTGGCACGGCAAAAACCGACTCCTCGATTTCCCATCGGAGGATACTTGGTCGCCTGAATTAGTAATTCTGCATCGGCACGGTTCATCACCAGCGGCGCGATAATTCCCTGAGCTCCAGCATCCAAGTATCGTTTTACCAACGAGTAGTCTACACCATGTAATCGGATGACATTCGCGCAATTAGGATTTCCAGAGTGCATGGCTTGAAACATCTGCTGAACCTGAGGCAAATCCACAGCCGAATGCTCGGCATCAATACACAGGAAATCAAATCCTGTCGTGGCCATGAGCTCGGCTATAGCCGGGCTACCCGAATTAATCCAACTGCCGATAAGCGTTTCTCCGGCTTTCAGCCGTTTTCTGATAGCTTCCATAAGGATAAGTAGGTCGAGCACTTACCCATGACCAAGCCGAAGAAGAAATCAAGCGATTAAGTGGCTGAAACTATATTACCGTCTAGCAGCTTAGATAATCATCCCTGCTCCAACGGTGACATTGGTGTTCGGATCGACAAGAATGAAACTACCGGTGCTACGATTATTTTTGTAGCTGTCGTGAAAAAGAGGTGCTGAGACACGAAGGCAGATACGGCCGATTTCGTTGAGCTTGAGTTCGGGATCGCCTTCAACTTTGTGGAGGGTGTTGACGTTTACTTTGTAACGAGTCTCACGGACGATTGCTTTTACTTCCTTGGTCGTGTGTTTGAGGAGGTAGCGGCCTCCTGCTCTGAGTGAAGAGCTCTCTGAGAACCAGCAGACCATGGCTTCGATATCCTGCCCAACTTTCGGTTTATTATTGGGCTTCACGATCATGTCTCCACGACTGATATCGATCTCGTCGTATAGGGTCATGGATACCGACTGCGGAGCAAAGGCTTCTTCAAGTTCACCGTCCATGGTGTGGATCGCTTTGATGCGACTGGTAAATCCGGAAGGCAATACCGTGACTTCATCACCTGGCTTGAAAACTCCACTAGCAACTCGCCCACCATAACCACGGAAATCATGGTGTTCTGAGGATTGAGGCCGAATCACCCATTGCACGGGGAACCGCGCATCTACATGATTGTGTGCATCTCCGATATACACGGTCTCCAGTGTTTCCAGAAGAGATGCTCCTCCATACCAAGGCATGTTTTCAGAGCGATCGACCACATTGTCCCCCAGTAATGCACTGATCGGAATGAATCGAACGTCCGCGACATCGAGGCGCGATGCAAAGCTTCGGAAATCGGCTTCTACCTTACGAAAGGCCGCTTCATCATAGTCCACCAGATCCATCTTGTTTACACAGACGACCAGATGCTGGATTTTTAAAAGCGTTGCGATAAATGCGTGGCGACAGGTTTGCTCTACTACACCATTCCGAGCATCTACTAATAGAATGGCCAGGTTGGCGGTGGACGCTCCAGTCACCATATTCCGGGTGTATTGAATATGCCCCGGAGTATCCGCGATGATAAATTTCCGTCGAGGAGTTGCGTAGTAGCGGTAGGCTACATCGATGGTAATCCCCTGCTCTCGTTCGGCTTTCAGTCCGTCAGTCAGCAACGCGAGGTTTACATTTTCATCACCCCGCTTTTTGGAGGAGGTTTCAACAGCATCCCATTGATCCTCAAAGATGGATTTACTGTCATAAAGGAGCCGCCCGATCAGGGTGCTTTTCCCATCATCGACGCTCCCCGCTGTAGTAAAGCGGAGCAGGTCCATTTCGTTTTCTTTTATTTCTGATTCCATCCTAAAAATACCCCTCTTTCTTCCGATCTTCCATAGCTGTCTCGGAACGCTTGTCATCGGCACGGGCTCCGCGCTCAGTCACGCGAGCGGACGCCACTTCTCGGACGATGTCCTCAACGGAATTGGCTGGAGACTCAACAGCACCTGTGTTGGTCATATCCCCCACCGTGCGGAATCTTACCACCCGTTCTTCCAATGCTTCATCATCGCCCACAGTAACAAATTCTGACTCGGCCAATAAAACTCCCTGTCTGTTAAAGACATTTCTTTTATGAGAAAAGTAAATGGGTGGCAGCTCGATATTCTCCCAGAGAATGTATTGCCAGATATCTAATTCCGTCCAGTTGCTCAACGGGAACACTCGGAAATTTTCGCCGAAGTGCTTATTGCCATTAAATATATTCCAAAGCTCGGGGCGTTGGTTCTTTGGATCCCATTGTCCAAATTCATCGCGGTGAGAAAAGAAGCGTTCTTTAGCCCGAGCCTTTTCCTCATCTCGTCGAGCTCCACCCAAGCAGGCATCGAAGTTGTGCTCCTCAATCGCGTCCAGTAAGGTCGTGATCTGCAGACGATTTCTGCTGGCATTGATCCCCTTCTCTTCTGCAACTTTACCCTGGTCGATCGAATCCTGTACCAGTCGTACGATCAATCGTTCACCCAGACGCTCCACCAGCTCATCGCGAAACTGAATCGTCTCAGGGAAATTGTGCCCTGTATCCACATGCATGAGCGGGAAAGGCAATTTGGCGGGATGAAAGGCCTTGAGCGCGAGGTGAAGCATCACGATCGAGTCTTTTCCTCCAGAAAATAGTAAAACTGGATTCTCAAATTGAGCAGCTACTTCGCGCATGACGAAGATCGCTTCGGATTCCAGTTGTTTGATATGGCTTAATCGATAGTCCATTCGTTTATTTTGAAATTAAAATTTCAGGTGCTCTTTATGTAGCCTGAGAGCTGATCGTAAAGGCTGTTCGAGCATTCCAGGATAGTTTTTGCTTCCGTATTTACAATTATCGCAGAATCGCCTTCCGGTGGTTCGAATGCAGAATCCTTACCTGTGAATTGTTTGAGCTCTCCGGCTTTTGCTTTCGCATACAAGCCCTTAACGTCGCGCTCCGCACAGGTCTCGAAGGAGGCTTCCACATAAATCTCGGTGAAATCGTCAGAACCAATGATGGTGCGGGCCTGTTCGCGCAGCTCTATTTTGGGAGTAATAAAGGAAACCAGGGTCACAATTCCCGATTGAGCAAATAGCTTCGCGACCTCTGAAATCCGACGAATATTTTCGCATCGATCCTCATCCGAGAACCCCAAATTGCTATTCAGTCCAATACGAACATTATCTCCATCCAGAATTTGCACGAAATATCCCTCCGCAAAGAGCTTTTTCTCCAATGCATAGGCCAAAGTGCTCTTACCCGAACCCGACAGTCCGTAGAACCAGAACACGTGTCCCCGCTGATTTAAGCGGCCTTCCTTCACTTCTCGCGGAAGCAGTCCGGAGAAATCCGGGTGTATTTCTTTAGTTTCTTGGGTCATAAACCTAAATTAAGGAAGTTGAGTGCTTTTTCAAATTAATCCAGTCATAAATAAGACCGCCCAGCATAAAAATGGCGATCAAGAGATTGATAAACCATAAACTTCCGGTCTGGCACAGAAAGGATTTACCAGAAACACATCTTTAATTTGATGACCAGACTCGATTTTTCCATTGTGCCGGCGGATTTCCTTCCCACCGTTTAGCTACCTGCATGAATATCCTGTTTGTCCACCATGGCGCCATAACTGCCAATAGCATGAACCACATCGGCCCCTTTGCCGACGAATTAGATAAACAAGGGCACCAAACGATTGTGGCCGTTCCAGAACTGGACCCTACCCTGAAGTTCTTTCCTTATCCACGGATCAAACTCCAATCCTTCGACGAACTGCTCAAAAACCCCAGTTGTTTCGACGGATCCCCACCGGATATCGTCCATGCATGGACGCCTAGAGAAATTGTCAGACAATTCTGTGAGCAACTGTGGCAAAGAATCGAATCACGCTGGATTATCCATCTCGAGGACGACGAGTCCGCAGTCCGTGAAGCAACAGAGATGAGCCGCGAGGACGTACTTCACCGAACCGACCCACTCCACGGTCCCTGGTTTATGGAGTTGGCAGACGGCTACACCCTCATCCTGGATCGCCTGGCGCGTGACCTTCCTCCTGAAAAACTATTTCACACGCTATACCCTGGCTTCGATCTTCAGTCCTTCCGCAGTAATCCTGAACCAGCACTTTCGCGCCAAACCTTTTCAATTCCGGACAATTTCAAAATCATCACCTACCCTGGTGCAGCCTCAGGCGCCAACAGCGAGGACCTACTAGATCTATTTACGGCCGTTCATCTGCTCAACGAGCATGGTACGCCATGTGTATTATTAAAGACAGGATTTCCTGACATCCGCGTCCGCAAGCAACTACCCAAAGGTGCTGAGAATTGGATTCGAGATGTGGGCTACCTACCTCGCGAACAAATGTGGCGTCTGATTGAACTGGCAGACGTTGTGGTTCAGCCCGGTAGGCAGAATGATTACAACGAATACCGCCTCCCGTCTAAACTACCTGATTTTCTTTGTCTGGGAAAACCCCTCGTCACTAGCACCACAAACCTGGGTCGCAAATTGAAGGATGGCGAGGAAGCCATGTTACTAATAGAATCTAGCGCCGAAGAGATTGCAGCTCGTTGCCAAGAATTGTTTTCCAATCCAGACCTAGCCCAGACCATCGCCAAAGGAGGCAAAGTGAAAGGGCGTGAATGGTTCAACCTGAGTAAGAACACCGAATCCCTCCTTGAGTATTATCAGCGGATTCTGGAAACCCCTCAAAATCCGCTTTCAGAACCTCCCGGCAATCAAATTGATAAGGCGCTTGAACTCTTGGAAAACGAATTAACGACCATTCAAAAACCGAGTGAGGAAGTCCTACAGATACGGGGCTACCTCCAAGAAGTTTGCCTAAACTGTGAGGTCAATCAACTGAAGCTATCAAAACCTCCCCCCATTACTATAGAGCTGCAGGTATATTACCCTCACGACCCTGATAAACTCGAGTTCTCATCTATACGTCGTTCACATGGGCTGAAAACTGAGCAGCATTGCATGATCCCTTTCAGCCCTAAGGAAAACATTGATTGGCTGAGAATTGACCCTGGCCAATATCCTGGAACGTACCTGATGAGATCCTGGGCCCTGTTAGACGATAATCAAAATCCTCTCTTTGTTTGGACACCCAAATCGGCTGATAAGATTCCCTGCCAAGCCAATGGTGCCACCCTCGGACCCATTTCCGATGAAGGACAAGAAGTCTGGAGTCTCACTCACGACCCGCAGCTGTTGTTTGCCCCATTACCTGTGATTGAAACGGAAAAGGTCCGCTGGCTTCGTTTAGAGTTTTCGACCAAGGAGGTGGAATCACCGCTCACCACGCAGCTCAAATTACGGCGCAAAAAAATCGACCAGCAAGGCGAGGAGGAAGCAAAGAGAAACGCCCGCATGGACGAACTACTAAACAAGCTAGAAAGAAGGCACTCCCCAGTGCTTAGATTCATTGATCGAATTCGAAACAGATAAAGGATTGATCATTCCCAACGAAGAACTCTCAATACGATCTTTTCAACTTAGATGCCGCTGCTGAAATCGTTTCTTCGAGTGTTTAGTGAGTACGTGCCGATCATCACGTATCGACACGACATCACCGAAACAAAAGATGGAGTTCGATTTGCAATCGATGGTCCACGATGGCTACGCCCTAAACAACGTGAATTCCTACTCCGCGGTTGGTGTTTCAACGAAAGAAAGGCCATTGAGTCCGTAAGAATCACGACTCGAAAAGGCAATCAGCTCGCTCGCTTTGGCATTGAGCGACATGACCTGTTAGAGGCGTTTAATACTCGCAACGAAAACGTGCTCTATTCTGGATTCGAAGTTCCATTGAAGGTCCCAAGAGGTTCTACCAAATTTCAGCTGGAGTATAAATATGCCGAGGGCGAATGGCTACCACTAGTGACTGAGCATTTGGTCCGCCCCAGATTGAAGACTTTTGACCCTGAAAATTCGATCAAGGCGAAACACCCCTACTCTCAGTGGGTAAAAGAATACGACACACTCAGTAAAGAAGATCACCAAAAGATCCGATCTCACATTCAATCTTGGGAATCGCAGCCTCTCATCTCAGTTGTAGTTCCCACTTACAATACATCCGTCAAACTGCTGGATGAGATGATCCAGAGTATCCGCGGACAGCTCTACGAGAATTGGGAACTCTGCATTGCCGACGACAATTCCACCAACAAGAAGACCCGCAAGCGGCTCGAGTACTGGCAGGAGAAGGATGAACGTATCCACGTTGCCTTCAGAACGGAGAATGGTCACATTTCGGAGTGCACGAACACAGCCATCGCAATGACACGAGGCGACTACATCGCACTTGTAGATCACGATGACGAGCTACCGCCTCACGCACTTTATTATGTGGCGAATGAAATACTAGAGCATCCTTCGGCTCAGATTATTTTCTCCGACGAAGACAAAATCACCCCCGATGGCTTTCGAACAGATCCATACTTCAAACCCGACTTCGGACACGACCTTCTTTGCTCACACAACTTAGTATCTCATCTAGGCGTCTACCGGAAATCACTGCTCGAAAAGATCAATGGGTTTCGTAAAGACTTTGTAGGCTCCCAAGACTGGGACTTAGCCCTCCGCTGCTTAGATCATATTTCGGCCGATGAGATCAGACACATCCCCCGGATTCTATACCATTGGCGACTCTCAAATGAGTCCACTAGCGCGAGTGTTGGCAACAAGGACTATGCGGTTACAGCGGGACGAAGAGCGTTACAGGAATATCTGGATAAACACGAACCAAGCGGACAAGTCGAAGATGGTCCAACCGTGGGATCTTTCCGGATTCGTTATGGCACTCCCGATGACCCACTCGTATCGATTATCATTCTCACAAAAAACAACGTGGAACTACTAAGACGCTGTGTAGATTCGATATTGCACAAAACGGGCTACTCCAATTTTGAACTCATTATAGTAGACAACGGAAGCGACGAACCGGAAGCCATTGAGTATCTTGAAGATCTAAGCGGCCAGGAAGGCATCCAAGTATTGGATCATCCAATACCCTTTAACTTTTCTGAGTTAAACAACCGTGCCGCCGAATCAGCTAAAGGAGAAGTGCTAGTCTTCATAAATAATGATATGGAAGTCATTGAAGAAGACTGGCTGAGAGAATTGGTTAGCCATGCATTACGCGAAAAAGTTGGCCCCGTTGGAACGAAGCTCCTATACCCTGATGATTACATACAGCATGCAGGAATGATCATGGGAATTGCCGGCTTGGCGGGACATGCTTTCAAATTTCTTCATAGACAGAATCCGGGACACATAGGTCGGGCAGGTATTATTCAAAACTACTCGGCTGTAACGGCTGCTTGCCTGGCAATTAAACGATCAGTGTTTAACGAGTTGGGTGGTTTCGATGCAGAACACTTTGCAACTGCATATAATGATGCCGATCTTTGCCTCAGAGCATGGGAGCTTGGATACCGTACTGTTTACACTCCTCACGCCCTACTCTATCACCACGAATCGGCATCCAGGGGCTTGGAGAACAATTCTGAAAAGAAAGCCCGTTGGAAAAAAGAAGCGGACTACATGAAAGACAAATGGAGCTCTGTCATTGAACGAGATCCTTACTACAACCCAGCTCTTTCGTTAGTCAGTGAAGATTTTGGTTTGGCAAAACCTCCACGATACGAAAAGCCATGGGAGAAACAGGATGAAAGGAGTAGCGACTCATGATGGCCAAAATTGCAGAGCTTTACTATAAGCTCCCTTGGTCTGCCCGCGTAGCAGGCGAAATCGTCGAA
>CALJGU010000275.1 GCA_938075565.1 uncultured Opitutales bacterium | reverse complement strand
ACGCTTCTTATGCGTTTCATATTCTTCGTCACTGAGTTTATCCCAGTCTTCAAAGGTGGCATTTATGGAGGTGACTATGGCCGTTCGACCGAGTTCTGGTCGAGTGTCGGGGTAGTAAACTGAAAAGGTACGACTCGTTGTATTAAAATCCACGAGTTCATCGCTACTGAATTCTTCACTCTCCGAAGTAAAGACGAGATCTCCTATATCTGGAATCGTCTCCCCCTCCTTGATGCCAATGTAGATTTGGCAAGAGCTGCTGTTTATTCGTACGGGTTCAACTTCATTCAGGTAATCTTGAGAAAAATGCTCTTCCCCAACTAGACCTTTTATGGTTCCGACGATGTTCGCATTGGAGAGGACTGATTTGGTGCGGATAAAACGAGTTTCTTCACTTTTTCGTGAGCGTAGCACCACGCCAGTGATGTGCTTTTCATCGCCCTCCCCTGCTACTTCGATTTTTTCAACCAGGACATTCTTTCTAAGACCGACACCATTGGACTCCATTTCTGCGACCATCTTGTTTATGAGAACGTCGGTTCCACATTTGAATGTGAAAACGCCTTTGCTCATGAAGTTAGAGAAGACAATGCCATAGGTGATTGCCGGATCGTTGAGTGTAGATCCATTTGCATAGGTAATCGGTTCCATCAGCAAGCGATGAACGTCTTTCCTGCCAGGGAAGAATTCTTCAAATAATTCACCTGTGGTTCGATCATCCTGATCAAAAAAGTCCATTCCCCTGAGGTGATCATAGAATCCTTCTACATGGTCTCGATCAACTCCGAAATGATTCACCAATTTGTCTGTAAAATCGACACGATCAAATGTAGTCCAAATATTGAATTGGGGGTTAATGAACCGCACATCCTTGAGCTGGACGATCATGTCAGCAATTTCCTTCGTCCAATATTTCCGGCAGGATTTTTTCATTCCTATCGGAAACCCATGTAGAGAAATGTCGAAAATGTGCCTACCGGGTCGTTTAAACCAAGTAGCCAATCCACCATATTGGTAATGATGCTCGAGCAGTAGCACTCGATGCCCATTTTTAGCTAGGTAGTTAGCGCCGGACAAGCCGCCCAAACCGCTACCGATTACGACTGCATCGTATTCGTCTTCAACACCTTCTAACCAGTCTTTTGCCATGTATAAGTGGATGGAATAAAATAAGCCCTTAGGGGTAAAGGGAAAGTCCTGCCTACGTCAACTGTTCCGCCCGGAAAATAGCGGTTTCTGATGATCCGGCTCTAGTCTCTGAGCCCGTATAGATTTGCGACGGTGATTCCACTGAGCATGGCACCCACGATTCCCAGGAATCCTTGATCCGTTCCACAGATGAACAAGTTATCAAGATGAGTCTTCCCCGGTTTATTTTTAATGGGGGATCCGTATACGGCTCCCCCGAGTCTACCGGTGAACTTTGTTACCGTGGTAGGCGTAAACATATCTGTAGCAATCGACTTCGATTGAATGGTCTGGAATGAGTCGACAGGCAGGAACTTGCAAGCCGACTCCCCTATACGATCAAACCAATGAGTTTTCTCCGAACTATACTCTTCGGGGCTTAGCATCTTCCAGGCATCGTAGTTTGCCTGAGCGGTAAATCGAATGATTCCTTCCTCAAGCTGCCGTCCATCAGAGTATTCATAGTTGTTTGGCATGCAGATAACCCCGCTTCTAGGGTCAACGGCCTCTTGGGGGCATTCAAACTCAAATTGGTCCGCATCATTAAAGAAAACTATGGTATCTTCAATTCCCAGGTCTCTTGGCTGATCATTCAGGATGCTGATGGTTTCCGTGAAACTCAAACGGCCCACATTTTCCTGTAATTCTTGCTCCGAATAACCTTCGCAGATTCGCAGCGTTTCCGGCCATCCTGCACATGAAATAACCTTGTCTGCTGTGATCGTTCTACCGTTGTCTAGTTCAAGGCCCGTAACTCTTTGGTTGTCAGAGGAAATCTTTTTAACGCCCAATTTCATGCAGCGTTCTACCCCGGCCTCTTTCATCTTGGCCCTCATGATTCGCATCATGACTCTTATGCCTTCAAAAGGTCGGGCGAAGCCCTCATAGAATAGCGACTTGAAAAGGATGACGAATTGCCCGAATTCCATGTCCTTCTCCCTGGCATTACCATAGAACATCAAGGGGCAAAAGAGCATGTCTGTTAGCACAGGATGAGTCAGGCACTCAGCTACCACTGCTCGGGCAGATACATCTGGGTAATCGAGTTCATTATCGTCCCATTCGTTGATCTTGGCTAACAGTTTCCTAAAACCATCCATCTGATCAGGAAACTCTCGTTCAATTTCCGATTCTAGAAAGGCAAATCCATTTCCAAACTTCAGGTCGATTCCTGGAAACGCAATTCGGGAATATCCCTGTGGATTGAGGTCCAATTCGTCGCGTGAAATGCGAAGCTGCCGAATGATTTTGCCTAGCGGGGTACCTTTAACTCCAGGAGGTACAAAATTAGTTAATGCATGGAGCCCGACATCATAGGCCCGACCGTCAATACTGTAGAAGCTGTTGAGCCCGCCGATTACATTGTGGCGTTCCAGCAGGCATACTGATTTGCCGAAGTGGGAAAGACGAATGGCAGCGGCCATACCGGACATGCCGGCGCCTATTACGACCACATCATAGTGGTCTTGATTGGGTTTCCTTGTAGCGAAGTTCAATTAGCTGCCTTGAAGGGCTGCGAACTTCGGCTCGAGGTAATTAGCACAACTATCAAGTGATGCTAGCTCCTGGTAATCGGATTCAGGGACCTCAATGCCGTGTTGCTTCCGCAGTTCCATCACAATATCCAGAAAATCCATGGAATCAAGTTCCAATTGATCCCTGAGACGCACATCTGGTGAGATGTCAGTGAGGTCTTCGTCGGGAGCGATTTCTGCGATTATCTTTAAAACGATATTCTTGATGTCGTCTTTGGTCATTGTCTGTAAATCTACTTAGTCCTGAAATCGGGTCACGACAAGCGAAGAATTGATTCCCAGCATGCCAAAAGAGTTGTTGAAAATGGCATCAACTCGGTCCAGTTCAACCGGTTCTCCGATCACAAGCCTCCCCACGTTGCATTGGGGGTCCAGCTCGTCAACATTAATTGTAGGATGAACCATTTTATCTCTGAAAGCCGGCAAATTTCCTGCTAATTCAAGCGCTCCAGCCGCACCCATAGAATGGCCGATAAAGCTCTTTGTGTTGTTAATATAGGTTGAATCACTTTTGCCAAAAACCTCCCCGATCGCCTCACATTCTTGTATGTCCCCTTGCTTTGTTGAAGTAGCGTGGGTGTTTACGATCTGGATGTCAGAACCTTCCATATTTGCGCGTTTCAACGCGGCTCTCATACACTGGGCCTGACGCTCAGGATTGGGTAGCACATAATCGGTGGCATCTGAGTTCATTGCCCAGCCTGATACCTCC
>CALJGU010000274.1 GCA_938075565.1 uncultured Opitutales bacterium | reverse complement strand
ATATTATTTTTGCTACCTTACTTGCAGGTTCATTTGCACCTTCCATCTTCGGGGATACAGGTAAATTAAAGAGCCAACTTCAATTATCCATTGATCAATCATCCGCGAAGTATTCAGACATCGCACACCAAATATGGGAATTGGCGGAGATGGGTTATCAGGAGCACCAGAGCGCAGGCATCCTGAAGAGCAAAGCAAAAGAAGAAGGATTTGAAATTGAAAGTGGCGTTGCCGGAATCCCTACCGCATTTGTAGCCAGCTATGGATCAGGAAAACCTGTCATCGGAATTATGGCAGAGTATGATGCGCTGCCAGGCTTGTCACAAAGTGCCAGTACGGAACGCGATCCGCGCATAGAAGGAGCCGGCGGCCATGCCTGTGGGCATCATCTGTTTGGGGCTGCTTCACTTGCTGCAGCCGTCGCTATAAAAGAACAGATACAAACTGGAAAACTGGATGGCACCATCCGGCTCTATGGCACACCCGCAGAAGAAGGTGGCTCAGGAAAAGTCTACATGGGCCGAGCCGGTCTATACGACGACATCGATATCATGCTACACTGGCATCCCAGTTCAGCTAACAATGCTTCTGCGGCAACATCACTGGCAAACAAATCAGCAAAGTTCCGGTTTTACGGAGTCGCTGCTCATGCGGCTGGCGCGCCACACAAAGGCAAGTCGGCTCTAGATGGAGTTGAAGCAATGAATTACATGGCCAACCTTATGCGTGAGCATGTCCCGGAAACAACCCGTATTCATTATGTGATTACAAAAGGAGGCGAGGCTCCTAATATAGTTCCAGAGTTTGCTGAGGTATTTTATTACATCCGACACCCAGACTATCATGTGGTCAGAGAATTATTTGAGAGACTTGTTCTTACCGCCGAAGGAGCCGCAAAAGGAACAGGCACAAAAATGGACTACGAGGTTATTCATGGTAACTACAACTTACTCCCCAATGAAACCTTAGCTGCAGTTATGCACGACAACCTGCTTGAAGTAGGTGGCGTCCACTATTCGAAAGAAGAAACGGCATTTGCGGAAGAACTTTACAAAACCTTAGTGCAACCCGAGCAAGCGGTTGGCGCAGAGAAACAGATTGCAGAATTAAAACTCAACCACGGACGAGGTTCAACCGATGTAGGCGACGTAAGCTGGTTGGTTCCAACAGCAGGCCTTAGAACGGCAACCTGGGTTCCCGGCACCTCAGCCCATACCTGGCAGGCCGTTGCCGCAGGAGGAACCAGCATCGGTCACAAAGGCATGATCAATGCAGCAAAGACCTTAGCCATGACCGCAGCCGATCTTTACCAAGATCCTAAGCTTATTAAAGCCTCCCGAAAAGAATGGAATATGGCTCGTGGCCAAGACTTTGATTATTCCCCTCTCCTAGGAGATCGCAATCCCCCACTCGATTACCGCAAATAAAATCCAACAATGAAACACTTACTTAGGCTCCTATTTCTTTTCCTACTTTCAACATCAATCGCTTTCGCCCAAAACCAAAATCGAAATAAAGGCGCTGGCATTCCTCATGAAGCACTCAACGCCTATCAAGCATTGGATTTCGAAGGCATGCCCTACCGCTTCCTACTTCCCGAAAATTACGATTCTAAGAAGAACTACCCACTCATTCTCAATCTCCATGGACGTGGTGGCATTGGCGACGACAATGAAACCCAAATGCGCAACTGGACGGAACTATTCGTTGATAAAGCCTGGCGAAAGAAATATCCCTGTATTGTCGTAGCGCCTCAGTCCTGGGATTCTTGGTCCCTGTTCAATGAACGAATCCCGGAATTGACCTCTGATGAAATTGCGAGTTTCGGCCCAGCCTGGAAAAAACGTTTTGACTCAGGTCGTTACCCGACAACCACGGTATCCACTGGAAGCTTATCCATGGCCTTTCTCCTTGTGGATAAAATCTCTAGAGATTACAGCGTGGATACCAAGCGCATTTATGTGATGGGACACTCGATGGGAGGAGCAGGATCCTGGAACGCCATATGGGCGGCCCCTGAGCGTTTTGCAGCAGCTATTCCTTCCGCTGGAGGGATTGGCCCCTGGAAAGACAAATCACGCTTCAAAAGCGTCCCCATCTGGACGTTTCATGGAGATGCCGATCCTACCGTCCCCTTTAGTTTCTCCAGCGAGATTTTCGATGCCATGAAGGAAGATGGTGGAAACATGAAATTCACGGTTCTCAAAGACGTTAAACATAACGCCAGTAACTACGCTTTTTATTACAAAGGCGACGACCAGGAAAAAGGCTACATCACACACGAGAGCAGTGATCGTTGTGACCCTACCCCCAACGTCTGGGATTGGTTATTTAAGCAGAAACTTAAATGATCAACGTGTAGCCACTCCGCCCACCCAAATCGGGCTCGACCAGGCCATAGCGTCGTTGGCTTGGACTACACGGACATAGTAGTAGTCGCCTTGCAATTGGCTCTCATCCTCCAATTTGAATTCAACGACTTTTTGACCTTCATTGATTACCCTTCGCAGAGTGACTCGATCTCGATAGACATCCAACGGAATCGCTTTGACGGTTTGTCCTTTTTGCAAGTCGTCAAAGGATAAAGTAACTGAGCCTTTGCCAATTCTGGCAGCTGGTCGAAAGCGAGTCGGGCTGCCCTGCTCTCTTGTGGGATTGAAGTTCAGCTTCACTTCCGCACCGGATTGGATGTTTGCCAGTTTCAACTTAATGGAACTGGTATCGCCGCGGGTTCCCGTAGCGAACAATAGAGCATTCTTGTTTTTGGGATCACGCGCCAGGTTACTGACTTCTGGATGGAGAAAATCTGTTCCTTCAAACGAAAGGATGTCAGCACCTACCATTTCCAATCGACCGCCCCACCCTCGTGTTCCACGAGGGTTGTCTTGCGGGTGCATGGGGAACGATTCACTGGAGAACGTGATGTAGAAATCCTCTTCATCAGAGAAATTGCCTGACTCCACTGTCATATAGTCTTTCTGCCAAATCTCCTCATCGTTTTTGATTACCGTAACAGAACTGATGGGAGCCGTTCCAATAACCGTTCCCGATACGTTTCTTTTCTTCGCGAAGGGTATACGCTGTCCCATTCCTTGTTCATTGATCGACACATCGAGGATAATTTTATCCCCACTTGTGGCGTAAGCTTGGATGGACTTCATCGCGTCAAAGATACCATCCCGCGATTGGTCGTTGGTTAAGACCGCCGCCAGGCCACCTCGTTGTGAATGGTAGTTACCCGAAGGAGCGGTATAGCCAGGTTGACTCAAATGATCATCACTGGCCGCAATGAATCCGACCTCGTGCCCATGATTTAAAT
>CALJGU010000273.1 GCA_938075565.1 uncultured Opitutales bacterium | reverse complement strand
ACGAATTACAAAGGCCGTATCAGTGGAACCTCATCTTCTTACGATAACCGCGACGAGACAAGTATTGCTTTATACTGGGAGCTGGAAAATCTTGGATTTACAAGTTGGGCCAAGAAAGAAAGCCAACAATCTCGAGTGCGTGAAGCGCAAGCACGTGAGCAGCAGGCTGAATCGGACATCATCGCTGATGTTCACTTGGCACTCGCTCAATGCCGTGCCGCGGGAAAGCAGGTTGAATTTCTTAAAGAAGCGGTGGACCGTGCTCGTAAAGCATTTGAGCTTAGCCAGGACCGAATCTACGAAGGCCAGGGATTGCCACTCGAAGCCCTTCAAGCCATGAAAGCGCTCGAACAGGTTGAGTCCTTGTATCTGAACGTCTCCGCTCAAAGGAACCTGTCGCAGCTTTACCTACTAGCCGCTACTGGCGACGAGATTGAACTGTAGTTTAGAGTAGCACAGGCATCTTGCCTGTGTCCGTTTCCTGGAGATACACAGGCAAGATGCCTTTGCTACTTTTTAATCCACTCTCACCTAGTCTTATACTTCCCCACATGCCCGCTCCGTGGCACGTTGACGGTGTAGGATTCACCATCCGCCGCTACACTAATGAACAGATGATTTCCATCGCAGGCGTCGCCTGACTTCAGGTTGGCGATCTTGTCTTCGTGGGTGTTTAGGTGCCCTTCGCCTTCGCGGGTGCATTTGTGAATCTGGTAAATAGCCTCAATGCCGGGAGAGCTTCGCAGTCCTGCCACCGTCTGCGGTCCGGTACCTTTCTTGTGTGCATTATTCATGACCGCCACGGTCGGTTTGATGCTGTGAATGAAATGCGTGTTGTTGGACCGATCCAAGCCATGATGGTCGACTTGGTATACGTCTACCTCGCCCACAAGGTTGTAGGGTGAAACCAGATACTCCTCCAGATTCCAGGATAGGTCGGCCGCGTCGAGAAACTGAAAGTCACCGTATTCAAATAGCAGGATAACCGAGTTGGCGTTGTGACTCAGGTCCGGCTCTTTTCTAGAATAGCCTGATGAGGGAACAGGGTTTGGCTGATGCAAGCCATTGGGTTGGATATTTCGTTGGAGGATCCCAAGCACATTAGCTGTTAATTTGGGGCCGTTTGCGGATTGTTTAAGTGGCAGTTCATCTCCCGGTGTCAGAACCAATCGCGCCTCGCATTCCAGATTCAAATAGGCTTCTCCAACCCGTGCCCGATCCTGCGGACGCACGCCTTGGTCGTAAAGGGTTCCAATTGAAATCAGTTTAGATAGATCGGCCGCTCCGCCGTAATGATCGCGGTCAAAGTGAGTGACCACCAGATGATCGATTATGGAAAGTCCGGCTTCTTCTCGAATCAACTTATTAATCCGACCTGGATCACGTTCTCCTGGATTGCCCGTGTCGATGAGGATGGATTCACCCGCAGGCGTGACTACCAGGGTCGCGGCTCCACCTTCTGCATCGATCCAGTAAACTTTAAGAGTACCGGCAGTTAGAAGATTCGGTGCGAGGCAGCTGAAAAGGAATGCTAGGAGAAGGAGCTTTCGGAAGTGCATACTTCTTTCTCCCTCTTTTGTTAACATGGGGCAAGGCCGAGCCGGTACGTAAAAAAGTCTCCGCGAAGTGCGGGGACTTTAGAAAGTGGGGTGGCTAACCGGATTTGAACCGGCGACCCCTGGTACCACAAACCAGTGCTCTAACCAACTGAGCTATAGCCACCATATTATTGGATGGGAAATAGTTGGAATCCGAGACACCATGTCAACCCCGATTGTGGAGAGTTTTCATAGTGATGAAATGGGGTGCCATGTACAGCTGCTGCCTGGGTTTGCCTGAAAAAGCCCGGACTTGCTTCCAGCCCCTATAACTGAGATGTTTTCTGTCTCCTCTAGATTTCTACCCTTGTTGTACTGCCCTATGAAATTTCGAATTCTTCTAGTCTCAGTTTCTGCGACTCTGGCCCTGTATTGTGGGCTAAATGGCTCAAGCGATCGTCCGAATGTTTTGTTTATTGCGGTGGATGATTTGAATAGTTGGGTCACTCATCTCGGCGGGCATCCGCAGGCCATCACGCCGAATATTGACCGTCTGGCCGCAGGTGGGATCACTTTTGAAAATGCTTACTGTGCCGTGCCCGCTTGTGAGCCATCCCGGGCAGCTCTCATGAGCGGTCAAAGACCCTGGTCGACCGGAGCGTATTTGAACGGGGATGAGTGGAGAGAAATTTTTGAGCCCGGTCAGGGGCTATCGGCTCGTTTCAAAGAGGCAGGGTATCACACGGTAGGAGCCGGAAAGATTTATCATAGTGATGAACGGTTTGAGTCGGAATGGACTGAGTATATGGACAGCTCGGCTTATAGTAACACGGGCAATGTTCCCAAGAATCAAGGCTACCACGAACCTTTGGTCATGGATATCCAGGACGAAGATATTAGCGACTGGCACGTGGTAGATTATTGTATAGATCAGATGAATACAAATTCTGACAAAGCGAAGTTTATTGCGGCGGGATTGCACAAGCCTCATTTGCCGTTTGCTGTGCCCAGGAAATACTATGAGGCCTTCCCATTGGAGGAGATTCAGTTACCGCCCTATAAGGCCGATGACCTGGATGATTTGTCGGATGCCGGAAGGAAAATGGCTTTCCATAATACAGACTTTGAAAAATTCCAGGAAAGCGGTCGCTGGAAGGCAGCGATTCGTTCCTATCTGGCGACCTGTGCTTATACGGATATGAACGTGGGCCGTCTACTAGATGGATTGGCTAAAAGTCCGATTGCCGATAACACGATCGTTGTCTTGTGGGGGGATCATGGGTGGTCATTGGGTGAGAAAAATCACTTTCGAAAATTTGCGCTTTGGGAAGAGCCTACTCGCACCCCGTACATCTGGAGTGTTCCTGGGGTGACACAAGCAGGGAGTCGTTCATCGGCGCCGGTCGATTTGATGAGCGTTTATCCGACTCTGTGTGAGTTAGCTGGACTGAATCTTCCGGATAACATCGACGGGACCAGTCTAGTACCTCTGCTCAGGGATCCTGAGCATCGTTTAGGGATTCCTGCTATTACTACTCATGGTCGTGGCAATCATTCGATCCGCAGTGAACGTTGGAGGTTCATTCGGTATGCTGATGGCTCGGAAGAATTGTATGATCATACCGCTGATCCCAACGAATGGACAAACTTGGCGCTAAATGCTAATTACTCACCGATTATAAATCGCCTACGTGCTTGGTTGCCCGAAGAGGAAGTTCCTGCTTGGCCCGGGCGCCAAGATTAGATCACTATTTAAATTACCCTATGAAGAATACTACGAATAACTCTATTTGCGCTGTAGGAGCGGGTTTATCCCGCGATCACGCGGTGCGGCCTCAAAGCAATCGCGGGATAAGCCCGCTCCTACAGTTTTCTACCGTCCTCCTCTGCCTGCTGGCATTCGCGATACAGTCCCATGCGAATGACAAGCGCCCCAACATCCTGCTCATGATGGTGGATGACTTGGGTTTCGCCGACTTCGGTTGTTATGGTAGTGAAATCCAGACACCCAATATTGACCGATTGGCCAGCAACGGGCTTCGGCTCACACAGTTTTACAACACGGCTAAGTGTCACTCTTCACGATTGGCTCTACTATCGGGACAATACAGCCGCTACGCCGGCGAAAGCGATTTTCGGAATGCAGTGACCATAGCTCAGGTATTGGGCAAGGCTGGCTACAACACTTCGATGACGGGGAAGTGGCACTTGGATAAGCAGCCTACTGATTACGGATTCGAGCAATACTGGGGGCACTTGTCTGGAGCGACCGACTTCTTTGCTGGAGATGATACTTTTCGTAAGAATGGAGAGGTGTGGGATGACTTTGACAAGGATGAAGATTTCTATACGACCGATGCGAATGTGGATTATGCGATCGAGTTTTTGGATAACTCTTTGAAGGAAGATAAACCGTTCTTCCACTACATCGCTTTTAATGCTCCTCACTATCCTCTGCATGCGCCGAAGGAAACGATTGAGAAGTACATGGGGCGCTATGATGCCGGCTGGGAAGTGCTACGCAAAGAACGATTGGTAAAGCAGAAGCTTCTAGGGTTATTTCCGTCTGACTTGGAGTTAGCGCCCATGCCGGATCACGTCCCGGCTTGGGACTCGCTCACCAAAAAGCAGAAGAAGTTCGAGTCTTTCCGCATGGCAATCTATGCCGCGATGGTCGATAAGGTGGACGAAAACATCGGACGTATGATCGATTACCTGAAAGAGAAGGGTGAGTATGAAAATACCTTGATCATGCTTGTCTCCGACAATGGAGCCTGTCCCTTCGAGCGGAGTTTCAGTATCGACATACCGCCCTGGGAAGCCGGTTCTTATTATCTCTACGATGCTAGCTGGGCGACTGTGGGGAATACACCTTTTAAGCACTACAAGCAGACCCAGCACGAGGGAGGCATCTCCAGTCCCTTTATCGCACACTGGCCAGAAAAGATTAAGGAGCCAGGAAGCTTAAATGCGGAGTTGAGCCATTTGATCGACGTCATGGCTACTTGTATTGAGGTCGCGGATACTAAGTATCCTAAGAAGAAGGGGCTGAATCCTCTCCAGGGGAAATCACTGCTCCCAGTCTTTGAAGGCAAAAATCGTAAAGGACACAACGAGCTCTGGTTTTCTTTTGGGAATTGCCGGGCCATGCGTGACGGCGATTGGAAACTGGTGAGCTTTTATCAACACCAGTGGGAACTCTACAATATTGCGAAAGATCGCCTGGAGCAAAACGATCTAGCCTCAAAAATGCCGAAGCGAGTCGAAGCCATGAAAGCTCGTTGGTATGAATACGCCAGAGGAACCGATATGAAAGGCGACAAACTGGTCGGTCCGGTAAAAGACAAGGAGTCTCCCAATGCACAGGGAAGCTGGCATGCTCCTGAAAAGGTCGCTGATTGGAAGATGCCGAATTTCAATGACTAAACGAAACAGAGTCTCGCTCGATCATATGGCCTGAGAAAGTGTGTTTCGTTTGTGCGATGTTCTCACCTTCAATTAGCCGAATAATTAGGTCGACTGCGGATTCGGCCATTTCCTGGAGTGGTACTTTGAATGATGTGACCGGAGGGGTGAGGTTTTCACTAATGCCCTCGTTTTCGCCCCCTATGAATGAAATGTCATCCGGGACCTTGAGGCCCATGATGTACTGTAGGATGTGTAAAGCGATGATGGATTCCTGACTCGATCCGGGGACGAATAAACTATCTGCACCTCCTCTGACGATTCTTGCAATTTCTGAGTGCATGTTGGTCTTGGTCTTGAATTGGCAAATCAAGTTGTCTTCTACCGCCAAGCCATTTGCCCTGATTTCGTCTACGAATCCTTGTTTTCGTTCATTGGCCGATGGTGCCGCGCTTCCCGCAAAGGCCAGACGCTTTTTCCCTTTTTTTATCAAGTATCGAGCTGCCATCTTGCCTGATTCATAGTGATCTGAGGAGACGACATATTGTTCCTCTGTCGCGAAAAAGTTATCCATGGAAACCACTGGAACTCCTTTTTGGATATTGTGGAGCTGATGCAGGCCCTTCTTGTTGTAAAGGAGTGCAATAATTCCATCTAGGAAATACCCCTTCAGTTGCTCCATTGGGTTTGAGGGGATAAATACACCAATGTTTTTCTCTGCGAGCTGGAAGGATAGTCGCATGGTCAGTTCGGAGGTATAGCCTCCTGACTTGAAGGGGGCTTCTTCGTGTAATACGTTTACGATAGCAATTTGAGTGGTGCGGGCAGATGACTGAGGCTTCATGCCCAGATCTTTGGCAATTTGTAATACGCGATCCCGCGTGGAAGCTTTAACTCGGTCTTTGTTGTTTAAAACTCTACTAACTGTTCCTGGGGATACCTTGGCAGCTTTCGCTAGGTCGTAAATGGTAGGTCTCTTTCGGGTGGGTGGCATATAGGACTCTTAAAGTAAAATGTGTTTCATAAATAGGGGATAAGTAAAACAAGTTTTATTACAAATTAAAAAGTTACGCAAATATAAGTTGCGTTGTACTATGGAGATCATTGCTCGATTCAGAGTCTAGGCTTGGTTTTCAGGAGATCTCGTTTAAGTAGTAAATACCTGATAGGATTAAGAAAAACCATTAGAGCCGCTTAAATTGTCGAACTGTATGATTATGGGCTTGATCATAGCTCGCCTGGAGGCATTGTCATCGAAGTTTATCCTTAGCTGTTGGTGTACAATGTCCCTTGAACTACGCATTTAATCACATTCGCTCGATTCTCGGGTATGGCTGCCCTGATTAACTAATTCTGAACATTCCTCTTAAAACTCTGCAGATCCTAGTTCCAAGCAAATCACATTGTTAAGCATATGCTGACTTCATTTCTGTGGGAGCTTTTCTGTTAAAACTACTAAAACAACATGACAAAACTATCGTTACTGAAGAAAGGAATTCGTAGTTCCTTCCCGCTGGTTCCTGCGGCTCTGCTTCTGGCAGGCACAGTGCACGCGCAAAACTCCACATCGGAAGAAGAAGTCTATAACCTGACTCCCTTCACGATTGAAAGCAGCGAAGAAGTTGGCTACCAAGCCACCTCAACCTTGGCTGGAACACGTATTAAAACAAATCTAGGTGACCTTCCCAATTCCATTACGGTAGCTACCAAGGAGTTCATGGAGGATTTGAATGTGACGGACGCAACTAACTTGCTTCCATTCTTGGGCAATATTGAAACCTCAGGGATCGATGGAACATTCTCTGGAGGTAACACTTCGAATTCCGCTATCGTCCTGGAAGGTAACAACCGTAATCCCGAAAATAATAACCGGATACGTGGTTTGGCCTCAGCCGACAGTTCTAGAAATTACATGCCAACCAGCATCGGTTTCGATTCTTATAACACTGATCGTGTGACCGTGAATCGTGGGCCGAATTCAATTTTGTTCGGACTGGGTTCTCCCGGGGGTATTGTTGACAACGCTGTCATTACTCCGGGTTTGGTGAATCGCACTAAGTTTGAAGCGACCATTGCTACATTTGGAAGCTATCGGTTCAACTTTGATGTCGAGCGTGTGCTCATTGAAGATAAAGCGGGTATTCGCGTAGCAGGATTGTATGACCGTCAGGAATGGCGCCAGGACTTCAGTTATGAAAATGATGACCGGATAACGGTTGCTGGTTTATATAAGCCTTTTGAAAATGCTAATTTCCGTATCACTCACGAGCGTGGAAAAATTGATGCTCGTCGTCCCCGACCTAACGCCCCACGTCATGCTCTACTCTGGTGGTGGGATGCGCCTTTCGGTCAAGTTACCCACAATCCTGTGGAAGATGAATTCGGAACTATTGATCGCGACATCGTTCGTGCACCGGGTGCTTGGTTTTATCAGCCCGCTTTAGTTTATGAAAATGATGGTGGTGATGCTAGTCGTTTGAACTATGCCTGGGAAGATACCCAGAGAGATGGTGCACGTTTCCGTTCTTACACTGTAGGATTAACAAAAGGTGACCAATGGTACCCATCTCCTACAGCTGCTGCGTCCGGTATTCAGTATGGCTCATTTTTCCAGGACGAAGAAATTGTTGATCGTTCCGTATTCGACTGGGTGGAAAATCGCCTGGACGGACCGAATGCTTTCGAGAGCGAAGATTTCCATGTAAACAACTTCAGCTACGACCAATCCTGGGATTACAGTTTGGGCTCAGTTGGTTTTGAGCTTTCTTACATGGAGGAATCCATGGAGCGCGGCTGGTTTGACCTTCTTGGTGGAGGTCGCGGTTACTTTATTACCCTGGACATCAATGAGACATTGAACTGGGGAGCACCGAATCCAAACTTCGGTCGTCCGTATGTTGCATCTGGTAACAACCGGCAACAGAACAACATTGACCGCGAAGTAAAACGGGCAACGGCTTTCTACGAAATCGACTTCAAGGATGCCTATGATGATGGAATTCTCGGAGGATTACTCGGTCGCCATACCGGAACGGTTTTTGGCCAAGAGTATGAGATCGACCGTGCGACCATCAATGGACGCAATATCGTTGATCCTGGCTATGCATTAGCCTCGAACAATCAGACCAATCTTACTTCGGGTGCTGCTCAAGCACGGACCCAAATGTATGTGGGACCTAGCCTTATTGGTCGCACCTCTGCTGCAGGAGCTAATCTTCCCGGAATTACTCAAGAGCTCAGAACAACTTCAACGACTGGATGGTATTGGGATAACAATGCCGAAGGAGATGGAAGCGGTGACGGAGACTGGGTAACTCGCGAAGTTACTATTGGTGATGTTCGTGATAATGCGACCTTCCGTTCTCAGATTCATAGCCGTTCATTGAGCCGCCAAGTTACCGATTCAGAGGCTTATGTTCATCAGGCTTATTTCTTTGGACAGGAATGGTTGATCGGCACCTACGGTCGCCGCACCGATGAAGTGACTACTTATGGATCCACTGCTGACCAAGATCCTGTAACACGTCTTTGGAATCCCAACTCTCAGGTGATTGACGATCAACCGGCGGGCGAAGTTTTCAAAGCTACTACCGAATCGTTTGGTGGAGTTTTAAAGGTTCCTGATTTTATCCCAATGCCTGATGGCACCAGCCTGCAGTTTCACTGGGGTGAGTCTGAGAATTTTCAAATTTCAGCTCCTCGTATTGATGTGTTCGGTAATCTGATCGCACCACCACAAGGAACTACCGAAGACTATGGTTTCACGATCGGCTTCTTGGATAATAAATTCCAGATCAAGGCCAATTGGTTCGAAACCGAGGCCGGAAATGTTTCCTTCAATTACCCAGGCTTCCTGTTTGAAGCGGATCGCCGGATTGTTCGTTACAACACCCAAGAGGAACGTGACGCTGCTGGTTGGCAAGGGCCACCTGATTTTTATAAGAATCTCACGAACTGGCAAATTGTTGATGGTGCGACCACGGAAAGTGGTCAGACTGTCGAGCAGAACGGTCCTGATTTTGCACTTCGGGATACGCAAAGCACCGCGTCTAAAGGTAAGGAAATCGATCTGATTTACAACCCAACCGACAACTGGCGCATCATGGTTAACGTTGCCCAACAGGAAGCGGTAAGAAGTAATATTGCTCCAACCACCATTCAGTATTTGACCTATCGTTTAGACGAATGGACGAACACAAGCAATCCAGCTTCATTCCTTATAGCTGATGAGTCAGATCAGCCGGAGAATGTTCGAATCTATGATACGCTTCTGAATAACCTGAACAGCGCGCTTGCTCGTGAAGGCCAACTGGAAGGTGAGCTTCGCGAATGGAGAGCTAATTTAATTACCAACTACCGTTTCGATCCGGACTCAACCCTGGGTGGGTGGAGTATTGGTGGAGCTATTCGTTGGGAAGATGATAAAGCAGTGGGATATCCAATCACCTCTCAAACGGTGGATGGCCAATCTCTAAATCTGCCTGATTTGTCTAACCCTTACTTAGACGATCCTGTTGAGCGTGTTGACTTCTGGATTGGTTACCGGACGAAGATTTTCGACGATAAAGTGGACTGGAAGATCCAACTAAATATGGCAAATGTGCTAAAGAACGATGGAGAAATTATTACCACCGCGGTTCAGCCCAATGGTCAGCAACGTGCGGTCACTTGGCGCGAAGGTCGTCAATTCCGTCTAAGATCAACTTTCTCCTTCTAAGAAAAGGTTAAGTTACAACATTTAATAATGGGGACCCCACGCCGTGGCGGTCCCCATTTTTTTATCTCAAATGATGAATAGGATGCTAAGACTATCAAACAAATGGATTCCAGCAGTGCTGCTGCTCTGTTGCTTGGGTATAACCTATAGC
>CALJGU010000272.1 GCA_938075565.1 uncultured Opitutales bacterium | reverse complement strand
GGCGGAGTAAGGGTGTTCCTGGAACTGTGGTAGATGAAGTATACGTCTACGATCGCCGATTATCTGATTTAGAGATCAGGTATTTGGCTGGAGAGAAAACTGAATCGGAAAGCCTGGAGTTTTATTTAGGTCGTCATCACGAGCCCTATGAGGAGACACTCGCTGAACTAGCTAAGCTTCGGCAAGAAAGGAACGATCTCAATGAGCCCGTTCGTGAGATCATGATTATGGAAGAGCTCCCGAATCCCGTTCAGGCCTATGTACTTAACCGTGGTGCCTATGATGCCAAAGCAGATCCGGTATCATCGCAAACACCAGAAGCGATTCTTCCTTTTAAATCTGAATGGCCCAATAATCGACTAGGCCTAGCCAAGTGGCTCACGGACGATGAAAACCCTCTCACAGCTAGGGTAACGATTAACCGTTACTGGCAACTGATCTTTGGCCGTGGCCTAGTGGGAACACCGGAAGATTTTGGCAATCAAGGGCAGCTCCCAAGTCATCCTGATTTACTCGATTGGTTGGCTCGCGAATTCATAGACTCTGATTGGAATGTTCGACAAATGATCAAGCTCATGGTGACATCCGCTACCTATAAACAGGATTCCAGGGCAGATGCAGATCTCCTGGAGTTGGATCCAGAGAACCTGTTTATGGCTCGTGGGCCGGTCGTGCGCTTATCCGCTGAGATGATCCGGGACAATGCACTGGCAGCAAGTGGACTGTTGGTAAATAAGGTGGGCGGCCCGTCCGTTTACCCTTATCAACCAGAAGGTCTCTGGAGTATGAATAAAGGCACCTACGAATCCGGAACGGGTGAAGACCTGTATAGAAGAAGCTTGTACACTATTTGGAAGCGGACAGTGCCTCCGCCTACCATGAAGAACTTTGACGCGCCGAGCCGGAGTTACTGTGTGGTAAAACGCCAGAATACCTCGTCTCCTTTGCAGGCCCTTTCATTGATGAATGATCCGCAGTTCGTGGAAGCGTCACGCGCCTTGGCTGAACGTGTAATGAAGATGAGTTCATCGGTGGATCATCGACTTCAATTAACTTACCGACTACTGACCTCTCGCAATCCGTCCAGTCGAGAAATGTTTTTGATCAAGGATATGTATTCAAAACTGCATCAATCTTACCAAGAAGAGAATGATCGAGCGGATGAGCTATTTTCGGTGGGAGAATACGTTCCGGATGAAGGTCTGGATAAAAACCAATTAGCCGCCCATGCCCTCACAGCCACCATGATTATGAACCTCGATGCTTCGGTTGTAATCCGATAAAGAACCAAATGAACGATTTTTCAGAAAAACTCAACTATCTCAATCGACGTCAGTTTCTGACCAAATCCTCCTTGAGTCTGGGGGCTGCCGCGTTGTCAATGATGGGGAATCCTGGACGCTTGCTAGGTAACAATCCGACAGCTGGATCTAATGGTATACTAGGCAAACCTCACTTTCCGGCAAAGGCCAAACGAGTCATCTATCTTTTTCAGAGTGGGGGACCCTCGCAGTTCGAGCTATGGGATAACAAGACCATGCTTGATCAGATGCATGGGCAGGAGCTACCAGACTCTGTGCGGCAAGGGCAGCGGCTGACGGGAATGAGTTCGAACCAGTCGTCCTTTCCGCTCACGCGAAGCATTTACGATTTCAAGCAATACGGAGAAAGCGGAACCTGGGTAAGTGAGTTGATGCCTCACACGGCTAAAGTTGTGGATGATCTTTGTTTTATCCATTCCTTGAATACGGATGCGATCAATCATGATCCTGCCATTACTTTCTTTCAAACGGGTCATCAATTAGCAGGTCGTCCCAGTATCGGCGCTTGGCTTGATTATGGCTTGGGCACCGATAATAAGGATCTTCCATCCTTTGTCGTGATGGTTTCCAAGAATGCCGGTGGCCAGCCTCTCTATGCAAAGTTGTGGGGGAATGGATTTTTGTCGTCCAAACATCAAGGGGTTCAATTTCGATCGGGTGAAGAACCTGTTCTTTATCTAAATCCACCTCCGGGATTGGATGATCATGATCGAGGCCAGATTATTGATTACATGAAACAGCTCAATGAGCTGCAGCACGATTCCTGGGGAGACCCCGAAATTCATTCACGCATCGCTCAATACGAAATGGCCTACAGGATGCAGATGTCGGTTCCAGAAGTTACCGATGTTTCCAATGAACCGGAATCTATCTTCGAACTCTATGGGGAAGATGCACGCGATCCAGGTACCTATGCAGCCAATTGTTTAATGGCCCGGCGTCTAATTGAGAAGGATGTGAAGTTCGTTCAACTCTATCACCAAGGCTGGGATCAACACGGCAATTTACCCAATGGGATCAAGAGCCAGGCGAAGAAAACGGACCAGGCTTCTGCCGCGTTAATAACCGATCTTAGGCAGCGAGGGCTCTTGGAAGATACGCTGGTGATCTGGGGTGGCGAGTTTGGTAGAACCAATTACTCCCAAGGTAAATTAACCGCCGACAACTATGGCCGTGATCACCATCCTCGATGCTTTACCATGTGGATGGCGGGAGCGGGGGTGAAGCCAGGCTTCCACTACGGACAAACTGATGAGTTCGGTTATAACATCACTGAGAACCCGGTTCACGTGCACGACTTTCAGGCTACACTCATGCACCTACTTGGCATCGACCACAAACGCCTCACCTACAAACATCAAGGTCGTCGATACAGGCTGACCGATGTCCACGGCCACGTGGTGAAGGATATACTCTCCTAAGCGTCTGAGCTTGTATCCAAAAGCGCTTCATTGTTAGAGCTTCTGGTCTTTTATGAATTGGCTTGCTCATGTATTTCTTTCTGACCCTTCGATTCACGAGCAGTTGGGCAATCTGTTGACGGATCCATTGAAGGGTAGGCGATGGGAAGGGATCCATTCGGAAACGGAGTTTGGCATGTCGGTTCATCTCAAGATCGATAGTTTTACCGATGCGAATGAAATCTTCCTGCGTAGTTGTAGTAGGTTGGGGGATACCGGTCGATTGAGAAGCGTGGTGGTCGATTTGGCCTACGACCATATGCTCTCCTACAATTGGCATCATTTCTCGGATGAGTCCTTGCCGGAATTTTTGGAAAGGTTCTACGAAAAGGCTGTTGATGCGGTGGAGGAGTATCCGGAGAAAGCTAAAGGCTTTATTAATTCGATAATTCAAAGCAATCGGCTTGGGCGGTATGTCGATTTACCTGGTGTTGGTGACTCCATGTCCTGGATTGATCGTCGACTATCGTCACGCGTAACCGCAAGAGAGCGCACTCAGAATTATTTGAGGAAAATTGAAGAGGAGTACGCCGGATTAAGTGCAGACTTCATGGTTTTTTTCCCGAAGCTTCAGGATCATGTTCACTCAATTCGAAAAAGAGAGACGAGACAGGCTTGAAACGGCTCAAGAATTTACTTTGCTATCTACTATGGATTTCATGACCTTCAACGATATGCTGCGACGCACGGCGATGCGTCTGCCTGATAAGACCTTTTTACACTGGATCGATAAGGATCGTTCCCTGAGCTATGCCGAGACGGTTGCCGGTGCGGAGAAAGTAGCA
>CALJGU010000271.1 GCA_938075565.1 uncultured Opitutales bacterium | reverse complement strand
TGGAATTCTCAGGTAGCACTAGCACTTCAATGGCTTCTTCAGGAGGCTGAAATGCGGACCCGGTAAACGTAACCATTTTGGTGATACGCTCAGATTTATTTCTACCGCGAGTAATCACACAATCCATCAACCCTGCATCTGGTTTAAATTCGTCTGGTTCTGAGCCCAGACTATTCCCAAGATAAGCGAATCCGTTACTGAATTTAAATCCAAATGATTCAGCTAATTTTCCACCTGCCCCCGGGAAAGGCATATGATCAAGAATCAGAAATAAAGATTCGCCCTCCTCTACCCATTTGTGCAGCGCGGCAATCTCTGCGTCAGAAAAGGCGGAAGGTGTGGGCAATTTCCAATTCCCATTGTTACTCACATGTAAGGGATTTGCGATGACAAGGATATCCAAGCCCTCAAGCGAACTCTCTGTGAAAGCCTGAGACAAAGGCGACACTTGATACCCATCCACTTCGACGAGTTTCGCAAATGGAGCATATCGACCGGTGGCCGTGTGGTAATTGTTGTGCGCCTCATCAATCCCGATGCGAGGGCCCTGGCCATTCCCATAAGCAGGATTCTCGACAGCAGGATTGTAACCATGATCGGCGACTTGTTGAGCGGTTCCCAAATGAGCTCCGAAATAAAGAGCTAGGAAAACATACAAAATACAGCGACAAGCTGCGATCTTCCTAATTGGCCTTCTAATCATGAACCACTACATAGCTAGTAGAACACTATTCTCCAAATATAAAATCCTCTTCAGAAAAATCAGTCGCAGTCATGTTAACAAGAGTAATAGAGCTGGCGACTCCATCATCGATTACGGTTACAAGTCCGGTCTGCTCAATATTTAGATCACCAAAAGACAATCCAGTCTGACTGAGATCAATAACATCGATACCATCCTCGAAGTCCAATATCTGATCTACTGCCCAATCGCCGATAAATACAAATCGATCAGCACCACCTTTTCCAGTCATCACATCACCATAGGGACTGGAAACGAGAACATCGTCAGACACATCACCGGTTAGAATCAGCCCTGAGTCTTCGCCGCCGAATGGGTTGTCGATGACAGCTTTGAAGTCGAGTGCAACGGGACTAGTATTAAAATCTACCACAAGCGTTGGAGGTGTCACGCCATCTGTAACCCATAGTTCATCACCGATATAGGATCCAGCCTCATTAGTCGCAGAAAGTGTAACGTAAAGATTATCATCTATCTGTTTCTCATTATCGGATCTGCCTTCCCATATCTGGTTAGGTACATCTCCATCGAAGTACCATATTCCTTCATTAGGATGCTGGAGTACCAATTTTCCTCCGAGATTAAACAACCCACTAATGGACCCCACATTAATCCCCTCCAATTTGGGATCGAGCAAATCAACGGGAAGATTTACTCCATCGTAAGACCATAAATGCCAATCGTACTGAGCTGCCTGGCCCATGAAGTAAAGAAGCCCATCATGCAGGAAAGGCTTTTCGGGTGCCAAATCCGGGAGACTGGTCTCCTGCTTCAGTCTACTACCTTCTGGAGCACTATCATCGTAACTGAATAGCTGCACCCCATCTATTGCAGATTCAGCCGTAAAAAACAAGACACCGTTCCAATCCAGAAACTCTTCGGGTCTGCTGGCTCTGCTTGGATCCGCAACCACTTTGACAGGGGCGTTGGTCCCATCGAATTCCCATAGTTGATAATTAAATGATACCCCGTCGGACTATCATTGGCACTAAAATACAATTTATCACCTACTACCGTGAGACCACGCGGATTTGAGCCATTACCGGTTGATGGATGAATACGAAAGGGAATGGGGTCATTCACTCCATCCCAACTCCATAATTCACGCGCAATCCCAGAGTCTGTTGTCTTGGCGGTATAACAGAATAAATCCCCAAACACAGTTTGGTAAGAACCCGTGAAGCCGGCTGGAGCAAAATTGACACCATCAAATACGTATGACAGTATAGTACTGCTGGATGAACCTCCTCCGATATAGAGTTTATCTTTATATTCGGTAAATTCAGCTCCATTTATATTCGGACCTGGATCCTCACTGCTCGCTCTCTGAACATTTACTCCATCAAAATGGAGCAACCTCGTAACAGGATCGATGGGATCAGCTCCTACAAATAACAATTTTCCCTGAAAGGTTGTACTATTACCCAAGCCTGCCAAACGGTCCACATTTTCACCTTCAAAGAGTGTGACGCTAGTTCCATCATAGGTGTATACTTCGGTTGCCGGATTACCCTCTATTAAAAATGTCTCCCCTGAAAAGCTTAACAATGGCAGCAGTCTTGAACTCGAATTATTTCCATAAGAGTCACTCAGGGCAGTAAACTCAGTTCCGCCGTCCCAGACAACATTCGTTGAGCTACCTCCTTCTCCCAAGACTTTAAAATAGTATTCCCCATCCGCTTCTTTTGCTTCAATCAGAGCCTGCGCAAGACTCCCACCTCCCAATTCAGCGGGCAAGGTCGGTTGGGAAAACATGGCTCCATCAAATAACCAGTTATCGCTAAACCCATGCCCTATTACAAGATAGCGATCCGCCAATCCAACAGGATAAAAGTAATTGGCTTCAGCGAACGGTTGTCCAGGGACCTCCTTTGCTTCGACATCGTCAAAGGACCAAAGCTTTGTCGCGGGAAATTGCTGTGAGTAGTAAAAGACATCATTCAATATCGGAAGGGTCTCCTGAAACTGCGGTAGAGGGCCATCCAACTTCATCGGCTCTGACATTCCGGCTTTGAAATAGTAAGTCCGTATTTCTATTCCGTCAGAAGCAGTAAAAATAATGCCACCTTTGAACGGTACTAAGTCACCCCCCACCCCGTCATTGCCTCCGGGATTGGTATCTGCGACTTGCATAGCTCGTGTCCCATCAAAGCCCCATAGATCATTTCCAAAATCTCCCCCTCCATTATTCCAGGAAACCTTATAATAAAATATATCTTTTTCGGCATCGATGGGCAGCCCTTGTTTTTTAGGAGTGACAGCCACTACAGCATCATCGGCTTCCATCTTGTACCAAATACGACCGTTCCCGTCGTCGGCCGTGAAGAAAAAGGAGCCTTCGATTTCCTGAAAGTTTTCAGGAAAACTGCC
>CALJGU010000270.1 GCA_938075565.1 uncultured Opitutales bacterium | reverse complement strand
GTTGATTAAAAACTACGAAAAGCGCAGAATTACGCTGAAATGAGCGGTAACTATTTATATGAGGACGAGAGCTAAAAGATAATCGGCGCGTGTTTTGAGGTTTATAAAGAAAAAGGACCAGGATTTCTCGAACCGGTATATCAAGAATGTCTGGCCCTTGAACTTGGCTCTTCTTCGATCCCATTTGCTGAACAGTTTCGACTGAGATTGAAATACAAAGGTCAGGAATTGGAGCAGACTTATAGGTCAGATTTCATTTGCTATGAGAAAATCATACTTGAGATAAAGGCTGTGAAAAAGCTTACCGACGAACACAGAGCTCAGACTATAAACTACTTAAAAGCTACCGGTATGAAGTTGGGCTTGCTGGTCAACTTTGGTCATCATCCTCAAATAGAGTATGAGCGTTTCATCAACGAAAAATAAGATTCTGCGTTTTTCTGCGCTTTTGTCAGGCCTTCTCACTTCGTTCGTGAAGTAGTTTAAATTCTACTCTCCAACCAGCACCTCGCTCTTACAAAAAGCTCCACTATCTTTTCCCAATGTCTCGACCAGTCTCGGGAGAATTTGATTCATCTTGTCCATTAGGACCCAGGGTGGGTTGATCAGGATCATGCCAGATGCTGTCATGCCGCGTTCTTCAGAGTCAGGGGAAAGGCCAAGTTCGTATTGCTGGATGTTGCGGATCCCGCTTTTCATGAGTTGGGTTTCCAGTAGATCGATCCGTTCTCGTTGTACCACCGGATACCAGAGTGCGTAGGTTCCTGTCTCAAATATACGATGCGCTTTCCGGATCGTTTGGATCACGGTTTCGTAATCACTTTTTACCTCGTAAGAAGGATCGATCAGAATGAGTCCTCGCCGGGAACTGGGTGGCAGTTGTGAGAGTAAGCCTCGATACCCATCCATCGGTTCAATGGTAAATCGTCTGTCTTTTTCAAACACCTGACTCAGGATCTCATAATCCGTGGGATGTAGCTCAAATAAGCGGGCTCGGTCCTGTTCTCTTAACACCTGTTGCGCAAAGAGAGGAGATCCGGGATACTGTGAGTATGAGTCCGTTGCATTGTGTCGTTGGATTACTTCAAAGTAGGTTTCCAACTCCGGCCAGTCTTCTGCTTCGAGTTTTTTAAAACCGCCTGTGGCTTCGTTTAACTTGGTCGCGTGATCCGACTGGAGGTCGTAGAGCCCGGCTCCTGCATGTGTATCGATATAGGTGAACGCTTTATCTTTTCGCGTCAGGTACTCCAAAATCTCAACGAGGACGATGTGTTTGAGAACATCGGCAAAATTGCCTGCGTGAAAAGAATGACGGTAGCTGAGCAAGGTTTTATAAAGAGACTAGGGTGGCAACAATGCCTAAGCCGGCGACAAAGAGAAAATAATAAAAGGCAGACTTGGCGTATTTTAATTCCTTCTTCCGATCTTTCTTTCGTGCCGCAGTGATCGCGGCGACTGCACAAGGAACAAACACGCATGGATAACCCAGGCAGACGCTACGAAAGCAGGATCCAATTAGAAGTGGAATCCACGGGAGTCCCGGAGGTTTGGGTTCAGTCATTGCGATGATCAAACTGATAAAAACAAAAGGATAAATCAGCACTGGCCACCCACTGAGTAGGAGTAGGAGCTTTGATTTCTTATCCAGCTCTTCATCTATGCCGAGATCTACGATGGTCGGCGTAGGGTTCTTCGGTGTGTGAATCTTGATTCTGTTTGGAGCTTGTTCAGGCATTCTGTGAACTCAGGGCCGTCCAAACGGGGTATTCGGCTAGCGGATTGAGTAACTGTTCGGACGTAGGAAAAGTGAAAGTTGGGTAGATTGAGAAACCCTTCAATTTCTTTCAAGGGGGTAATTTACCTTAGAATTAGGTATTCTGGCGGATTGTGGCTATTTTTCCAGTTTCCGGCTTACGACGGCGTTCCCTGATTCATCTTTCCCTTTGTGGATACCCCAACCCAATCCCAGGTAGTATTCCGGTATCTCTGTGTAGGCATAGAGTTCGTCTTCAAAATCAGATGATAGCTTTTCAGCAAGCTGAACCAATGAACGTCCGATACCGCAGGTTCTGTGAGACTCTCTTACGTAAAGACCATTGATCCAGAGGGTTGGTGAAAGGTCTTCAGGACGTTGGAAGCGACTGATCCACACAAAGCCTACCGGTGTGCTTCCTTCAACGGCTACCTTTGAAGGGGGAGATTCATCCTTAACTAGAAGTTTCTCACGAATCGTATCCAGGCTATCGCCATTGTCCTTTGACCATTCATTGAATATCCATTGTGAGGCGGTATCCAGGAAAGGACTACTGTCGGATAGCGAATGAAAGGATATGCTACCAGCCATGGTCTGTCTTGTTGCGAATCTTCTTACTCGCTAAACATTAGGCGTAAGACTGGTTGTCGGTCGGTTCATGGATTTTTTCTTCCATAAACTTGAAGCCATACCGTTTGTAGAATGCCCGTCCCGATGAATTTACTTTAAAGACTTCAACTTCTAAATTTCCGTGCAAGTCCCTTGCCTTGTCCATCAATGCTTTGCCTGCTCCTCTTCTGTGGTATCTAGGTCGGACAAATATTGCTCCCACTTCATTGCCCATCAACGCGATAAATCCTTGTACGCTGTCATCTATTTCAATGACCCAAGTATCTGTGTTAGGAAGGTAAATCTCGGTCGTATTTTTCCTCTCTTGAGCGATGAATGCATCTGTCATAAAAGGATGGGCCAGTCGCGTCGCATTTTCCCAGGATGAGAGGACGGCGTCCAGATCTGAACTTTGGTAAGGTCGAATTGTCATATGGAGGGTTCGGGTTATTAATAGAAAAATGTTTGTGCTCTTTGCAGTGAGCGGGGGAATTCGATCTCTGAATGTTGAACGAGCAATTCCCGTATATTGAGCACTGACTTTCTTAACGCCAATCCATCTTGAGCCAGCACTTTGATTCCTAGTCCACCTGTCCTGAGGGGACTCGCTCCGATGGCGACTTCTTCGTTGGACAATTGGTTGAGAGGCTCGATCAGTTCTTTAACCGGTTTATGCTTTAAGTAATAGAGGCTTACATAAGGTCCGTCAGGAAAGCGGGTTCGCCAGTCCGAGGCATCACCCGCCTCAGGATCAACTTTGAAGTTCTCGTAGGCGATCAGCGTACCTGATTGATAAATACGTAGCTTTGATTGCCAGGTATGAAAATCAAAGCTCTCTCCGTAGCTTGCTCTTCCAGGAGATACAATTTCGGTCAGCAGCACGGTGCTTGAGCTATCGACCTCTAAAGTTGTTTCTTGGATCAGGTTCGCTGCTTTTTGCAAAACCAAAGGTGCAGGCCATACATCCAGCGTCGCTTGTTCCTTCACTACGTAGCTTTGGCGAATGAGTGCGTTTCCTTTATCCATGGTATGGACACGGCAGGCAGCTGGGCTGATGAGCGCTGCTTTTGCTCCTGCTTCAACCTTGCAGTCGATTTCCAATTCATCGCCTTCAAGCAATCCAGCCGTAGGACTGGTGAGCAGGTTGATCGCCCAGCTTTTATCCTGGTAGGTTTTAGCCAGGTGTAGGGGAGGGCGCACCCATTGTTTCTTTAAGGTGGTTCCAGAATTATCCGCTAGATACTGGAGTTGAACGCCACCCTTTACACCGGGGCGGATGGTCTTCGAATCAACTTTTGAGGTATTAGCCATCAAGTTGATGAAGAAGATAGCGGAAAGAAACATTCACGTTCCAACCACGCTACGACTTCATCCAGGCCTTTCCGGCTTTTGAGATCGCAGAAAGTAAAAGGTCGGTCCTCTCGCATCTTTTTTGAGTCGCGGGCCATTACATCGAGGTCGGCACCAACATAGGGAGCCAACTCGGTTTTGTTAATGATGAGTAGATCGGAAAAACGAATAGCAGGGCCTCCTTTACGTGGGATTTTGTCTCCCTCGGCTACATCGATTACGTAGATAAAGGCATCGACCAATTCCGGTGAGAAGGTCGCCGACAAGTTGTCACCACCGCTCTCTAAAAGAACGATTTGGGCTTGAGGGTATTGCAGAGTCAGGCTGTCGATGGCCGCTTCATTCATACTCGTGTCATCGCGTATTGCGGTATGTGGGCAACCTCCCGTTTCGACACCGAGGATACGCCCGGCTTCGAGCGGACTGTTCTCTACCAAAAACTCCGCGTCTTCTTTGGTATAAATATCATTGGTGATAGCGACCAGTTCGTAAGTTTTGTGCAGGACTTCTACCAGACGTAAGAGCAGCATCGTCTTACCTGAGCCAACGGGTCCTCCGATGCCAACGCGAACAGGGCGAGGTGATGAGTTTGTGTCAGTCATGTGTATTGAATCTATGATATAAAAAGTCGTGAGAATGCGGTGGCGTGTTGAGCGCAGGAGATATCGAAGGCCGGGGCAAACCAACCTGCGTCCTCTCGTCCGACAGTCAGTGATTGATCCACCCAGTCAGGCAATTGATCCAGGCCGTCGTGGAGAACGGATTGAGCTGACTCAGGTCCTATACGCAGCAGTTTTATGGAGGCGGAAACATAGTTGGCCAGGCTCTGATAACCATAGGCCATGAGCCCCGCTTCTTCCGGCACTTTCAAAATTTCAAATTGTAGGGCGGTGACCGCGAGGTGGTGGCCAAAGAGCTTTCCGTCAGCCAAAAGCTGCCGGTAGGTATCCACTCGTTGATCAGGCCAGAGTTTATTAAGAAGTCGGAGTCTTCCTCGACCTTGGGTCGTGCTGGCTTCTCGAATCTCTGAAGCCCATTTCCAGGCATCGATTTCCTGCTCTAGGGAAGCGAGTTTAGAGAGTTCATTGCCTTTTATACAGTTCCGCGCAAATCGTAGGTAGGGAAGCTCGAGCCTGGCCAATGAAGGTCCTGCATGATCTTTGAAAAAAGCGGCCAGATCGTCGCCGGTCTTTAGTCCACAGGTGTTAGCCCATTGTTCCAGGCCCATCGAATGAGCATAGGCTCCGGTCGGAAACAGTGGATCTGAAACCTGAAGGAGCGAGGCAACCCAATGTTCCTCATGCGATGAATCACCTGAATTCATCTAGTGGTGGTCATGATCGTGGGCGTGCGAGTGCTCATGATTGTGACTATGGTCATGATCGTGCGAGTGACCGCCTGATTTACTGGGCTGGAAGACCCTCGTCACGCGTTCGTATGAAATGGATTCTCGTTCAAGCATTTGCTCAACAGCGAGGTCGTCTTGAACCAGGATGCCTTCGTCTGTAAATCCGGCTTTGAAATGCAAATTCCCAATCATCCATCCAAGCCAGGCTGCTTCTTTCCCTTTACCGATTGGGATTAAGAAACAAGGCTCAGGGCTTTGTTCGATTACATAGGCGGTGTTTGCCTCAACCAGAACACAGTCGCCGTGATTAAGGGCTTCGGAAACATCGAACCCAAAGTCAGTGCCGTCAGCAGCAGTTCCTCGCCAACGTTTGCGTGCAAGTTTATGACGGTCCACCCGAATGGAAACATGGTCGTGATGATGAGGGACGGGGTGAAGGGCTTGGTTTATCAAATGCATCTTAGAACAGAAAGTAACGTTGTGCCATGGGAAGCTCGGTGGCCGGTTCGCAAGTTAGCACTTCGCCATCTGCGGTTACGGTGTAAGTTTCTGGATCCACCTCGATGTTGGGTAGATAATCGTTCATCACCATGTCGTGCTTCGAGATGGTGCGGGTGTTTGCCACGGGCCGAATCATTTTTTCAAGCCCAAATGAATCAGCAATACCTGCATCGGCTGCCGCCTGACTGACAAAACTGATGGAGGTCCTTAGATTGGCTTTGCCGAAGGCACCAAACTGCGGGCGGTAATACATTGGCTGAGGGGTTGGGATGGAGGCATTGGGATCACCCATATTGGCCAGGGCAATCATACCACCTTTGAGAACCAGCTCTGGCTTCACTCCGAAGAGCGCTGGCTTGAAGACAACAATGTCGGCCAGCTTGCCTACCTCAAGACTACCCACGTCGGCCGTCGTCCCGCAGGCAATGGAGGGATTGATGGTGTATTTGGCAATGTAGCGTAGCACGCGAAAATTATCGGCTGCGGTATGCGTATCCGACTCCAGCTTCCCGAACTGCTTTTTCATTTTATCCGCTGTCTGCCAGGTGCGTATCAATACTTCACCTACGCGGCCCATGGCCTGGCTGTCGCTGGACATGATGGAGATGGCTCCTCGGTCGTGGAGAATATCTTCGGCTGCTATGGTCTGGGGGCGGATTCTTGATTCAGCAAACGCCACGTCTTCAGGAATCTTAGAATCCAGATGGTGGCAGACCATGAGCATATCCAAATGCTCGTCGATGGTGTTAACCGTATAGGGGCGTGTCGGGTTAGTAGATGAGGGGAGTACGTTCGCTTCCCCGCACACTTTTAAAATGTCTGGCGCATGTCCTCCTCCGGCACCCTCCGAGTGGAAGGTGTGAATCACACGATCCTTAAATGCTTTGATGGTGGTTTCGACAAAACCCGATTCATTTAAGGTGTCGGTATGGATGGCCACTTGCACATCCATTTCATCTGCGACCCTCAAACAGTGATCGATAGCACTGGGTGTGGTTCCCCAGTCCTCATGTAGTTTCAGCCCCATAGCTCCAGCAGTCACTTGTTCGCGAAGGGCATCCAAATTGGACGAGTTTCCTTTTCCCATGAAACCGAGGTTCATGGGAAATGCCTCTGCCGATTCGAGCATCTTTTGAATATTCCAAGCGCCGGGTGTGCAGGTAGTCGCGTTGGTGCCCGTGGCGGGACCAGTACCGCCTCCGGTCATGGTTGTGATCCCGCTGGTTAGTGCTTCATTGATTTGTTGAGGGCAGATAAAGTGAATGTGAGAATCAAATCCGCCGGCTGTCACAATGTGTCCTTCAGCAGCGATCACCTCCGTTCCAGCACCTATGACCATGTCATCGGTGATACCGGATTGAATGAGTGGATTGCCTGCGTGTCCGATTCCAGAAATGCGCCCATCTTTAACTCCGATGTCGGCTTTGATAATACCGAGGATGGGGTCAATGATCGTTGCGTTGGTTAGAACAAGATCAAGGCAGTCCTTTCCAGTTGCCAGGGGGGATTGCCCCATGCCGTCTCGGATAACCTTACCGCCGCCAAACTTAACTTCGTTACCGTAGCCAGCCGCTTCAGCGATCAGGTCCTTCTCGACCTCAATAAAGAGCTCAGTGTCCGCCAGGCGAACTTGATCGCCCACGGTAGGTCCGAACATTTCGGCATATTGTTTACGTGTGAATTCTAAGGACATTTAATTAAATTAAAGATGGTTTCTAAGTAAAACTGTAGGAGCGGCTTTATGCCGCGATTTTTTTGCAACAAACGATTCCGGCATAAAGCCGCTCCTACGAAATACCTTAAGTAGGAGATCAAGTAGTAGTAGGAGGAGGATTTCATTTTAAGTGCTGGAAAATGAATCACAATGGTCCGTCTACTTTGTTATTTAATCCATGGACTTCACGTTTGCCTGCCAAGGCGACCAACTCGACCTCTCGTATGTCACCAGGTTCAAATCGCACGGCGGTGCCCGCGGCGATATTCAGGCGAAAGCCTTTCGAGGATTCCCGATCAAACTCCAGGCCTTCGTTCACTTCGTAGAAGTGGAAATGACTCCCTACTTGAACTGGGCGGTCGCCTGTGTTGCTGACTTGAACGGTTAGGGTCTCAAGACCGGGGTTCCCGGTGAGAAGCGCATCGGGATCGGAAAATTTATATTCGCCTGGAATCATCTTAGTGGGTTGTGGACGGTTACGAGTTTGGTTCCATCGGGGAATGTGCCTTCGACCTGCACTTCGTGAATCATTTCAGGAACACCTTCCATCACATCATCCTTGGTCAGGATAGTGGCTCCGTAGCTCATAAGGTCGGATACCGATTTGCCATCGCGGATGCCTTCTAGGATTTCGTAAGTGATAATGGCTATAGCTTCTGGGTAATTGAGCTTCAGGCCGCGGGCCTGACGTCGACGTGCCAGATCAGCGGCGACAACGACCATGAGTTTTTCCTGTTCGCGAGGCGTTAAGTGCATAGACAGTGATTATTTATTAATTCGAATTTCAAGTGGATGAAGCAGCCCAAATTATGCCAACTTAGGTGGCTTGGGTAATTTTTGAGTACTAGCATCAAATAAAGGCCCCGACAAGCTGGAGCTTATACTAATGGCACGAATTTCTAATCAAAGTAAAACGACTGTTCTCCAGATTTCGGATGAGAGGAGATGGGAAGGAAATATCTGCTTTTTTGGCGCTTCTAATCCGTACTTGCCACTGTAGCTGTCATCTTCTACCAATTCAAATCCTCAGTATTTTGTAAGTATAATCCGTCCACACCCCAAAACATATGAAAAAGCTATTATCGATCATCGCAATCCTCGCTTTCGCAACCGGTCTTTACGCCGCTGATGAAGCAAAAACAGTGACTCTTAACGGAACTGGCACCTGCGCTAAATGCAGCCTGGGTATCGCTGAAAAGTGCACCAATGCTCTTCAGGTAAAAAACAAAAAGAACGACAAAGTAAGGACTTACCTCTTTGCTAAGAACGTTGAGCATGGCGCCTACTTCTGTAAGGGAGAAACGGCAGGCCTTCAAGTTAAAGGCACTGTTGCCAAGGTAGATGGAAAACTGTTTCTTACAGCTAGTTCTGTTGAGAAAAAAGAAGGCTAGTAAGCGATCTTCCATATTCAATTTCAAGGGTCCCGATACCGGGGCCCTTTTTTTGTACATTCTGATACGACCTTGCTTGCCATTTTTTTAAGTTCACCGCTTAATCGGCAGTCCACTACCCAATTAGATGTTATGAAGATACTGCTAACGTTTACCCTGATCGTCGTTTTCTCATTTCTTAATCTTCAGGCGACTCACCACGCCAGCAAAGCGAAAGTAAATCCACCGTACGGATTCGTCGCTCTGTTTGATGGAAAATCCAAAGACGGATGGTTTACCAATCCCAGAGGTGCTCAAGAAGTATGGAAGGTAGATCCGAAAACCGGAGCCTTGGCGCGCAGTCTTCAGAACGGTTACATCTGGACCGAAAAGGAATACGCCGACTTCATCCTCGATCTGGAATACAAACTCTCAAGAGGATGTAACAGTGGTGTTTTCTACCGCACCGATCCGAGCAACCCCCTGCAAGGAGGGTTTGAAATTCAGTTGCTCGATCCACAAGGTGTGGACAGGGGTAAGCACGATCACGGAGCGATCTATGATGCCGTAGCACCCACCAGTAAACCGGCCGGCAAGGTGGGCGATTGGGACAAGCTTCGTCTTCGGGTTAAAGGCGATATCGTTCGGGTCTGGGTCAACGGCGTCAAAGTCGCTGAAGCCGACCTTTCCAAATGGACCACAGCCCAAAAGAACCCCGATGGTTCCAAGAACAAATTTAAAACCGCATTGAACGACTTACCGAAAATCGGTCACATCGGTTTTCAAGACCGCGGTCACAATGTTTCATTTCGCAATGTGTTCCTCAAAGAGCTTTAATCCCACTTTGGTTCTATTCTTCAATTGCTTTATCGACTTTGGATTTTGTGTCGATACCGTGACCCATCATGAGCGCTACTGATAAAGACGATCCCGAGCTGTTTAGCGCATCGGCATCCATGTTGTTTGACGCGCTCCTTCAGCAGACGGAGGATCAGGTCTACTTCAAAGATCGCGAGAGTCGCTTCATTAAAGTGAGCGATATTATGCCGGCTAAGTTTGGGCTGAAGTCACCGGAAGATTTGATAGGGAAAACGGACTTTGATCTCTTTTCCCAGGAGCATGCCCAACAAGCTTATGATGATGAACAACGGCTGATTCGAGATAACGAACGCCTGGTTAATTTGACTGAAAAAGAAACCTGGCCGGATGGCAGTGTGACTTGGGCAACATCGACTAAGGTGCCTCTTTATCTCGGCTCCGGTGAGCCCGTGGGGATCATGGGTATTACGCGTGATATCACGGAGCAAGTGGAGGCCCAGCAGGCACTAGAGGAAAGCCGGGAGCAGTTGCGCCAGAAGAACGAGGAGATGGCCACCGATTTTGAGAATGCAGGACGCGTTCAACAGCGATTGATTCCTGGCCCCATGCCGGAGCATCCGGATGTGGACATCGCTGTGCTGAGTTTGAGCTATTCGGATGTGGGTGGAGATGTGATTACTTTTCCACTCGTTTCGGATAAACACCTATCCTTCCTCTTGGGGGACGTGAGTGGCCACGGGTTGTCTGCTGGTCTATTTACCATTCTGGTCAAGCACCTGGCTGATTTCTACATGCCGGCAGAGTTCGCTCATCCAGAACAGGCCTTGATCGAGCTCGATCAGCACATGAAAGGTCTCATTCCTTCGGGCTTTGTGGCAGTGATGGTTGGAACCCTGGATCTTTCAGAGGAAGATTATGCAACCCTCACTTTGGCTAACGCCGCTCAACCTCCCTTGCTCTGGTACCGGGAAAGTTCCGACTCCGTTGAAATCGTAAACTGCCCGAGTGAGAACGTCGTCGGTTTAGGTATTTGTGATAACGTGCAGGTAACAAAATTTACGGTCGATCCAGGCGATTGCCTTCTGTTCATGACGGATGGATTGATCGAATGCCGAAACCCTGAAGGCGTTGAATTAGGAACCGAAGGCCTGGTGGATGTGTTTAAGAATTGTGCCCGCCGACCGGTCGAAGAAGTCGTCAAAACCCTCGAAGCGTATTTGAAGTCTTACTGCGGGGCCAATTATCCCCAGGACGATACAACGCTGTTGGCCCTGCGCCTTAAGGAAGACTAATCGGTAGTTTGGTTGCGAAACGGTAGCGGCTGAGAAAGTTATTTTTACTTCACTCAACGGTACGATTTATGGGATTTCGGTGGCTCAACGGTGCTTGTTTCAGCCGCAACCTCGAATTTACATGCCGAGTGTGCCTCCTTCTTCTCTCGGTTACGCACAAAAGTGCGCGCCCTCAATCTTCAGTCGTTAAGCTCGACATCTAATCTTCGTTCGGAAGGCAAACTACTGTGGGCGTTCGGACGTTGTAGGTGTCTGTATGCGTTGTCTTAGGTAGGGACGCATCGCCGAGGCGTCCGTTCCCGTAAGATTAGATTTACATCGGTCGGCCCGGCGGTCCGACCCTACCTTCTATCACAGTCCCTTTGACATGTGATGACTACTTATCTGCCACCCTTTTTTGTGATACAGGCGGTGGGCATCCAGTCGCTGGTGTCCCGTATCCAAATGCAGCTCATCACAATGGTTTCGTTTACCTTCTTCCTCCAGCCAATCGATTAGCGCACTGGCGTAGCCTCTTTTGAGTTTGTTGGGGTCTGTGATGAGATCATCCAAGTAGAGAATTTTGCCCCAGGCCAAACACTCAGAAAAGCGATAACCTGCCAGAGCGGCGATTTCATTCTCTCCGTCGGTGAGTGCGACTAAGTGATACCCGTGTTTCTGTTGTCGGCGGATTTTTTCTATATACTCATCTTATATCAGATGAGGACGTAGCGCTCGCATGACATAAAAACTGTCGTCCAACTCCTGGTCGCTGGATAACTCTTTAACAGTATTACTCATCTGATTACTTTCGTTCCAGGTTTAACGCTTCCAGAAGATACCCTGTAGACATACACAGCCAGGCGAGACCATAGATTCCAATCATTACTGTAAAAAGGAAGCTTGGGAGGTGTTTTAGGCCCAGCACTGTGGCAAGGGCGGGCGGAATAGAAAGTATGGCTCCATACATTTGCATCCGCGTGTGAGTTGTGCCGAGCCTTCGGTGTCGTATACTGGCTCCGATAACCACAGAGACGTAAAAGATAGCTGCTACAGAATAGAAGATGGTTTGGTTCATGAATCTAGTGGAGGGGTTTATAACGCACATTCAATGTATGGTCTAATAGGATGGATGGATGGATGGATGGATGGATGGATGGATGGATGGATCAATCAAACTAAGAATTCACTCGAAATGCATCTCGGATCTGACTTTAATCTCCTTATGTCACTTTCCAAGACCATTGTTTGTCTAGTATTTTATTTCGGAGCCATCCTGTATTCATTAGGTAATGACAGGCCCAATATCGTAGTAATACTTGCCGATGACTTAGGTTATTCGGATATCGGTTGTTTTGGTGGCGAGATAGAGACCCCGAACCTGGATCGTTTGGCTCACGACGGGCTTCGTTATTCCCAATTTTATAATACTTCGAAATGTTGGACGACCCGGGCATCACTTCTTACCGGTGAATATTGGCAAAAGGTGACAGTGGGAAATGGTCTAAAACCGGAAACGATTACCGTCGCCGATCGAATCAAAGATGCTGGTTACCGAACTTACCTCAGTGGCAAGTGGCATCTGGATCAGAATCGCCACGACGATCCTTCCCGAAATCCTTTGGAATTTGGATTTGATAAATTCTACGGCAATCTACACGGCGCGGTGAGTTACTTTAATCCCTATACATTGATGCGAGGCAAAGAGTCTGCTGCAGGTGAGATTGGAGATGACTACTATCTGACAGATGCCATCAGCGAAGAAGCAGTCAAGAATGTGCGCGACCATGCCCGTGATCACAATGAGAGTCCGTTTTTTCTGTATTTGTCCTACACAGCTCCGCACTGGCCGCTCCATGCCTTCCCTGAAGACATTGCCAAGTATGAGGCCTACTACCAGGACAAGAGCTTCGAGCAATTGCGGCGTGCCCGCTTTGAAAAGATGAAGACCCTGGGTATTTTACCTAAGAGCGCTCAGTTGTCCGAGGCCAGCCACGGCGATTGGTCGCAAGTCGATCAACAATGGAATGCCCGGCGCATGGCTGTGTTTGCCGCTATGGTTGATCGTATGGATCAGGGGATTGGGCAAGTGCTCGCTGCTTTGGAAGATACCGGTCAGTTAGAAAACACGCTGATCTGTTTCATGGCCGACAATGGAGCCTCGACCGAATTGATTGGTCATAACAATGGGCTGAGTTGTCTGGGAGGGGAAGCGGTTACAAAAGATGGCAGGCCTATTGTTATCGCAGGAAAGGAAATGTCCGGTGATGAAACCACCTTTCAAGGGTATGGCCCTGATTGGGCAAATGTTTCCAACACACCTTATCGGTATTTCAAAGTAACCAGTTTTGAAGGGGGTATTCGATCCCCGTTTATCGTTCATTGGCCATCTGGGATTGGACAAGAGCGGCGAGGAAGCATCGATCACGAACTGCTTAGCCATCTTATTGATTTAACTCCGACGTTCTTGCAGATGGCTGGGCAAGATATCCCTGATTCCATCGATGGTACGAGTGTGCTCAGTTACTGGCAGGGGAAACAAAGTGGTAATCCTAGCCGTGTGCTTTTCAACCATTTTGGCAGAAGCAGTGCCATGTACGACTATCCTTGGAAATGGGTTCAGCATAGAGGTGACCGCTTTCTTTTTAACCTGGAAAAAGATGCTTCTGAAACAAGCGATGTGTCCCAAAAATTTCCGCAACGATTCAACTCGATGGGGCAAAGGTTTGACCAATGGAATGCGTCGTTTGATGATTAACTGGCTTTCTTGAAAAACTTTGTAGCTTTCGAAAAGAAAGATTGTCGCGCTTCATTTGCTGACCGAGAATTAGCTAAACCCAAACCATATAATCAATCATGTCCTCTCAAGATATTCGATCCACCCAAGGCCGTAAGCGGCTATTTAATAGCGTTGTTGATACCATCGGAGACACTCCCTGTATTCGCATCAACAATCTGGCGCCCGATAACGTAACGGTCTACGTGAAGGCGGAGTTTTTTAACCCTGCAGCTTCAGTCAAAGACCGACTGGCTATTAACATCATTGAAGCGGCTGAGCGTCGTGGAGACCTCAAGCCGGGGCAAACGGTTGTTGAAGCAACCAGTGGAAACACCGGTATCGGTTTGGCCATGGTCTGTGCTGCAAAAGGATATCCATTGGTCGTGACGATGGCCGACAGCTTTTCCATTGAGCGCCGCAAGTTAATGCGCTTTCTCGGTGCGAAAGTGGTTCTGACTCCACGTGCAGAAAAAGGATTCGGCATGTATCAGAAAGCCAAGGACCTTGCTGAGAAGAACGGCTGGTTTTTAGCCCGTCAGTTTGAAACAGGGGACAATGCTGATATCCATGAAAGTACCACCGCGCAGGAGATTATGTCCGACTTTGAGGGTCAGCGGCTTGACTATTACGTAACCGGTTACGGAACTGGCGGAACGCTCACTGGAGTGGCCCGTGTGCTTCGTAAGGAACGTCCGGATACCAAGATTATTTTGAGTGAACCTGCCAATGCCCAGTTGATCGGGTCCGGCGTAACACAGGACCGTGGCGATGATAACTCTCCAGCGGTTAGTCACTCCGCATTTGAACCACATCCGGTTCAAGGCTGGACGCCTGACTTCATTCCTTTTGTTCTACAAGAATCGATAGACAACAGTAACTACGATGAATTGATTCCTGTCCCTGGACCGACTGCCATTGAGCATTCTCGTAAACTGGCATCTCAAGAGGGGATCTGCACCGGCATCTCCGGCGGTGCGACACTCGCAATCGCGTTACAGATCGCTGAGAAAGCCGAGCCAGGATCCGTTATCCTCGCCATGCTCCCGGACACAGGCGAGCGGTATATGTCTTCACCTCTCTTCGAAGGGATTGCGGAAGATATGACGGACGAGGAGATCGAGCTGTCAAAATCGACGCCTGGTTATCAAATGGACTAGTCTACTGCCATAGGCGGCATCATTTTTTGTAGGAGCTGCTTCAGCTGCGATCCTGGGAACGCCAAGCACCAGCATGATACTCTAAGTCTTTCGCAGCTAAAGCTGCTCCTACATTTTATACAGACTTACTCTAGTTGGTTAGATGTTTGTAAAAATTCGGTATTATTGGTCGCGTGTAATGGATGCCTGATTGATTGTTTTTCTTACCAGTAAATATTTATCGATTCATCCTACCCAGTTTTCGTGAAAAAATTCAACAGGCTCCTACGTTTTCTCTCATCGAAACAGTCTCTCTCAGAATCTCTGTCTTGGGGCATTGATCGCAATATGGGGAAGATGCGTCCCGACTATTCTGTTCGTATGGATCGGGAGGATATTCCCGTTTGTGAAGGTGTTTATATCCAAGTCTATAATAAGGAACTAAGGCTTGGAAGAGGACCGGCCTGTTCCTTGTTCATGTTGGACGAAGAGGTCCTAAGAATCGATTGCTTTGGTAAAGGTGCGGGACACCTGCATATTGCATTCTTTCTTCCTGGCTCTGGTGAGAATAGATTATGGATGTACGAAGCTACGGTTGAAGAGCAAGTCGCACGAGCTAAGTTCGAGCTTCATAGAAATTTTAGGTATTATCAGGCTAGAGTCCCCAATCCAAAGATTCGGGCCCTTGAAATTGGTAGACGGGAGATGAAGGCAGCGAGTGAATTGGCCTTCGAAAAGATGACCCGTTTTATTGAGCTATTCCCTCAAGGAGAAGTCGTCGAGTACGAGGCGTACGGCGATGATATAGAATAGATTCGTTGTTTTATTGATTGGTAGGTTGCCAAGCAGGGTGAGGCAGCGCTAAAAAGGGCTTATGTTAAACAAGTCCGAATTCTTTTTCTCGTTTATAATTGGCATTACTTTACTTGGGACCTCTCTATTGAGTGCTCAGAGCCCTGCCACTCAGCGTTTACTCGAACGCAATAAAATCCTTGGGCCACAAATTATTCAGGTGGCAGACAACGTCTACACCGCCATCGGTTATTCCGCCTCCACGAATACGATGATCGTGGGGGATGAGGGCGTGATCATTATCGATCCAGGGCAGCAGGTTCCTTTGGCGCAGATGGCGAGAGCCGAATTTGAAAAGATCACCGACAAGCCAGTGGTCGCTATGATTTATACCCACGCACATTTTGACCACACCGGTGGTGCTGGCGCATTTTACGAAGAAGGAAGCGGTATGCAAATCTGGGCCCGTGACAACTTCGGATCTGAACAACATCGCAATCAGGAAGTGGGGTTTTCAGGAGGGATTCGCCGGGCCAATTCCCAGGGATTTGATTTGAATCCGGAACAACAAATCAGTGTAGGCATTGCCATCCCTCCCTATGAACGTCTTCGTGGAAACGCATTCGGTGGAGGCGAACAAGCAGCCCGTAGTGGTGCCGCCCGCCAACGGGGTGGAGTCAGCGGACCTCGAGCGGGAATTGATCCGACACACACCTTTTCTGAAGATCGCAAGAAGATCGAGATAGCGGGTATCAAATTAGAACTCGTTAAGGCTCCCGGGGAAACGGACGATCAACTTTACATCTGGTATCCCGAACAACGCATCGTATTTGCCGGAGACAATTTTTACCAATCCTGGCCCAATGTGTATCCACTGCGCGGAACCGCTCGCCGATCAACTCGTGACTGGATTAAAAGTATTGATGCCATGGTCCAGGAGAATCCGAAACATGTGGTGGGCGGGCACACCCCTCCAATGCTGGACAACGCACTTGAAGTCCTGACCAATTACCGGGATGCGATTAAATACGTTTATGATAAAACGATCGAAGGAGCATCTAATTACATGACGCCCGATGAACTTGTTGAATACGCAGCTCTCCCGGAAAAGTATGCGAAGCTCGATTACCTCGGCGATTACTACGGCAGTGTAGAAGGAACCATTCGTGACATCTACGCTCAGGATTTAGGTTGGTTCGATGGTGATGTTTTGACCCTGCATCGTGAGTCGCCTGTGAAACAATCGCAGCGTATGGCCGATCTGGTTGGAGGAGTAGGCGTTCTTTTTGGCAAAGCACAAAATGCGCTTAAAGGCGGCGATGCGTTGGGAGCCGCTCAATTGGCTCAACACGTAGTTCGTCTTCAACCCGACAATAAAGAAGCCAACCAATTGATGTCGGATGCACTCTACATTGTAGGCGAGGCAACCTTCAATGCGCCCATGCGGAATATGACGATTTCTACTGCCAATCGCTACAAGCGCCTGGCGGATGAGGAGTAGCCGATTTTCTGACAGTTGGGACGATTATTTGTCTTGGAGGGTAGGGCTATTGCGTCCTCGCAATGCCGTGTATTAGTGTATGTATTGAATTCGGCTTAAATATGAATCGTTACTTTACCTGGGCATCTCAACATGGGGCATTTTGTCTTTTGATTTTAGGCTATTGTCTAACCCAGACACTTGGTTTTACTGCTGATACTTCGGAGCAATTTAAAGTCCACAAGGACCTTAACTACTCACAAGCAAACGAAGTGCTCACACTAGATATATTTCTTCCCAAAACAGTCAGCGAATCTGTCCCTTGTATCTTGGTGATCCAGGGTGGAGGCTTCAATGCCCAGGATGGTCAGAAGTTTCGACCCTTTGCAGAATATTTGGCAGAGCATGGATTTGCTGCTGCACTCATTGCTTATCGTGGACGGCCTGATCATCAGTACCGGGATACGGTCGCAGATACCAAGGCTGCGGTACGGTTTGTTCGCAGCATAGCTGAACAGCATTCAATAGATCCTGATCGAATAGGTGCCATGGGGCGTTCGGCGGGAGGAACCCTGGCCGGTCTCTTGGCGGTGACTGGTGGAATGGAATCGTTCGAAGGTGAGGGTGGACATGCTGATTACTCCAGTCGTATTCAGGCGGCCGTCGCCTATGCTGGTGTCTTTGATTTTGTTAGTCGTTTCACCGATGAAAAGCAGATCGCCCTTCAACCCAATGTGGAGACTAAAGTGATCTCCAATGGAGAGTGGGTAGGACCACCCTTTTCACCGGATGGCAAAGATTGGATCCGTGCATCAGCTATCACGCATGTGGATAAAGAGGATCCACCCATCTTGCTTATTCATTGTGAAGACGACGCAACCGTTCCGTGGATTCAATCTGAACTTATGTTCGAAGCCATGAAAAAAGCCGGTGCGGATGTATCCCAGATTTGCTACAAGGAAGGGGGCCATGGCTTCAAAGGACGGGAAGAATTATCGATGGCGGCCATGGTAGAATTCTTTAAGGAAACATTATGAGAAAGATTACCCTGATCGGTTTATGTATTCTGGCTTTCACAGCTGTTTCATTTAGTCGAGAACTGGAGATTGTTGCCCATCGGGGTGCTAACCACTTGGCTCCTGAAAACACCTTCGCCGCCGCACAGAAGTGTGTGCAGCTGGGCGTGGACTATGTCGAGGTAGACGTTCGAACCAGTCAGGACGGGGTGATGTATGTCATTCACGATAAGACACTCGATCGCACAACCAATGGCACGGGTGCGGTTTCTGAACGCAGTTCCTCTTACATTGATTCACTGGATGCTGGAAGTTGGTTCAGTTCTGAATTCTCTGACGAGAAAGTTCCTCGTCTGGATGCCTTCCTCAAACGCTTTAATGGCAGGATCAAAATCTACTTCGATGTGAAGGGTGCAGATTTGGGAGAGCTGCTAAAACTGATTTATGAAATTGGATATCAGGACGACTGCTTCTTTTGGTTCTCCAATGATGACAAGGCCCGAGAGCTGCGAAATCTGGATCCAAACATTCCCCTTAAAATGAATGCGGTGGATGTGGCTGGCCTGGAACGGGTGTTGGACTTCAATCCGCAATTGATCGAATACCGACTTGAGCATTTGACTCCGGCCTTCGTTACCTTTTGCAGGGAAAACAATCTCAAGCTCATGGCACATGCATTACAAGAAGGTGCGGAATCTCACTATCAGAGCATTCTGGATTCCGCTGCTGACATGGTAAATCTCGATCGAGCTGATGAGATGATTGCTTTGCTCAATCAAGCGAACGGTGAGGATCCCATCCGTTTGACTTTGAATTTTAATGGGAAGAAGCGGGAGTACTTTGTTCGCCTTCCATTGGACTTTGATTCTCAGAAAACCTATTGGCCTCTAGTATCTGTGCACGGAGGTAATGGAAATGGCAGGACTCACTTCCTCGCCAAGGCGACGCGTCAGGAAGCAAATCGCCAAGGGCTCGAGGCCATTGTCATTTCGCCCAGTTTCTCCAATGAAGATTTCCAGGCGAGCCGTTTCCCAGATCTTGGTGAAGGTGCCTTTCTTGAGGCCGTACTGGATGACGTTCGTTCGAAGTATCAGCTACACGAAGAAATTCTGATCACTGGCTACTCGCGAGGCGGCCAGTTCTCTCATCGTTTTGCATTAAGATACCCCGATGGCGTTGCGGCTGCCGCACCGTGTGCTTCGGGCACTTGGACTACACCGGATGGGCGATTGCTCATTGAAGCTGTTGGAGAGATCAGTGATGCGAAATCATATCTCACAGGAACAGCGGACCTGAGTCAGGTGCCTGAACGGCTTCACGCGATGTTTAATCAGCGTGTCGCCAATGCCGCTGGCTTGAAAGCAAGTAAGGACTCAAAGGCCATTCCATTTCTCGTCATGTGTGGCTCTCTGGACACTCGTTGGGACATTGCCAGGACTTTTGCTGAGAGTTTAAGAAGCCAAGGTTATGACGTAGAGACATCCTGGCCTCGCACACCGCATGGAGGAAGAAGTAAACAAGAGTTCCAATGGGAGTTTGAGAAATATTCGCGCGAAGTTGTTCGCTTCTTTAAGCGTGTAACTACAAAAAAAGAGACAGCCGAATGACTGCCTCTTTTGAAGTGAAATTTGTATCGCTTACTTTGCTGTGACCGGCACAACCGCAATCGCATCACCCCAGTGAATTTTCATGTCGGCCGAAGAGTTGGTCAAATTGGTGAAGTAGATAGCAAACCATTCGTTAGGATGATTGTCCCTTGATACCTTAACTGTGGTTCGGGCGACATCTTTCGATTCGTCGTATTGAGTACCCCATGACAGCTTTGAGTTTATGATAATGTCTAAGCTGTTTTCTTTTGCATTAGGCTTCGTGTATAGGGAGTAAGTGCCCGCCTTAACGGATGCATCTCCCATCATTACATCGTCCGATAAAGTAATGACGGTCGATTCGTTGGCTCCGGTCCGCCAGACCTTTCCATCAGGAACCAAATCTTCGAGTTTGCGTCCTTTTAGTCCCGGACGTCCAAAGGTAAGGGAAACGACAGTCGTTCCAATGGTTTGGCTGACCTCTGCATTGGGGCTTGGGCGTGTCTTTCCGTTGCCACGCTTTTGAGCAAAGGTGAAAGAGCTCGTGAGCAACAAGATGGCTAGAGCGAAGGTACTGATTCTAATGAGTGATTTCATAGGTGATGTATGTGATGATTGATTGAAGTAGAAATTGATTAAATTTAATTTTTTGGAGGAGTGATCATGATGTGAGCTCTATGTGTGCCCGGATTCATGATCCAAGGACCACCTGGGATTTGGGGCGCCAGTGGTAGCCCAGTGCTTTCTGGCGTGGCAAAAGGAATATAGAAAACCCATCGAATGAATCGGTTCTCAATTTCCTGAGTCTCTTCATTTATCTTCCCGGTTAGGACGGATAGAAGTGCGCGTTCCGGCATTTCAAGTTTTCCAGATTTTATCTCTTCCTCCCGAATATCAAAAATTTCCTTTTCCGATTTGCCTTCTTTTCGAAGTTCTCGGGCACGAGTCATAAAGGGCTCCAGGCTTTTGTGATAACACGCCACGCTGAAGTTCTTTTTCTTTGGGTCATCAGCCAGGCAGATAAGGTCGTTGCTGCCTTCACGAAGCACAGCAAGGCTACCATCACTGCGGTATCCCATAACAGTTGCGTTCTCACGATCTGTTTCTTGTGCCGCTAAAACAGCGGTTGTGATCTGCCAGTAGACCGAAGGGATCTTGGTTTCGGCGAAGGTGCTAAGAGTGCTTAAGAGTGTGACTATGGTCAGGGGTAATAGGGTTTTCATAATTTTGAATAATGGTGATTTAAAGAGCCGGTGGCAAGTGTGCTTACCAAACATGAAAAGATTTTAATCCTCCATGACCTGGCGGTAAGCATTCAGGTAAGTTTTGACGACGGCGTCGGCTGAAAAGCAATTGATCGCCCGCTCCTTCGCCGCGATTCCCATTTGGCTTCTTAACTCAGGGTGGTCAGCCAACTTGGCGATCGCCTGCCCGAGTTTTTCAGAGTCCCTAAAGGGTGCCATGAATCCGGTGGATGGGTCTTCCACTACTTCGGGTATCCCACCCACATCAAAGGACGCGCTAGGTAAGCCGTAGCGCATACCTTCCAGTATGCCTAGACAGAAGCTTTCATACTCGGAGGAATAAACCGTGAAGTCTGCAGCGGCGTAGTAGTTGTCTATGTCAAATACATCATCGGCTACCATTACATGATCTTGTAACTCTTGATCCGCGATGAGTTGTTTAACTTTCTCTGGATCAGCTCCTGCCAGGATGACCAATTTGAAGGATGTGTTGGCAATCGCCACCTTCACGGCGTCTAGCAATAAGTCTATGCGCTTAATCGTCCTTAGGTTCGATGCGTGGAGAGCCAGTGGCTCATCTCCAACACCCAGTGATGCTCGAACGTTCTCACGTGTATCCGTCACCGGCCGGGGCTCATAGAAATTGGGAATGACTTCGATTTCCTTTTCCAGTTCAAACAGGTCCAACGTGCGCTCTTTGAGATTGTTGGAAACGCAGGTGACCAGGTCCGAGGCTTCAAGGACGTGCTGTAAGAGGGACCGATATTCCGGCATAGCTCCCAGGTAAACTATATCAGTTCCATGCAAGGTCGTGATGATCGGCGGTGCGGCTTCGCCAATCAATTCCTTTGCAATCCAGGCAGCTGCGGTGTGTGGAATTGCGTAGTGTGCATGCACCACATCGATCTGATGGTTTCTGCAGACCTCAGCAATCCGGGTGGCCAAGGGCAGGGTATGATCCGGGCTTGTGAAAAGAGGAAATTCAACCGGTGTTGATTCGCAGAAATGGATGCCCGGTCGATCGTTCTTCAAGCGATGGGGTGGACGCTCGGAAACGACATAAACCTGATGTCCCCATTCTGCCAGCTTGTGACCAAGCTCGGTCGCGAGAATGCCACTACCTCCAATGGTAGGATGGCAAAGGAGCGCGATGTTGAGGGAACGAGACATTACTTCGAACGGCAGAGTAGGGATGCTCTTGCCCTACCAATTATGCAACGAAAAGTAGGGCCACTGCGTCCCCGCAGTGCCGCTTGTGATACCTTGATAATTGCGGGTTTCAATTTAATTAGAACCGTTGACTCTTAAAGTTGCTCAGGTCTTCCGATGATCCTGCAAGTAGTGGACTTTCCGAAAACAATCGCTGTGCCGAGTGAACCCCAACCTGGATACCATAGACGCGAGCTCTCGAAAGCTGAAGGTCGATGTAATCCATGTTTTTCACTTGGCTGGCGTGGCACTGCATCAATTCCTTCCAGCGATCCACGTGACTGGATACATCCACCAGGATGGAGTTGAGGCCATCGCCTTCATTTCCTCCGCTGGAAATTTCATAAAACAAAAGCAGTTGCGCGGTGTGGGGTGCCTGATCTTCCAGGCCAGGGGTTTTCCCATAGCGAGCCAATCGGTGGGCATCGCGGACTAATACATTGGCCTCACGATGATCCGGGTGCTGGTTCAAGTGACCGGTTGGCGCCAGGAGAATGTCGGGCTTCAGCCTTCGTATCTCTTTGGCCAAGGTCAAAGTGGTATCCAAGTTTGCCCTGATACCCGTGTCTCCTCCGGCATCCACAAAATGTAGAGTAGCTCCCAGGAGAGTGGCTGCGTATTGCGCCTCGACTTCTCTGGTGGATCCGTCTCCTTGAGTTCCCGCTTCTCCTTTGGACAATACCACCAGGGTTACCAGAGCTCCTTTGTCTACCGCATCCAATAGAAAGGCTCCACAGCCAAATTCAATGTCATCCGGGTGGGCTCCAATTGCTACAATGCGTTTACCATTCATGATCTATATCTGTATAAGCTTCTCCAGATCTATCAATATCATCCCGCTTTACGAACTCTATTTCTGGCGCTTCCTCCGTATTCAGGTATTGGATTTCTCCGGCACCCGTCACGTAGTGCGTACAATGGACAATCGATTGCATCCAGAGCAGGCGGGTATCCCGTGTGGGGCTGATTTGTGATTTCTCAATCCCATCCACTGGTACCTCAAAGTAGTTACTGCCTCCTTTGTATAGATAGTAGCCTCCATCTTTGAAACGTGCCCGCACCGTTTCGCCTTCATACGGCACATCGGCAAAATGGTCGTCTATATCGATCGCTTGTTTCCTCAGCTCTGGATCACTCGATCGGACCAGCTCAATACCATCGATCAGTCCCAGGCCTCGATACATCTCGATGCAAAATTCGGTAACGTTATCCGGTTCTACTGACATGAATACGTCTATGCATTCCGGAGCAACCAGGTTGGGTAGGCAGCGACGTGTCTTTTCCTTCCACTCTGGTTTGATGGTCTTGTAATAGAGCGGGGAGTAGAGCTTCTGGGTCTTGTTGCTAACTTCGAAATTTACGCGCTCAATTTTCTGGGTATGCCGATTGGTAAGTTTCGAGCAAGTCTCCCGATGATCGTGATCACTGTCGTGGAGGAAGAAAACAATCTTACCGCCAATCTCGGACTGTAGACGCCGAGCTGTCTTGATCTTCGAAAACACAAAACGATTCGGAAAAATGCCGCAGGGCTGCTGTCCGAAGCATATGATGGGTTCGCTCATTAGGCTTCAACTTGCTTGCTTCCAGAAATTGTCTGTATGATTAAACTCAATACGATCACCAGAACGCAGGCAATTAGGTTGTACCACAGGTAACCAATCTCAATGAAGTTGGTGAAGTAGATCACCAGAACAGAGATCTGGGCGATAAGGGCGGCAATAAATGCGGCATGGGCTCCAATGCGTTTTATGAAAAACGCCGCCAGGAAAAGTCCGAGCACGGTGCCATAGAATAGGGATCCCACAATATTGACCGCTTCGATCAAGCTTTCCACCATACTGGCAAACAGTGCAAACAGAATGGCCAACCCTCCCCAGATGGCAGTGAACATACGCGAGGCCATCATGTAATGACGGTCGCCTCGATCTTTAACAAAATGATTCTGATAGAAGTCGACGGTGGAGATGGTGGCAAGTGCACTGAGTTCGGAAGCCGTGGAAGACATGGCCGCGCTCAGTATAACCGCAAC
>CALJGU010000269.1 GCA_938075565.1 uncultured Opitutales bacterium | reverse complement strand
GGACCAGGTTTCCTGCTGGATTACATACACGACGGAAGAAACTTCTGAAATCGTAATGCGGAATCTCCATCTTTCCGCAATGTACGGTGGAGAAATTGAAGGTACGGGGCCGCGATATTGTCCCAGTATCGAAGACAAGTTCGTGCGATTTGAAGGCCGTCCCAGGCATATGCTGTTTCTGGAACCAGAAGGCCGCAATACGAATGAGTATTATATCAACGGTCTTTCAACAAGTCTCCCGTTTGAGGTGCAGCAAGAAATGATGGCATCGATTCCTGGTCTCGAGCGTGCTCATTTGCTGCGCCCAGCCTATGCCGTTGAGTATGACTTCGCGCCACCCACTCAAATCTTTCCCCACTTGGAGTCCAAAAAAGTGGAAAACTTGTTTTTCGCGGGTCAAATTAACGGCACTTCAGGCTACGAAGAAGCGGGATGCCAAGGGCTGGTCGCCGGGGTTAATGCGGCTCTCAAGGCGAGGGGAGATGAACCTTTTGTTCTTAAGCGGTACGATGGCTACACGGGTGTGCTCATTGATGATCTTGTCACCAAGGGGACACAGGAGCCTTATCGAATGTTTACGAGTCGAGCGGAGTATCGACTGTTGTTCAATCATGGTAGCGCAGAGCTTCGACTGCTTGAGTACGCCAAGCGATACGGACTGTTATCGCAATCTCGTATCGCTCGAATCGAAGAGAAGAAGCGTTCGATAAATCGAGCAATCCAGTGGATGGAGTCAAACAGAGTGGGGGAACAAACTTGGGCAACACTCGCGAGGAGAAATGACCCCGGATTTGAGCTGCCCGAAGCGCTGTCGAAACTCGAGGATCCGGTCAAAGACGAAGTCCTTTACCGTGTTCGATACGATGGCTATCTTAAGCGAGAGTTGAGACAGGTAGAGAAGCTAAGCAGCGTCGAAGCGATCAAGGTTCCGAAGGGATTCGATTTTCTATTGGTAAGGGGACTCAAAAAGGAATGCGCCTTAAAGCTGAATCAGTTAAATCCTGCAAATTTGGGGCAGGCCAGTCGTGTAAGTGGAGTAAATCCAGCTGATATCAGTGTCCTGATGGTCGCCCTTGGAAATTCCTAAGTAATTGATATACAGTATTTTAACAGATTTTTTAAGGGTTGTTCTCACCCTAAAGCCGGATTGCGTGGGTCTCTGTTCCGGTGTAACGAAAATGTAACGCTTAGGCGGTTGCACTAAGTGTTTTGTTCGCAACAATTTGAGTTCATATAGTTATTAGATTGCTATGGTCGCTTCAGAAGAGCCTAAGAAAATACTGGTCGTCGATGACGAGGTCGACGTAACCGATTTACTCTGTTACAACCTGAGACAGAGAGGTTTCCTATCGCAATCTGTTAACGATCCAAGGCAGGTTCTGGACACAGTCCGTACTTTCAAGCCAGACCTCATTGTGCTGGATGTCATGATGCCGGATTTGAGTGGGATTCAGGTTTGCCGGCTGATTCGACAGGAACGCAGCTTCAAAGCAATCCCGATTATCTTTCTGAGTGCCAAAACTGAGGAGGGGGATCGCATTGAGGGATTTGAAAGCGGTGCCGATGACTATGTGTGCAAGCCTTTCAGTCCCAAAGAGTTAATGCTGCGCGTCTCTGCGATACTCAAGCGAGGAGTAGAAGGGGATGAGAGCTCGGGTGTCCTCAAGGTTAATGGAATCAATTTGGACGTGGAGCACCATCGAGTTCATGTGAAAGAGAGGCCTGTCGAGCTGACAGCGACCGAGTTTCGGCTTCTCAGGCTCCTTATGCAGGAGCGAGGCAAGGTTCAAACTCGCGAAACACTGCTCCAAAAAGTTTGGAATTATGAGAACGAGATGGAAACCCGCACGGTCGATACGCATATGAGACGGTTGCGGGAAAAACTGGGGAATGAAGGTTCTTGGCTTGAGACTGTGAGGGGGGTGGGGTATCGGATGATTGAAAACCGGTCTTAGCCGGATTCGACCACTGATGTCCTATTTTTTGTTAGCTGTCACAGCGATAATCGCGACCCTATACGCTTCCAGATACTATAGGCAGAAGCGTGCGATAAGACTGCTTTCGGAATCCCTGGCCACACGAACGTCGATACTCACCCATTCCTCTGAGTTTCGTGGTACCAGTCGGAATTGGATGGAACTCGTTGATGAGCTGAATCAATTGATTGCTGAGATCGATCGCTTGGATAAGCAAAGCTCCGATCGCTTGAGACAAATTGAGACGACACTTGGCAATCTACAAGAGGGGGTTCTCATAGTAGATAGAGATAATTATATCCTATTGGTTAACAATGCTTTGCAGAATGTCTTTCCCGTTCTGGGCGCAAGTGTTGGCAAGCGAGTGGAAAGCGGGCTCCACAGCTCGGAATTCCTGGAGTTCATACGAGAAGTAAAGCGGGCGGGTGGGGGCATCGGCAAGGAAATCGCCTTTTCAGACCCTCAGGGAGAGATATGGATGGAGGTTTCGGCTGCTCGTCTTGAGGCGGCAGAAGAGGCGAACACCCCTTGGTATTTATTTGTTCTGCACAATACGACAAAGCTCAAAGTGCTCGAGAGTATGCGAAAGCAATTCGTAGCGAATGCGTCTCACGAATTGAAAACCCCTGTTTCGGTGATCAAGGGATATGCGGAAACGCTCGTGGCGGATCATGCGGGGATGGAAGTTGAAGATCGCCATCGGTTTCTCAATGTTATCCAACGTCATTCAGAGCGTTTGGCATTGCTTATCAACGATTTGCTGAGTCTGTCTCGTTTAGAAAATGAATCGCCTAAGCTAGAGTTGGCTGCGATCGATGTTACTGGTTGGCTCAAGGAATTATCATTCGAGTATCGTCAAAGCTTAGGTGCGGAAGGACGAGAGCTGGTATTGAATTTGCCCGAGAAGGGATCAGTTATGCTCCGGATTGATGTTCTGAAGATTCGGCAAGTACTTGATAATTTGGTGGAGAACGCCAAGAAATACACCCCTGCCGAAGGCAAAATAGGGATGGGGTGTTCAATCGAGGAGAATTCGATCGAAATCTGGGTAGAGGACGAAGGGCCTGGGGTTCCAGAGGCAGACCTTTCGCGTATCTTCGAGCGCTTCTACCGCGTGGACAAAGGTCGCTCTAGAGATACGGGTGGAACGGGTCTTGGGCTGAGTATCGTAAAGCACATCATCGACTGGCACAAAGGGCGTGTATGGGCAGAAAATGTTGAGGACCAAGGACTTCGTGTTTCCTTCCGTCTACCAGTGGCGGAAAGTCCTGTGGTTGCGGAGGCGATCTAAATGGCAATCGATCGAGAGCAACCAGGGAAAGCTACAACAAGCTTAAAGGAGCATCAGCAGCGAGTTGCGGAGCGGAAGTCCTTGTTAAACGCGAAACTCAAGTCGTGCCTCTATGGTAAGTCCCGCATTGTTCTAGAGATCGGTTGTGGACATGGGCATTGGCTTACAGATTTTGCAGCTGCCAATAAGAAGCTGCTCTGCGTTGGGATAGATTTGATTGGGAATCGAATCGAGCGAGCGAATAGAAAGGCGAGTAGGGAAGGGCTTGATAACGTTCTCTTTCTGAAAGCGGAAGCGAACGAGTTTTTGGATCAGTTGCCGGTCGGTGTAGGGATAGAGTCGGTATTTATCCTTTTCCCGGATCCGTGGCCGAAGAAGAGGCACTGGAAGAACCGGATAATGAACCCCGGATTTCTCGATAAGCTCTCTGATCGTTGTCTCGAAGGCGCTAAGCTCCACTTTCGAACGGATCACCGGGAGTATTTCGACTGGGCTTCAAATGCAGTCGCTTCAGCTGGGAAATGGAATCGGTTGAGTGATGCACCTTGGCCTTTTGAGCGTGAAACCGTGTTTCAGTCAAAAGCGGATTCCTATCAATCCTTGATTGTGGAAAAACGTAAGATTTGATCAGTCGATCAGCTGTAGGCAACGAGTGCGACAACTTGTACTGCGATTGCGAGTACGAGAAGGACAAAGCCAAAAAGGTAAAATGTGTCGAACGCCCTTCGTTTAAAAAGAGACGGGTCATTGGGTCGAAGCGTGGACGCTCGAACTGCAGACTTTGCTGCTCGTTGAGTGTCCTTTACTTCAAAAATTGCGTCCGATAGGTCTCGTTTTGCCATAGGTTGAAAGTATACTTGATTTGAGCGGCTAATTGAAAAACCGCTTCTACTATTAGCATCGGTTGTAAATGAAATGTGATTTTCTTCAATTCAAATCATATAGATTGGATTTGTGCTTAGAGAGTTGACGCACGCAAATCGATCTATCAACAACACTTTTTCTTAAGGCCATTCTGCTGTTAAGATGCGATTCAAAAAAACATTCTCAATCTACCTTGCGATAGCGGGCATTCAATTCTCCTTGCCGTTGGCGAACGCTGCGGTTTCGCCCGCTCCTGAGATCCTCTTCAGTTTGTTTGGGTTGCCCATTACCAACAGCATTGTGACGAGTTGGGTCATCGTGATTCTATTAATAGGGGGGATACGCATGATGATTGGTGGTCGCCCGCAATTGATTCCCGGTCGCGGCCAGGCGATCATTGAGAGTTTGCTCGTTGGACTGAAGGACATGATTGAGCCCATCGTCGGGAAGAAGGCGGTTATGG
>CALJGU010000268.1 GCA_938075565.1 uncultured Opitutales bacterium | reverse complement strand
AGCAGCTCCTACACTTAATATCCTCCCCATCAACTCAACCCATCCAGGGTTCCGGCACTCGTTCCGAAATGATCAAGCTCCATGCCAAACCTCTGCAGCATGGAAACATAGAGATTGCAGGCCGGGGTTTGTTTATCGCCTACCTTTGGATAGTCTTTGTGTTTGCCATGAGTAAAGCCACCTCCGGCCAGAATCAAAGGAAGGTTACGATTGGAATGCGAACTGGCATTACCCATACCGCTGCCAAAGAGAACCATGGTTTTCTCGAGCAAGGATGATTCATCTTCGACCTGAGTGTTTTTTAAGTCTGAAATAAACCGGGCCACCTGACTGGCGTGGAAACTCTCAATAATCGTCAGCTCTTTTAACCGAGCAGGATCCATACCATGATGTGTTAGAGCATGGTAGCCTTGCGTAACACCTGGTAGTCCCGAATCACCACTCCATCCATTGATCGAATAACTGATCACCCGCGTGGAGTCGGTCATCAGGGCGAGCTTCATCAGATCGTAGTAGAGAGGAACCTCTTCATAAAAATCAGTCGGCATCGGATTCGGGAATTGGTAGTCAACCTGAGGTTTTGGTTTATTCAACCAGGCCTCTGACATCTGCAAACGTTTTTCAACATCCCGTACTGACGTGAAATATTCATCGAGCTTTTCGACATCGTTGGCACTCAATCGCTTTTGCAGGTCTTTCGCGTCGTCGCGGACAACATCTAATATGCTGCTATTGAGTTTGTAAGAACGTGCCAGACGACGTTTATGAGCTTCGTTGGTTTCCTGAAAGAGAGCGTCGAAGACTTGCTGAAGGTCCCCCATCGATGGGATACTGACACCGTTCCGTGTCCAGGAGAGTCCATTGTCACCTCCACCTACGTTCAGCTGCATGGAAGGATAACGAGTAGTCGACCCCACAAACTCGGCCGCTTTTTGGTCCATTGAAATATTTCCCTCGGGCATCGACTTGGCCATGTCTGCTCGAATCCCAGACAGAAAGGTGTGGGTCGCTTCATGCCCACCTTTAATCCCAGGATGATCCAGATGAGAGAACAGCGTAAAATCATTCCTTACTCTTTCCAGCGGTTTGAGCAGATACGGCAGTTCGTAATTTCGCCCTACCTCGTCGGGAAAAAATCCTTGAGGGTGCATGCCATAGTTCAGACCAATGCAAACCATGCGCATGGGCTCCACAGGCTTTCCAGAAGCAGCAAAGACAGCACCCGGCTTAGCCAACGACTCGAAAAAAGGAAGCGCAACAAGTGCACCCGAACCTCGTAAAAAGGCACGGCGACTGAATTGAGTCTCAGGAAAGTCTGGGGATTTCATAGTGGGTAGACTGAAAATCTGACCTTAAAGCTATAGCTTTTAAAATCGGTTCGACAACTGAATAAATTCAAGTGACCCTCTAGAAGAGTTTCGCCTCTACCCCGCATGTATTCTCGGATTATTCATTATTTTTCTTTAAGTATCATCCTATTGGTCTGTCCGTTAGGAATAAGTGGACAAACAGGAGACCAGCCTAATGTGCTCTTTATTGCGGTGGACGATCTAAATGACTAGGTCGGCTACATGGGTGGTTACGAGGGAACGGTGCATACGCCCAACTTAGACCGTTTGGCAGCCAGAGGGACCGCCTTTATAAATGCCCATACTGCCTCCCCGGTTTGTTGCCCGAGTCGGGCCGCTGTCATGAGTGGCCAACTGCCCAGCACCAGCGGCATCTATGGAAACAAACAGTGGTGGAAGCCCAATCTGCCAGACCTGATAACCATACCTGGACATTCCAAGGCACACGGCTACACCACCGCAGGAGCTGGCAAAATATTTCATCATACCTATGGCAACAATCCCCCTGAGAACTGGGATGTATTCCAACCACTCGCCTTTCACGATAATGCCTTCGCTTACGACGACCTCGATCGCTATGGATTAGAGGAGGCCGCGGAGACACCCGCCGAGTTTCCTTTCTCTGGCGTGACTCTCTACTCCAAAGAAGTGGATTGGGGAGCCTTTGATAAAGCGGAAGCCGAATTCGATGACGCCAGAGCAGCCCAATTCTGCATCGATTTTTTAAAGGAGAAACAAGAGAAGCCTTTTTTCCTGGCCTGTGGAATCTTCCGACCTCACATGCCCTGGTATTTCCCCAAGGAATACCTGGATCTATATCCACTCGAGGAGATCGTCGTTCCCGATGACTTGCCCGAAGATTTGGATGACCTTCCGGAAACAGGAAAGAAACTTGCGCTTCGCAAATACAAAGATCTCACGAAAACCCGAGATGCGGGGCAATGGCCTGCAGCGATCCAACACTATTTGGCCAGCATCAGCTTTGCCGGCCACGCTGATCTCCAACAGAGAATGGAAAGCTTACAAAGCAAACTGGACAATTGGTGGAATCCAGAATTAAGTTTGGAAGAGAAAAACCCTTAACCTCTCTTCGGAGCGCTCCGTCCTGATTCCACGTATTTTCCCAAGAGCTTTTCCAAACGATCCGCAACCTTGGAACTTTTCTCGATCATGTTCTGTTTTT
>CALJGU010000267.1 GCA_938075565.1 uncultured Opitutales bacterium | reverse complement strand
ACTAACTCGAAGGAAATATGGTGAACAGGTCGAAGATGGTAATCTCTTCCTAAGCGACAAGCCCGGTTGGGGAATTGACCCTGAATCGATCCTTTAACTTCTTCGTTTAAGAAGAAGAAAGGTCTTTAAAGAACTCTATGTGCTCACCGTTAGGTCCGATGATAAATGCGAGTCGTGCGTGAACCCCATCCAACTGAAGAATCTTTGGCTCTATCTTCACTGCATAGCCTGCAGTTCTGCAGCGTTCGGTAGCCGCATCCACATCTTCAACAGCGAGAGCAAAGTGGAATACCGCCAGACTTTCATTGGCATGATCGGGAAGCTCATAGTCATTTGCCTTTATGGGTTCAAACAGTTCAATCAAGTCACCACCACCCATGTTGAGGAAAATGACTTCTCGATGCGGCAATTGAAAGCCACCCACTTGCTCCATGCCGAGCAGTTCGATGTAAAAGCGCTTCGATTCTTCCCAGTCGCGTGTTTGGATTGCGAGATGATGAAGGCGGCCCTTGGCGGGATTAGTGGGTGCAGTGTGATTTTTCATAGTTCTTCAGATGAAGCAGTCGCGTTGTTGAAGGCTCAACAAAGAACATAGGTAACTTCTCCGGCAATGTTCTATTTAATCATTGGGATGAAAAAGCGCGGAATACTGGGCGTCTTTTTTAAATTCCTTGTGCTGCACATGTTTTTCGGACGATGCGTGTCCTACTTATTTGCTTGGTTGGCAAAATGGTAAGAATGGTCTTTGAAAAAATCGTAGGCAAAAAAGTCCCACCCGAATGGATGGGACTTTGCGGTAAAGATACTTGTTTCTTAAACCAACTTCTCCTGGCCAGGAACTGGACGGGCTGCGATGGGATTGTCACCGATTTCCCATTTGGCAGGAGTGAGGTCGAGCTCGGACTTGTTCAGAGCCCAATCGAAGCGCACTTGGCGTCCTGTGTAGGCGGACATGCGACCGATGATGGCAGTGAGTGTTGATTTGGCGATGCGTTTGGCGTGGTTGAGGTAGGGACCGCTTCCACGGATGCTGTCGATGAAATCAACGTGCTCTTGTTCCTGTCCGTCGATGGCGACGCCGTCATACTTCCAGGACTTTTTGCCAGAGATACTTTCTCCATCGGAACTGCCTTTGGCTCCGACAATGTTCTGACCTATGCGGGAGGTAGATCCAGGAATCTGGCTGGCCATGGCGGATACACGGGCGCCATTGGGATATTCGTAAATGATGGCAAAATGGTCGTAGATGTTGCCGAAGTTGTGTTCGATCTCCAGACCACCCATACCGAGGGCAGATACCGGAGGTCCGCCATAGGCCCAGTTCATAACATCGATCTGGTGAATTGCTTGTTCGACCAGGCAGTCACCGGATCCCCAGCAATGGAAATACCAGTTGCGGATTTGAAATTCCATTTCTGACCACGAAGGATTCTGGGCATTTTGTCCGATCTTTTGACCCCAGTTCCAGTAGCAGTCACCTCCGCGAAGTTCGCCCATCTCACCATCGTGAATGCGTTTCATAGTTTCGAGGTAGCTTGGCATGTGGCGACGCTGAGTACCGGCAACTACGGTCAGGCTCTTTTGCTTGGCCAACTCGGAAACAGCGATCACTTTGCGAACTCCGACTGGATCCACTGCGACAGGTTTTTCCATGAAGACGTGTTTACCGGCTTTGATGGCCGCTTCGAAGTGGATAGGTCGAAAGGCTGGTTGTGTCGCAATGACTACGACGTCGATATCGGTAGCGAGGAGTTTTTTGTAGGCATCGAATCCGGTGAACTCACGCTCTTTGCTCACATTTACTTTGTCAGTTATGGGTGCAGAACCGCGCCAGCCATCGACAAACTGTTTTCGGGCATTCTGGATCTTGTCGCCAAAGAAATCTGCCATGGCGTAGAGCTCTACGTTGGGAGCCGCACGGACACATTGCACGGCGGCGCCCGTTCCACGTCCTCCACAACCGATGAGGCCGACCTTGAGTTTATCCGAGGCTCCGACATCAGAGCCAAAGAGTTGAGTTTGAGCACCAAGAGCGGCTAGAGTGGATACGGCTGCTCCGGTTTTGATGAAGTCTCTGCGGGTAGTATTTGAGGTGTTCTGATTCATTATAGTCGATGTGGGTAATTTAAAGTGCGAAATGCCAGCTTAATGAAAGGGAACCTAGAGGCAATGGAATTTAAGATAAGGGAATTAGTCTTACTCAGATCTTGTCAGGATGGAGCGCTGCATAGGCTGCACCCACTGCTCCTGCCCACATATCCAGTTTGCCAAAGATGATTGGGACAGTGTGTCCACCAGGTCGCCATTCGACTTCCTCCATAACTGTGAGGAGTGGGTTTATGAGTGAATCGCCCGCTGTGGTAATGCCGCCAGTCAGAACCACGACCTCCGGATCCAGGATGTTGATATAGGAGGCGATCGCACAACCCAGGGCACGGATGGATTTGAGCCAGACCTCAGTTGCAACTGTGTCACCGCCTTCATGGGCTTTTACCAGATCCCTGGTAGAATAAAATTTTCCGTCGGAGCGTTTCTCTACGGTGGAGTTGCCGATCATGGTCTCAAACGCTCCAGGCATATTGGCGATACTGGGCTCTCCGACTATATCCTGGCTCATGTGGCCCAGATGGCCGGCCCGACCTATGGCGCCATTGATGAGACGACCGTCGGAAAGAATAGCACCTCCTACACCTGTTCCCAAGGTAAGTAGAACCACGTCTTGCTTTCCTCCAGCAGCCCCAATCCAGGATTCACCGAGTAGGGCAGAATGAGCGTCGTTTACGACCGGGACTTGATCCGTGCAACCCAATGCCTGAGTCCAATCAAATTTTTCAATACCCTGAAGCTTCACGGGTAAGTAGGAGATCCACCGATGTTGACGGTCCGCCAAACCAGGTGCACAGATACCCACAGCATTAGCTGGAGAACCGACTTCGCTTTCCAATTCAGATAAAATGGCTTTGGCACTATCCACCCATGTTCGAAAGGAATCGGGATCGTCATTTGTGGGTTTGGAACGTTGGAGAATTATCTCGTCACGGTCGTTGATTGCCACTGCTTTAATAGCAGTTCCTCCGATGTCTATGCCGACGCTCCAGGTCATTCTGATAATTATTGAGGTAATCTAAAGATAGAGGGATAAAAAATCGTTGAAGAATTTACTCAACCTTTTCCGAAAGGTTCTGTTACTTGAGAGATATGATACTTGATCAGTTTAAACTTACAAACCGTACAGCTTTGGTAATTGGTGGAAACCGCGGGCTGGGAATTGAAATGAGTAAAGCCCTGGCTGAGGCTGGTGCTTCTGTTGCCGTTGCCGCTCGTGATGAAGATCGCAATGCGGAGGCCGTCTCAATCCTTGAACCCTTGGGTGAAGGTAAAACAATGGGAGTCGCTTGTGACGTTCTGGATGAGAGCTTGGTTAACAAGGCTGTTCAGGAGGTGCACGAAGAAATGGGGTCGATCGATATCCTGATTAATAGCGCTGGTATCAACTTTCGCGGAGCCATTGATGAGGTGCCTGTCGAAGAGTTTCGCAAGGTCATGGAGGTCAATGTGACTGGAACCTGGTTGGGTTGTAAGGCTGTGGCACCTATTATGAAGAAGCAAGAGTATGGACGGATCGTTAACCTTGCATCGATTTTCAGCGTAGTTGGGTTTGCCGATCGGACCCCTTACAATTCCAGTAAAGGAGCCGTCCTCAATATGACACGTGCATTGGCCATTGAGTTGGCTCCCTGGAAAATCACGGTCAACGCTATGCTGCCGGGCCCTTTTGCCACAGAGATGAATCTTCCGTTGCTGGACGATCCAGAAAAGTTTAAAACCTTTGTTTCCAATATTCCTATGGATCGTTGGGGAGAGTTAACAGAAATTGGTGGACTTTCTTTATTTCTGTCCTCTCAGGCTTCATCCTTTTGCACAGGTGGCGCCTATTCAATTGATGGGGGCTGGACTGCCCGTTGACCTTGAGCTAATCCTCGGTAATCACTTTTGTCTTCTGTTATGAAACTCCTAATTCTCTTCCTAGCCCTTGCATCCACTCTTCATGCTCAAGGCGAATGGCTCGATTTTCGAGGCCCTGATCACAATGGGAAAGTTGCTAACGTGCTTCCAAAAGTTTGGAATGAGGAGCAGAATGTAGCCTGGAAAACCAAGTTGCACGATCACGGGATATCCACTCCGGTGATTCTGGATGATCGGGTTGTACTGACTGCGGCAAGCGAGGATGGTTCTAAGAGCTATTTTCTAATTCTCGATTTGAAAACGGGTGCCGTGCTTCACGATATAGAGATATTCACGAGTGAAGATGTGGAGCCGTTAGGTGGGTTTGGAATCAATACGTACGCCACGCCTTCGCCAGTAAGTGATGGCAAGTATGTATATCTCCACTACGGGACGTACGGTACGGCATGTATCGATCCGGAAACTGCGGAAGTAGTTTGGCTGCGACGTGATATCAATTGTCTTCATTTTCGTGGTCCCGCTTCATCTCCCATTCTCTACAAGGATCTCCTGATCCTTACCATGGATGGAATTGATCACCAGTATGTGACTGCCCTGAATAAAGACACTGGCAAAACGATTTGGAAAACGGGGAGGACGACCGATTTCAATGATCTGCTGGATGGTTTCCCGAAGAAAGAAGGGGATGAACGAAAAGGATTTAATACGCCCTTGGTCATAAAAGTTGATGGGAAAGATCAACTTATAAGCGTTGGTGCAAAATCTTGTTTTTCTTACGACCCGAACACCGGAGTTGAAATCTGGCATGTTGAGTTTCCCACTCACTCGGCTGCTGCTCGACCATTTTTTGATGGAGAAAAAATTTATGTCTCCACTGGTTATGGGAAAGCGGACCTGTTGGCTATTCGGCCCGATGGGGAAGGGGATGTTACAGAAACGCATGTGGCATGGATCTATAAGAAAAACGTTCCGCGCCGTGCTTCCTTTTTAGCCATCGATGATCGGCTCTATATGGTCGACGACGGAGGGGTTGCTACCTGCCTCAATACGGAAAATGGAGAAATGATTTGGAGAGAAGGGTTGGGTGGAAATCATTCTTCTTCGCTCCTGTATTCAAACGGTTTGATCTACGCATTCAATGAGTTTGGAGAAGGAAGGCTCTTTAAGGCCGGTGACACCTTTGAAGTCGTCCAGGAAAACAAACTGGATGTGGGTATGTTATCATCACCGGCAGTTGTTGATGATTCGTTGATTCTTAGGACCAGGGAGTATCTTTACCGGATCGACGGTTGAAGAACGTTTAGCTTTTGAGCTTAAATGGGCTTCTTTCTGGGTCCTATTCCTCATTTCTTTGCGAATTCTTCAGGTCTTATCCCTTAATTTAGCACTCGCTGGTCTATTTACTCTGAGGCGAATCAAACAACCTGTTATGAATTATATACCCCTTATACTGGCCTTGCTGATTCCGTTTTGCCTATCAGCTGAAGACGTTTCTGACTCCTTTCCTCTCGAAAAAGACTTGGCCATGCTGGCAGCCACCTTAGGGGTTGAAGCGAAAGAGATTCAATTCTTGGAGCGGGCTGAATTCAATTTGGTGTTTAAACCGGATGATAGAAGTGTGAAAGCCTTTCGCGGGTATGTCGCTGCTACCGATTCGGAGATATTTTTAATTCTTAACGATCGCTTGGATGCGCGGAAATCGGATGTCTGGTCAATGGGTATCGAGTATGTTAGAGGGGTAGTTTCAACCGATCATCAGGTGGTGGTTAGTACACATCCCCCTAATGCTGTGGTCATAGAGTTTGAGAATAAAGCGAAAGATCTCCACGCAGGTTTAATGAATTTTCTGATAGAAAGAGGCGTCAGGAAAGATTTGGAACCTCCCAACGCCTATACGCTGCGTGATTTCAGTAAGCCTGTCATCGGTATGCCGTATGGGAAACCTTCCATATTTGCCTTTAGTCGTTATGCTCAGCGCGGCAGGGATGTGGCCTCCTACGAAACGACCTGGCATAACCATGCTAATTCCTGGGATCCAAAGAATGACTACTACTTGAGGTCTGAGTAGGTTTCCCTTTTGGATTTGGATAATGCTTTCCGGGTGAAATTCCTGGGCTAAGATCGCTGATCGAAAGCAAATGAGGGAAATCCGAAAAATTCGTTTCTTGCTGAAACCTTTGGAATATGAGGCAGTCTAAATACTCGTGTTTAAACCGGTCTTTATTGACCTTTTAGGAAGGTTGGATTTTTCTTTCCTTCTTTTTCTTAACTCAAAACATACTTAATATGATAAAATCAAAGCTCCTCGTTTCTGCTCTAATTTTAGTCGGGTTGACTGCATCTGCATTTGGCGGCGGCCATAAATCGGGTGAAAATTTAACCACCTTCCAGAAATCGTTTCTTGCACATTACACCAGTGAAACAGATAAATTGATCAGCTTAGCTGAAGCGTTCTCAGATGAAGGTTTGAAATGGCAGCCAGCAGATGGCATTCGTTCCGTCCGTCAAGCCATGCTACACGTTGCCAGTGGAAATTATTACATCGGTGGATTGATCGGCGGGAAAGTACCAGAAGGTCTTAATCCACGACAGTTTGAGAAAACGGTTACAACGAAGGCCGAAGTTATCGAAACACTCAAAAAGAGTATCGCTTTTGTTAAAGAATCGGTGAGTGCTCATGACGAGGAAAGCCTCAACGAGCAAATCAAACTGTTTGGAAATGAAGTTCCTAGAATGCAAGCTGTGTTATTGCTCGGCGGACATAACTTCGAGCACTTAGGCCAACTCATTGCATATGCTCGTTCTACAGGAGTGGTTCCACCCTGGAGTAAGTAAGTATTTAGTTCATTTAATTTCAAAACGGCGCTGAAGCAATTCAGCGTCGTTTTTTGTTTCTGCTTGGCAGGTAATACAAGTGGGAGGCATTGTCTCCATTGATGGCCCAAGTATATTATTACTACTCCGCGATGAATGCGGGGAAGAGCACCTCCCTCTTGCAATCGAGTTACAACTACAATGAGCGAGGTATGGAAACCTTGCTCTTGAAGTCGGCTGTAGATCAACGGGTTGGGCCCTCGACTATCGCCTCACGGATTGGTCTCAGTAGTGATTGCCATGAGTTCACAAACGATACGGAATTATTTGAGTTCATATCTAATATCCACAGTCAAAAAGGACTGGCCTGCGTGTTTGTTGACGAGTGCCAGTTTTTGACGGAAGCCCAAGTTAGACACCTCTGTTCCGTAGCCGACGATCTTGATGTCCCGGTATTATGTTACGGATTGCGGTCAGATTTTCAGGGAAACTTGTTTGAAGGGAGCAAGGCTTTGCTTGCTCTAGCGGATCGTATTCATGAATTGAAGACGATCTGTCATTGTGGCAAGAAGGCGACGATGAATCTGCGAATGGGGCCGGAGGGAAAAGCGGTTAAAGAAGGAGCGCAAGTCGAGATTGGTGGCAATGAACGATACGTAGCTCTATGCCGAAAACATTGGATGGAAGCGATGAAGTAGCGCCTGATGCTCTGTCGTTAGAGGATCACTGGTTCCCCAGATATTGCTGCGTCTAAAATAAAAGACCTCAATTAGTAGTTTGTTTTAATCTGATTAAATGGTTTTATTTTCCCAATGAATCGACGCATCTTTCTTTTCTTTTCTCTATGCTTGCTGCCCGCTTTTGGCTACGCACAAACTAAGTCCACTCAAGTTTCTCCTCCTCTACGTGATGCCAGGCCTGAGTCGGTTGGCATCTCTTCCGAACGGTTGGCTCGTGTCGATACTATGGCCAAATCTGCCATTGATAATGATGACCTACCTGGATTGGTAGCGATAATCGCTCGGAAGGGGAAGATAGTATACCATAAGGCATATGGAGTTTCGGATGTCGCATCTGGCAGAGAGCTTCAGGAAGATGATATTTTTCGCATTGCTTCCCAGACTAAGGCGATCACAGCTACAGCGGTCATGATACTCTGGGAAGAAGGTCATTTTCAATTAGATGACCCCATCTCAAAGTGGATGCCTGAGTTCAAGAATCCGCAGGTCTTGGATAACTACAATTATACTGAAGGAACCTACACTACGAAGTCAGCCAAACGTGAGATAACCATTCGCCATCTGTTAACCCATTCATCGGGAATTGGATACGGGTTTATTGATGGAGACGAACGAATGAAACTGATCTACAAGAAGGCGGGCATCATTGACGGTTGGACAACCAAGCCAGTAACTAATGAGGAGAATATAAAGAAACTGGCCAAACTGCCACTCCACTTTCACCCCGGTGATAAATACCAATACGCCGAAGGATTGGATGTGCTTGCACATTTTGTCGAAGTTATCTCCGGCTTGAGTTTCGCCGAATTTCTGGAGACGCGCCTCTTCAAGCCTCTTGGAATGAAGGATACTTATTTTTACTTACCTGAGGACAAAATCGAGCGGATGGTGACAGTCCATACTCCTAAAGATGGTAAGTGGATTAAGTACACTGGTCATCCTGAATACTATGATGCGGATTATCCCATAAAAGGTGCAAGAACTCACTTTGGTGGTGGAGGTGGGCTTTCAAGTACGGCCATGGATTATGCCACCTTCCTGCAAATGTATTTGAATGGGGGCGAGTTGAATGGCGTAAGAATTCTTAGCCGCACAACCATCGATACAATCAACGCATTCCAGGTGGAAATGAACGACTCTACTCATTATGGGTTAGCTTTTGGTGTCATAAACGAGAAAGCCGTTTCAAAGGGCGGGCTCGGCAGTGCTGGCACCTTTGCCTGGGGAGGATATTTTAACTCAAGTTACTTTGTAGATCCTAAAGAGAAGATCTTGGCTGTCATCTTGAAACAGACGCGAGGCCAGAAGAACGATAAAACGGGCTGGCAGTTTAAGCAGTTGGTCTTCCAGTCAATCGACGACTGATTTTCAGCATCTGGGAAAATCGAGTAATAGAAGAAGGGGAATATCTCCAATTACATAAATTGAATAATGTAAGACACTCTTATTTTTTTTTGGAAATAGCCGCTACCCCAACGATTACGCACCCAGCAATAAATCCTGCAAGATATCCTGGAAAGCCCTGAGGAATAACCGCGTCGAGCCAACCGAATTTCGAAGTCACTAATATGATTAGCCCTACCAGGCTACTTACGGCTGCCCAGCGAGCTCCAATTCTTGAAATATAGATTCCAGCAATCATAGCTGGAGCGAGCTGAAGCATTCCTGCAAATGCGTTGAAGGCTAATTCGGAAACAAGCTCAGGTTTAATACTTGCGATGAAGGCGAAGATTGCAATCGCGAGCGTGAACCACCGATTGAGTTTAAGTATTCCTGTATTGGATACTTCTTTGCCTCGATACCAATGTTCACTCACAATGAACCCAATGCTCAGTAATATGGAGTCCGCTGTAGACATGGTTGCACAAATAACCCCGATGAGGGTAAGCGCTCCCAGCATAGCCGGTACGGAGGACATAACTTCGCCGATGATTTGGTCACCGCTTGACAGTCCAGAGAACATGGCTGCACCTCCCAGGCCTAGCGTTCCTGCAATGAAAGTAAGCATTAATCCCATGAAGGGAAAAATGTACATCATGGCGGTCAGGTAACGTTCTTCCTTAACGATCATGAATCGTTGTGCATTGTGAGCCATGGGTGTGGCCCCCAAAGAAATGAGTAATGCCAGTCCAATTATAGTGACTGGTGAATATAAGCCATTTGGCCCGGGGAGACTCCAAAGTGATGGATCGGTAACATCGTCAACATCCGCAATAAACTGATTCAGATCGAATGCCCAGTACAGGCCCAGAAAGACAATGACCACCGAGATACAACCAACAATAGTTAGTGATGCCTGCAAGACGTCCGTTTTGATGATGTTAGACAATCCCCCTGATTCTGAGTAAATATAAATGATTACCAATGCTACCGCAGCCGTCAGAACATAGGGTAATCCGAGTGAGCTTTCCAGCATTCGGGCAAACCCGGTTATTTGGGCCGCCAAATAGGGAACCATACAAGCCAGCGTCACCCCGACAAAGAGCAACTCCAGTAGCGGGGATTTGAAGTGTTTGAGGTAAAGTTGAATAGGGGAGCGGGTATCAGGATACTGCCTGGCCATTCTCCACATGCGTTTGCCTATGGTTCCGGCTACGACGGCAAGAATAAAATAGCCGAGAGACGCGAAGAGGAAATTCCCGACTCCGTGTATGTAATAATATCCTGCGGCACCGATGAGTCCGGCCGCACTGAAATAGGTTGCCCAAAATGTGAGGAGCGAGGGGAGGAACTTAACCGATTTTCCGGCCAAGAAGAACTCACCTAATTCTTTGGATGGTTGCTTGTAGGCTTTGACGGTTAGATACAGTAACCAGCCTAAGTAAAGTATCAGAAATATAGATGCCCAGATTTGGAAAGCGGTCATTAATTAAAAACTGTAGGAGCTGCATTTATTTCAATCAATATGTTCTTTCATAGATTCGTTGACCCTCAGATTCTGTTCTCCATGCTTTCTGAATCGATATGAAGACAGAAACAAAACCAAATCCAACTGCATTAGAATATCCCAGAGAGTGTACGTTTAGTCGCAACGATTGGGAGATACTGGCCAGTATGTGGTATCCGATGGCGCTAGAATCTGACATCGGAGATGGCCCTAAGAAAGTAAGGCTACTCGATACAGATCTTGTAATTGCGCGACTTGGATCTGGTTATGCGGTTTCTAAAGATTTATGTATTCATAGAGGTGCGCCTTTGTCGAAGGGCTGGGTGA
>CALJGU010000266.1 GCA_938075565.1 uncultured Opitutales bacterium | reverse complement strand
CAAACGCCGGCTGTTTCATTTTCAGAAGCAGTTGCCCTTGGACTGGCTCCGGATGGTGGGCTGTTTGTTCCCGAGGCAATGCCAGATCTAAGCGATCAATTTTCAAAATGGAAAGATCTTGAGTATGAGGAACTCTGTTTCGAATTCCTGAGGCATTTTGCCACAGACATTGAGCCTAAAGTTCTTCGTGAGATCGTTGCTAAATCTTATGGGAAGTTTGATGATGAAGAGATAGCTCCCTTGAAGCAACTGAGCCCTGACTTGTTTATACTGGAGTTGTTTCACGGTCCTACTCTGGCATTTAAAGATTTCGCTCTCCAGCTTTTGGGTAATCTTTATGAATACCAAATCGAGAAGACTGGACGACCCATTACGGTTCTAGGGGCTACGTCGGGCGATACTGGTGCTGCAGCAATTCATGGACTGCTCGGCAAATCGGGTGTTCGCATATTTATTTTATATCCAGATGGACGGATCTCTCCTCTTCAGGAAAGGCAGATGGCCTGCACGGGGGAAGGAAATGTTTACCCTTTGGCTGTTGAGGGAAGTTTCGATGACACTCAGATGGTGTTGAAAGAGGCTTTTGGAGACCAAGCTTTTCGCGAGGAAGTCAACTTATCTGCAGTTAACTCGATCAATCTGGCGCGTGTCTTGGCTCAGTGTGTCTATTATATATATGGATATTGGCGGCTTCCAGAATCTGTGCGTACGTCGGCCGAGTTTGTGGTGCCTACCGGAAACTTTGGAAACATACTCGCCGGCTGGCTGGTTCAGCAGATGGGATTGCCCATTAATTCTTTCCGTGTAGCAACCAATCAGAATGACATTTTACACCGGTTGTTTTCCTCCGGAAACTATGTTGTTCATGATGTGAGTCCCAGCTTGGCTCCCTCCATGGATATCCAGGTCGCTTCCAATTTTGAACGCTTCATATATTTTGCGGAAGGTGAGAGTCCAGAAAAAGTCCGAAACACAATGGATGCTTTTAAGGCGTACGGTGAATACGAATTCGTTGATTTTGATTCGAGCACCTTTACCAGCAGTCGGACAACGGATACAGAAATCAGGAATATTATTACCAAGCTTCATCAGGAATATAGCTATGTCGCTGATCCGCATACTGCATGTGGTCTCACTAATCTTGATTCCGGGAACCCGCAGGTTGTTCTATCAACCGCCCACCCAGCGAAGTTTCCAGAAACCATTGTTGAGTGTATTGGTTCTGAGCCGAAACACCCTTCCTTGGAGGCATTGAAAACTATGCCTGTTGTGAAACATAAGGTTGCATCTGATGTGGATGCCGTAAAAACCTTCATCCGTCAGTCAATCTAGTTAACTAACGATATTTTATGAGTGGAAACAATTCGGTTCTTATCTACGACACTACCCTGAGGGATGGAACTCAGGGAGAAGGCATTTCATTTTCTGCTACAGACAAAATTCTAATTACGCAGAAATTGGATCAATTTGGCGTGGATTATATCGAAGGAGGATGGCCTGGCTCTAATCCAAGAGACATGGCGTTCTTTGAAGAAATCAAAGGAATTGAGCTCAAACATGCAAAGGTCGCAGCTTTTGGTTCTACCCGCCGTGCAAAGCTCGAAGCAAAAGATGATCCTCAAATCCAGTTATTGTTGGATGCTGAGACTGAAGTTGTGACCATTTTTGGGAAAACCTGGTTGCTGCATGTTACTGATGTCTTACGTACGACGGCTGAAGAGAACTTGGCTATGATTGAGGATTCTGTCCGATATCTGAAAGAATCAGGAAGGGAAGTTATTTATGATGCTGAACACTTCTACGATGGATACGTCGACTGTCCCGAGTATGCACTGAATACCCTCGAAGCTGCTGAACGAGGCGGTGCGGACTTTATTGTTCTCTGCGATACAAATGGCGGGAAGCTAGTATCTGAAGTGGAATCAATCACGAAAGTAGTGGTTGATAAGTTTGGTAGTGAAAAGGTTGGCGTGCATTGCCACAATGATGCTGGAGTCGGCGTAGCTGTAAGTCTCGCCGGAATAGATGTTGGTGCTACCATGGTTCAGGGGACTATGAATGGTTATGGTGAGCGCAATGGTAACGCCAACCTGACTTCGATTATTCCAAACTTGGTTTTGAAGATGGATCGAAATATGAATTGTCGATCCAGATTGAATGAGCTTCGCGACCTCTCTCTATATATAGATGATCTTGCGAACGTTCGATCTGATAACAGAGCACCTTTTGTTGGAGCTTCTTCTTTTGCCCACAAGGGAGGAGTTCATGCCAATGCTGCCTTGAAGGTTGCCAGGAGTTACGAGCACATACGTCCGGAGGAAGTTGGGAACCGTCAGCGAATTCTCGTTTCCGACATGTCTGGGAGAAGTAGCCTGATGATGAAGGCAAAAGAACTCGGGATGGAAGTTGAGGAAAAGTCACCCGAGATGAAGGCTTTTCTGGATCAATTGAAAGCACTTGAGCACAAGGGCTATGAATATGAGGCTGCTGATGCCTCATTTAAACTCCTGCTTTCAAAATTCTTGAAACATCACAGCCCATTTTTCGTTTTGAAAGGATTCCGAGTTATTGAAGGCTATCGTGATGATTCACAATCCGTCGTCTCTGAGGCTACGGTCAAAGTGGAAGTAAATGGAGAGGTTAACCATTGTGTCGCAGAATCTACTGGTCCGGTGAGTGCTTTGTATAAAGCCATCCGTTCGGCTCTTGCTGCAGATTATCCTGCGATCAAGGAAGTAGAGCTCCGAGACTTTAAGGTTAGAATCCTTGAATCCGAGAATGGAGTAGACGCTCAAACGCGTGTGTTCATCGAATCTACAGATGGAGATGAGATCTGGGGAACAGTAGGGGCTAGCGATAATATTGTGGCTGCAAGCTTGGAAGCTTTGCTTGATGCCGCTGAATACAAGCTGCTTAAGGACGAAAAGGCCTGAATCGGGTAAAAAGAACGTCAAGATTGTTCCGGGATTCGGCAAAATTCGTGCTGCCTAATGTTTTCCTAATTCCTTGGGGTTGTTCATCGAAATTCATCCGGAATATCTATGAATGATGAGAGTCTAATTCTGACAGAAATTTAATAAAAAAGATTTTGCACTTATTAAGTAAATTGTTGCACACTAAGGTCATTAATTTGAACCAATTTAAAACATGAGATTAGCTAAGTTGTCCCGCCTCCCTCTCTTGATCGCAATTTTGGGGTCATTCTCTATAAATGCCTTTGCCATTGAGGCCACTACGAACCCAGTAGGAGTTATTCAGGTAACTGCTCTCGGAGATTCCGATTCCCTGATTTCGATACCGCTGAAGCAGCCCGCTGTTTTTAACGGAGTAGTCAACAGCACAAGTGGTAATGTTCTTACTGCTGAAGGTAGCCCAGGGTGGGATGCAGGTGAATGGGCAGATACTCACTACGGATTTTTGAGATCAGGATCTGCGGCCGGGGCCTATGCCGGGATTGATGTCAATGATGTTAGTTCTATTACTCTAGACATTGAGGGTGACATTCAGGACGTCGTTCAAGGTGATAGTTTTTCGATTCATCCATTTTGGACCCTTGATTTGCTTTTTCCTGATGGTGCCGGTGTAAACGCATCCTCATCTCATGCTAGTAGAGACAGTGAGATCTTTGTTCCATCATTTGGTGAGGGAATCAATTTAGCAGCTGATGCCACATACTACTACTATGACGGAGCTTGGCGTCAGGTTGGAGGAGACCTCTCGGCAGACTTTGGTGGAACGGTTCTTCTTCCGGATTCGTATTTTATTCTCCGCAACAACTCTTCTTCGACCACTGTAACTTTCACGGGTGAGGTTGTTATGGGAGATCTTAATCTACCATTAATTGCTTCAGATCAAGGACAACAAGACAACATTGTTGGGCTTCAACGTCCTATTGAAATGACTTTGGACGAGTCTGGTTTGGGTGCATCGCTCTCAAATGGAGATCAGCTTTTGGTGTGGGACCTCGCCGTGGCGAAAAAGAACCGTTTAGCTGCCGATGCAACTGTTTACACCTGGGATGGAGCTTCATGGTCTGGCGGAGACAGCGGAGGAGCAGATCAAGTGTTTAACCCAGGACGGGGTGTTTTGATTCGCCGAGCTCAAGGTGGGCAACTGGAAGAGGTAGACTGGAGCAATAGCCCCAATTACGGTAACTAATTTTCCCTCGCATACATTTATCTCAAACCTCTGACCACTATTTGGATATGATAAAACAATTTATGAGCCAAAAATTAACCAAAGCCGCAAGTATCGCAGTCCTTGGATTAGTAATAGCTGTCAGTCAGCTACCAGCCGCTATAAGTATCAACGTTTCGGCTGAAAAACTTAAAGATCCAGGCGGCTACGATATGGCGGTTAGTGGTATTTTAGTTCTGGTTGGAAGTACAACTGATGCAATCTTCTCAGGTCCAACTGATTCGTCATTTGTCCAAGACGATGATGCTGTTGTTGCGATTTGGGATATTGCTAACGATGGAGGTAATACCCCTGGCGCTTTCCTGGGAGGTACCGGATCGGTAAGCTTGGGTGGTGCCTGGGACGCTGGTGATCCTTTAGCCATTTACTGGTTTCCTACTTTGACGGCGGCCAATAATATTGACGACACCGTGCCATCCGCAGCTATTCCTTACGGAATGTTTCGGGTTGAGTCAGGAAATCCTGATGGAACCGACGATTGGGTTACTCCGGCGGATGGAACGATAGGTTATAACCTGAAATTTATCACTACAGATGCTACAGCTCTTGAGCCAGGTGGAGGTTCTTCTGATGCCGCAGACGGTGAAGCAGGATTATTTACTCCAGGTGCTGGCCCAGCTGCTCCTTCAGGAGTCGCGGGTGTTGCTGATGGTTTGGCGATTGGTGTTTCTTGGACAGACAACGCTTCCGATGAAACTGGATACCGAGTTGAAAGATCTCTGGATGGATCTGACAATTGGTCTGTTCTGGGTGAAGTAGGAGCTGGTATTACTGCATACAATGACGACTCAGTTGAAGGAAGTACTTCATATCAATACAGAGTACTCGCTCTAAGAGGTCCTTCTCAGTCAGATTATGAAACCTCTGATGCCGTTGAGTCTTCCGCTGCTAGTGCAAGGTTTACGAATCTTTCGACTCGGGCTTTGGTTGAAACTGGCGACAATATCTTGATTGCTTCATTCCAGCTTTCTGGAGGCCCACTTCGTGTTTACTCCAGAGTAGCAGGTCCGGATCTTGCGGGTGCGGGAATCACAAATTTCCTCTCAGACCCAATCATGGAGCTTGTGAGGGTTAGTGATAATACAATTATTGCCTCTAACGATAACTGGAAGGTTAACGCAGTTGATCAGTCCAGCCAGCAAGCAGATATCGAATCAACTTTCATTCCTCCCGCAGACGATGCGGAATCCGCATTGATTGCCAATTTGGATACTCCGGGACTATATTCTATCGTTGTCCGCGGTGTGGGTGACGTAACTGGATTTGCTAATGTCGAGCTATATGAATTTCCGGATCCAGGTGAAGCAAATCCAGGTAAGCTTACCAATCTTTCAACTCGTGCAAGAGTTGGAACTGGGGATGATATCTTGATTGCTTCATTCCAGGTATCTGGTGATGCGCCACAAAGAATTTATTCTCGAGTAGCGGGACCTGCATTGGCAGGTGCTGGGATAACAGAATTCTTGGCTGATCCAGATTTGGAGCTAAGACGCTTTAGTGATAATGCACTGCTTTCCTCTAATGATAATTGGAAAATAAATGCGGCTGACAATTCTAGCCAAGAGGCAGAAATCACAGCTACCTTTATTCCCCCTGCCAATGATGTTGAATCAGCCTTGGTTGCAACATTGGCACAGAACGCACTCTACTCACTTATTATTAGAGGTGTTGCTGATGGAGAAGGTTTCGCAAATGCTGAGGTTTACGATTATCCAGAATAAGCCATAGCTGCATAAATTATTTCAAAAGACTCCGGTTT
>CALJGU010000265.1 GCA_938075565.1 uncultured Opitutales bacterium | reverse complement strand
CTACCTGGGTGTAAAAACAACAGGCTTCGTAGCCATTCTCGGTGCCGCCGGCTTAGCTGTTGGTTTGGCTCTACAAGGCTCTCTAGCAAACTTTGCTTCAGGCGTACTTATCATCATGTTCCGCCCCTTCAAAAAAGGCGATGCGGTTGATGGCGGTGGAGTTTTCGGAATCGTAGAAGAAATCACGATTCTGACTACCGTAATGCGCACACCAGACAACAAGGTCATTATTGTTCCAAATTCTCAGATCATGGGTGGAGCAATCATCAATTTCTCAACCAAACCTACGCGCCGCGTAGATCTGGTCATCGGGTGTGGTTATGACGACGACCTAAAGAAAGTCCGCAGTGTTCTCGAAAGCATTCTTGAGGATGACGAGCGGATCCTCAAAGACCCATCATACACCATCGGATTATCCGAACTGAGTGACAGCAGTGTTAATTTCGTGGTTCGCCCATGGGTAAATGCCGCTGATTACTGGGACGTATATTTTGGTGTTCAAGAAGAAGTGTTTAATCGTTTTGGTGCAGAAGGAATTTCCATTCCTTATCCACAAACCGACGTACACGTATTCCCTGCGCCTTCGAGCGACGGCGATCAGGCAGCCTCTTAACAGAGGTAGTTACAATTTAGATACAAAGCCCGGTTGTGAAAGCAGCCGGGCTTTTTTGTGCCTAAGCTCTCAGCTCGATAGCGGACAAGCTCTCATCTCTCAATGCGTACAATTCGTCCCAAGACTTCAACCGACTCAACCGATTACGTAACTTTCGAGCTCCTGGAAAGCCGGTGACAAAAGAAACCAATCGGCCTTTCATTAGGCCTAGCAGCATGTCTTCACGTAAATGAGTATAGTGCCCCTTCATGATCTCCGAGTAGCGCATTACTAATTCCCAGCGTTCTCCAATAGAAGGCTCCGGCGAAGCTACGCCATCGTCCACTTTTGATTTTAACTCCTGAAACAACCAAGGATTACCAAGCGCCGCACGACCAACCATCAATCCACTGACCGAGTATTGTTCACGGAGCTTACAAATATCATATTTGGCATCAATAGAACCATTTCCAATTACAGGGATCGAAATAGATTCAGCAACTTGATGAATCACATCCCAGTTCGCATCTCCCTTGTACCCTTGCGCTTTAGTTCTCCCATGAATCGCTAAAGCTTGGATACCCACATCTTCGATAACTTTACCCGCTTCGATAGCGACAATTGTTTGACTGTCCCACCCCATGCGGATTTTTGCCGTCACCGGACAATTGGGAAGGGCTTGGACAACTGCCTGACAAATCTCACCCAATAAGGGCAGATCCTTCAGAAGCGAAGAACCAGCGTTTTTGCAAGTCACCTTCTTGGCCGGACAACCAAAATTGAGATCAATAAAGTCAGGATTCAGACTGTCTACGATCTTCTTGGCCGCATCCGCCATGGTGTCCGCCTCAGATCCAAAAATCTGCACCCCCATGGGTCGTTGCTCTTCGGTAAACTCAATCGAGTTCCAGACCTTGTAGTCACCACGTATAATGGCGTCGGCCAGAACGAACTCAGAAACCACCACATCGGCTCCCTTCTCTTTGCATAACGTACGAAAGCCGATGTCGGTAAATCCGGCCATCGGTGCCAAGTAGAGTGGAAACATTCCGTCCTGAAACCAGGGAAGCATAGCCGTTAAAATGAGAGGTGATCTTGGACTGTCAAGCGAGGCCGTCTAAGCACAAAAGAATTTCATTCTTTAAAAATCCCGACCAATTTTAAACTCTTTCAAATCAATAACCGGCTTTGACTTGGGTTTTAGTTCCACTGATTTGGGATTCACCAATCGCTTAATCTTATCGATTTGATCTTCCACTTTCCTGGGCGATATTGAAATAGGGGTTCCCAATTCCTGAGCAAAAAGGCTCACACGAAACTCCTCCAACAACCATCGAAGTTGATGGAGTAAGCCAAGTCCAGCCTTAGGGAAATCGGGGCTACTCACCCAATTCAAATACTGCTGTTTATAGTTATTCAATCCCTCCGCTCGTTTAGCATCTTTAGGTGGATCGTTAATGAACCGCTTACGACGGATTTGCATGGCCTCGAAATAACGTGGATATTCCTTCAGTTGAAGGAAAGGCGTCTTAAGCAGAAAGTCCTTTGGGATTAATCGCGCCAAGTCATCGGCCATCCCTGGATAACCACGCTTCTCGACCGAAAGTAACTGCCGGTTCTTAAAAATGAGTTTCAGCAAATCACTAAACTGAGGAATTAGCCCTTTGAGCTCATTTCGAATTCGCTCCGTCAGTTTTTCAAATCGCTTCTGCTTAAGCGGCAACACTTGGTCAGATCGATAGAGATGACGACATAGATGAACATAGGCATGCTTCAGCAATGTGTCCTGATGAATAAAAGTAACACACAAGGGAGCCAACTGCTTCAAATCCCTCATATCCTTTTGTAGCCATGCAAGCTCATACCGGAGGACTGTTTCGAGAAGCTTGGGCAAGGTCTGCCTAGTCGAGACATCGGCTTCAGCCAGAGATTTGAATACCTGCACTTCACAGCCGTTTTCACCATTTCCCAGCCCTGGGTATCCATAAACGGGTACCCCGCCCAACTGACTCACCTCAACCCGTTCCGGTAAATCTCCAAAATCCCATTCTGTGACCTCTCCTCGTCCCCATTTCTTTTGGGCAACCGACCAAGCATCACGATCTTTTTCAACTTTTCTGTGCTTCTTCTCAGCATCTTTGATTTTAGCTTTAACCTCCACCGATATGTCATCCATGGATCGAGCACTCGCGATGGCCTCGTCATTTCCATTCACGACTTCCAAGCGAACTTTCAAGTGATCGGGAATCGCTGAGTAATCCCAAACAACCGAAGGTATACCCACACCATACTTTTCTTTAACGATGACCGTCAGCGCTTCGCCAAGAGAATAATCTCCAGGCTTAAGAATCTGCATGATCTCGCTGGCCTTTTCACCGATAGGGAAAAGCTTCCGCCTAACATCCTTGGGCAAAGCTCTGAGCAAGGCATCCACTTTCTCTTCCAGATAACCTGGAACTATCCAATCAAGGGCACCCGGTCGGAAAGAATCGAATGCATGCAATGGAAGACTAAGCGTCGCACCATCCTTTTCCTCTCCCGGTTTGTAATGGTAGTGAAGTCTACGTTCACCTTCGGGTGTTTGAATCGTTTGAGGAAATTGTCCTTCATCAACATCTACTCCAGTGTCGCCTAGTATTTCTCGCTCAGTAATTAACAAGTCATCTTCAGGATGGGTCTTCAACCAGGCCTGCATGTCGCCCACCGAACCCACTTGTTGAATACGCTCGCTGTAGAATTGATACAAAGCCTCATCGAGTCCGAAGAAACCGGTCTTCCTCGATCGTGCCTGTTTTTGCTCCAAACTTTCAATCAAGGCCTGGTTCTTCTCACGAAACCTCAGCCGCGTTCTTAGACTTTCACCCATCAGGCCTTCGCGAATAAAGATCTCTGTAGCCGCAACGGGATCCACCTTTACGTAGCCCCCACGCTTTACATCCACTTCCAGACCTAACAAAATGCACCGTTGTTTTGCCACCACGCGTTCACCCTTTTCATCCCACCGTGGGTCTGAGTAACGGTGTCGGATCAAATGCGCTCCCAACTTCTCCAACCAGGCAGGGTCAATACCGGCAACGGTTCGAGCATAGACTTGGCCGGTTTCTACAATTTCCGAAGCCACGATCCAGTCCGGTGTTGTTCCTTCGATCACATCGCGAGCTTGCTCTCCTGCCTTCTTCTTACGCATTTCACGGCTGGCCTTTTTATCAAACAAGGCCGAACCAGGAAAGATCATGGTCTTGCGATTACGCGCTGCCCGATAGTGATTCCCCATATCTTTGATGCACACGTTGCTGAGCAACCCCGCAACAATCGATCGGTGAATCGCGATGTAATCCACATTCTTTCGGCTCTTCCGATATTCACCGAGATCTTTCATCACCAACACCAATTGCTGGTGAATGTCCCGCCACTCGCGCATCCGGATGTAGGAAAGGAAATGACTCTTACAAAACTTTCGAAGCTGGTTTTGAGTCAGCTTCTTCGTTTCATCGTGATAGGCAGCCCAGATATTGTAGAGCGTAATGAAGTCCGAGGAATCATCCCTGAACTTCTTGTGCATCAGATCCGCCTGTTCTCGCTTTTCTTCAGGTCGTTCACGTGGATCCTGAATACTCAAACCAGCAGCGATGATCAGTACTTCCTCCAAGGCTCCTTCCTGCTTGGCCTCCAAAATCATTCGACCCACCGTAGGGTCCACCGGCAAGTGCGCCAGCTTCTTACCCAAAGCGGTTAATTCATATTTGGCATCTACTCCTGACACCTGACCACCGACACCTTTTTTCCTGCCTCTCAAGGCTCCCAACTCAACCAGAAGCTGATAGCCGGATTGAATGGCTCTCGGACTCGGAGGATCAATAAAAGGAAAGGTTTCGATATCACCCAAATCAAAGACTAGCATCTTCAATATAACGGCCGCTAAGTTGGATCGCAAAATCTCAGCTTGTGTGTACTCAGGCCGTTTCAGGAAATCTGCTTCTGAATACAAGCGAATACAAATACCGTTTTCAACACGTCCACAACGACCCATCCTTTGATTGGCACTACTTTGTGAGACCTCTTCAATTGGCAGTCGTTGCGTCCGAGTCCCCGCACTGTACCGACTCAAGCGCACGTATCCAGTATCCACTACAAAGCGAATACCAGGAATCGTGAGAGATGTCTCCGCAATATTAGTAGATAGGATAATCTTCCTACCGCCACTCCTGGAAAACACTTTCTGTTGATCCCCCGATGACAACCTTCCAAACAGAGTAAATACTTCCACATGCTTCCATCGACGACCGATCAATACATCTCGTGTTTCCCGGATATCCTTCTCCGCCGGGAAGAATACCAAAATATCTCCACGATTGTGTTCCTCGATCAACTGCTCCACCGCGGCCACCGCTCCGTCTAAATAATTAGCGCTGGTACCGGGAAGCAATTCATCCAACGGCAGGTACTCCAGGTCCACCGGGAACATACGACCTGATACTTCGATGATCGGTGCATCCCCGAAGGCTTTTGAAAAGGCCTCCGTATCTATGGTCGCTGAAGTAATAATAATTTTGAGGTCTGGACGCTCCTTCCTCAGCTGGTTCAAGTAGCCCAGAAGAAAGTCGATATTGAGGCTTCGCTCGTGAGCCTCATCAATGATTACCGTGTCATACTCCAGCAAATGACGATCACCATGAATCTCCGAAAGCAGCATGCCATCCGTCAGAAACTTTATCCGCGGGTCCTTGCCTGTCTTATCAGTAAACCGGATTTTGGCCCCTACCTCTTTTCCCCAGGAAACTTTCAATTCTTCCGCCACGCGCTGCGATACAGACAGGGCCGCTATCCTTCTTGGCTGAGTGCAGGCAATCTTACCCATTACTCCACGCCCTGCGTCCAGGCAAAGCTTCGGTAGTTGCGTGGTTTTCCCGGATCCTGTTTCACCGGCAATGACCACAACCTGGTTCTCTTCAATAGTACGACGGATCTCGTCCCGGTGCTGAGAGATAGGCAGTGCTTCCGGAAAGGAAATAACAGGAAGTGAATCCAAAAGCTTGGAGCACCGCTTGACCGAAGCTTTGGCATCAGACAAGAAGGCCGCCAATTTCTTTTCTACCGGATTGGGGTTTCTAGGAGGCAACAGTCGCTCAACCTGTTCACGCACACGCCATTGAACAGCTACCTCGCATTCAGGTAGCAACCGTTCTAACTCCGCTGCTTGTTCCTTCCAGTCCATTGATTTATCCCGACACTTAGATTCGCTCTACCAGGGGTCAACGCCATTAAAAATCATCCTCGTCCTCTTCTAGGTCCTCCTCCTTATTTGAATGCCTTAACTTATGCTTATTAAAATAATATCCGGTGGCCAAACTGGCGCCGACCGAGCAGCGCTTGATGCTGCCCTAGAGTCGAATTTTCCCTGCGGTGGTTACTGTCCCAAAAATCGACAAGCCGAGGATGGGCCGATTGACTTAAAGTATCCTCTAACCGAAATCGAAAGCGGCTACCGGCAGCGGACCTTACAAAATGTTATTCACTCGGACGGTACGGTTATCTTCTTTGAGAATGAAGCTACCGGAGGAACGCTACTGACCATCAAATACTGCCAAACTCACCGAAAGCCCCATCTACTCGTAGATGCAATGGTCATAAGCAAGGAAGAAGCGATTGAAGCAATCGTGGGATTCTTGAAATCTCATACTATCAGCAAACTGAACATCGCTGGACCACGAGCTAGTGATCATCCAAACATATATTCATATGCTAAGAAGGTCCTAGAAGAATTACTTAAACTGTAGGAGGTAGCTTGCTGCCGAATCGATATCCTCTGATCTACCAATCGGCAGCAAGCTACCTCCTACAG
>CALJGU010000264.1 GCA_938075565.1 uncultured Opitutales bacterium | reverse complement strand
GCTTGAAGAGATTCATTTCCCCCAGTTGCTTTACAAATAAAGACCTGTTCCAACTTCGCGTCTTCGGCCTTCAGTTTGATCGATACGAGCGAGGGGTCGGTTGCTCCCAATGCAGAGGTAGGAAGGATGGAAAATCCACTACCAGCAATGACCATGGCGAGGATGGCGGGAACACCGTTGGTTTCATTTCCGATCGTGGGGAGTCTGCGGTTGAAGATACGGGTGAGCTTTTCCCGGTAAGCGGGGGCGACGACTTCAGACAAGGTGACCAGAGTTTCGTCGGCGAGGTCGTTGGGCTGAAGAGAGCGTTTAGCCGATAGAGAATGTTCCTTGGGTAGGATGACGCGCAGGTCCTCTGTTTTCCAGGGTACGACTTGGAGTTCACGAATGGCGCGTTTGGGACGAACTCCCAGAAAGGCACCGTCGAGTCGGCCGGCTTCCAGTTCTTCAAGTAAGCGGGCAGGGGATAGATCGGAAAGCGCGAGCTGAGTATCGGGGTGTTTCTGGCGGTAGGTTTTAAACAATGCCAGGAGCTGTTCTTCCATCAGCGCACCTACAAAGCCAATGCGTAGACGCTTGGGTTCTCCGCGGGAAGCGCGGCGGGCGGCCTCCTTTGCTCGTGTTAGGATGCTGGGGACCTGGTAGGATTCATTGAGAAAAAGCTCTCCCGCCCGAGTGAGGCGGATGCGCTTCCCTTCACGGTGAAAGAGTTTGGCCCCAATTGCTGTTTCGAGTTCCTGAATGTGGCGACTGAGAGGCGGCTGGGAGATATTCAGCCTTTTAGCCGCGTTCGTGAAATGGAAGTCACGGCACACCTCCAGAAAGCATTCCAGTTGCTTTAGAGAAATATCAATCATATCAAAAAGGTATTAATATAAGATTTAGATAGCATTAGTGTATCTAAGGAAACAATGCTAATATTGTAGATAAATCAGCACCCACTATGTACGCTTCAAGAATCAGTCGCCTGACGGGCTCCGTTGCCCGTGAAATCCTATCCCATGCCAACAACAAGGACATGCTGTCCTTTGCTGGGGGACTGCCAGCCAACGAAGCTTTTAAAGGCTTGAAGCTGCCGGATGATGAGGGTTCCAGCTTTCAGTATGGAGCTTCGGAAGGTGAACGATCCCTGCGAGAGCTGTTTGCCGAGCGCTTTCAAGCCAAAGGAATCGACTGTGGCTTTGAACAAGTGCTGATTACTTCGGGTGCACAGCAAGGTGTCGATCTAGTCAGTAAGTTATTCATTGAACCAGGGGTCACCGTAGGAATTGAGAAACCTACCTATTTGGCTGCGATTCAATCCTTTGCATTGTTTGGAGCTGAATTTGAACCCTTTGGTTTGGAAGCTGATGGCCCGAACCTGGAGGAGTTTGAGCAAGTGCTTCAAAAAGGAGACGTTCGCTTCATATACCTCTGTCCCAGTTTTCAAAATCCATCGGGGATTTGTTATTCATTGGAAAAGCGAAAAGCGGTGGCCGCGTTACTTGACGAGTATGAGGTAACGCTTATCGAAGATGATCCCTATGGCGAGTTGAACTATACGGATGCCTGCACGGTGCCTATTTGTTCCTTTCTTAAAAAGGCTAAGTGGATCCATTTTAACACCGTATCCAAAATCCTGGCACCTGGGCTTCGACTCGGATGTCTAGGTTGCTCTCCCGAGTTCTTCCCGCATCTGCTTAAGCTTAAGCAAGCGGCTGATCTGCACTCTAATCGATTTTCGCAAGCCGTGGTTCACCAGTGGTTGTCGGATGAAGATCTGATGGCCAAGCGTACTCAACAATTGCGATCGTTGTATCATGAGAAGCAGCAGGTGATGGCTCAATCTTTGGAGACCCATTTTAAAGACCTAGCGGAATGGAATACACCGGCGGGTGGTCTTTTCTTTTGGCTGCGATTGAAGGAGCCTGTCCAGATCCGTGAACTACTTGGCTGTTGCCTCAAGCAGGGCGTTGCCTTCATGCCGGGTGGTCCTTTCTTCCCGACAGAAGACGAGGGAGCTCAGTTCATGCGTTTGAATTTCAGTAATCCACCGGTTGAGCGTATCGATGGAGGACTGAAGGTTTTGGCCGAAGAGATAGGGAAGATGGTTACGTTGGTTGTGTAGAGACCTCTAGCAGCTACGTAATTTTAACCGCAGAGGCCGCGGAGAGCGCAGAGAATTGTTTATTTGTTTTGCTCAGCGAACTCAGCGTTCTCGAGCGAAGCGGGCGGTTGGCTTTTGTGGTTAAGGGCAGAAATAGTTGGGCAAAAACAGTTAGAGATGAGTTATTTTTGTCCTCCTTTTTTTGTCCTAAAAATAATGCGATGGAGTACAGAGAAGAGCTACCAGCGATGAAATTTTAAACAGAAGATAACGAAGGTAAGGAAGATTGGAGCGAGCTAGTGCTTCATTACCTTCTGTTCAAAAAACTATTGTTCGTGTATCGGCGCCCTCGGCGAGGACGCCCTACCTTTTTTTGCCACGTAGCAAATAAAATAGGAGTAGGATTACCTCCTGGTACTACCAATATCTCATGGCATCTTTGAACAGCTCAGTGAGGTCTGATTCGTCTGCCGGTCTGGGTGAAAGTTTCGTGACGCGATGTTGGGGTAAAGTTCCTTCTACGAGTGTGGGAATATCCGCTTCGGTATAACCGACTGCTGCGAGGCCATTGGGCATGTTCAAAGCTTTCATGAATTCAATGATTCGTTGGGCCAAGGCTTCTCCGATGTCGGCGTCTGCGACTCCGCTGACCTCAGCTCCAAGTGCTTCTGCTGCTTGGCGGTGACGCTCGGGGTTGGTCGAAGCGGTGAATTGAAACACGGCTGGTGCGTTGAGGATGACCGACATGCCATGGGGGACGAGTGGGTGGTCGGTGTTGAATCCCTCGGGCACAAATTCGCGAACGTGGCTGGAAACAGGATAGGACATGCCGTGCGGCAAGTGAACCCCTGCGTTGCCGAATCCGACTCCGGCTATGCCGGCTGCGAGGTGCATACGGCCACGTGCTTCAATGTCATCAGAATCCTGATACGCACGGATTAGATATTTATCGACCATCCTCAATGCTTCCAGGGACCAGAGATCGCTGATGGGATTAGAACCCTGATACGCAGGGCGTAGAATAGGTCTCTCGGGCCTTGGGCGTTCCTTAAAGTGGATGGCGGTGTAAGATTCAATGGCATGGCTAAGTACGTCCAATCCGGTTGATGCGACGATTGTAGCGGGCAGGCTGCTTAAGTTCTCCGGATCAATTAGTCCGAGGGTTGGCTTAAGTTGTCTATGAGCGATGCCCGTCTTGGCATGAATAGAACTGAGGTCGAAAATCGATACTCCTGTTGTTTCGCTTCCTGTTCCACAGGTGGTCGGAATCGCATACAAAGGTTTCACAGGCCCTGGCACTGGCTTTCCTTTACCAATCGGTGCGTTTACATAGTCGAGCAGATCCGCTGGGTAAGTTGTGTAAAGATTGACCGCTTTGGCGGTATCAATGACCGAGCCACCACCGACGGCGACAATGCAATCAAAGGCTTGTTCTTCGGCGAAGCGAATGGCGTGGAGAAAGGATTGGTCATTGGGCTCCACACGAACCTGCTTATATAGCTGGTAGGAGATCTTTTTGGCTTCCAGGGAGGCGAGCGTGTTTGCGACGGGTGGAAGTTGTGCGAGGTTTTCATCCGTGATGACCAGGGCCGTTTGGTGCCCTGCATCGCTTAGATCCATACCGATCTCTGCAGTGATGCCTTCGCCGAAGCGAATGTTCGATGTCGCCATCTCAAATGCGGTATCTTTTTCCATGGGGTCCTTTTTCAGCAGATGAGTTGTGAGCCCAATTCTTTGGAGGCAGACCTTAGAATCGGCAAGATTTCTGTTTCCATAGTACGCTGGGGGGTTTGCATGGCTTGGACTCCGACGGTCATGGCTGCGATGACTCGTTGATTTTGATTTCGCACCGGAACGGAAATTGACCGAAGTCCGATCTCCAGCTCTTGATTGACTAACGAGTACCCACTGTAGCGGGATTCGCGAATGACTTCCAAGAGTTCATTGATTTCGGTCTTCGTGTATTTGGTGCGTTTGACCCGGTCCATGTCTTTGAGTCTACTGAGAATATCTTCATCGTCATAGTCTGCGAGTAAGACTCGCCCTAAAGAGGAGCAGTAGGTGGGTAAGCGACTACCAATGCCCAGAGTTAGATCAATTACTTTCTTAGCGGCTGAGCGGGCCACGTAAACGACTTCATCCTCGTCGAGCACAGCCAGAGAACAAGATTCTCCAGTGGCATCTTTCACACGATCCAAGAACTCCTGGGCCTGAGTGGTGAGTGGTGACGCTGAGAAGTAAGTCTGACTCAACGAAATGACCTTGGGCTCTAAGTGAAATCCATCCGTGGATTTGCGGACATAGCCCAACTGTTCCAGGGTATAGAGACAGCGGCGAACTACAGCTCGGGAGAGCCCCGTCCGATCACTGAGATGGGTCATCTTTAAACCAGTGGAATTGTCTGAAAACGCGCTCAACACGGCAATCCCCCGTGCCAGCGAATTCATGAAGTTCGGATCTCCTTTGCGAAACAGAATGGAAGCTTGGTTCTGTTGGTCTATGGGGGTTGACGTCATTTTGTGTAATTGAAACGATGTTCTTTCTTCGCACAAATGTTCGAAGAAAGAACAATTAGGTCAACGCAAGAGTGTTGCCCGATCTTCAAGCAAGCGGATAGGTTTTAAGCATTTCAACAATGAGTGAGCAGACGAAACGGGTAGCGTTAATTACAGGAAGTGGCTCTGGTGTAGGTCGAGCTTGTGCAGTGCGATTTGCGAAGTTGGGCTTTGATGTAGTGATTAACTACTTGGGGAAAGTGGAAGAAGCCGAAGAGACTCGTCGATTAGCAGAGAATCATGGGTCGCAGGTGCTACTAGCGCAGTGTGACGTTAGCCAAAATGAGGAGGTAGTGGAGATGCTCCGGAAAGTGGAGGATCGCTTTAGCCGACTCGATGTGGTCGTTAACTCGGCAGGGACCACTCACTTTGTCGATCACGATGACTTGGCCGCCATGGACGAGGCCAAGTGGGATTCGATCCTGGCTGTGAATACCAAGGGACCATTTTTTGTGATTCGTGCGGCGATACCCTTGCTTCAGCAATCGGAAGGTGCAGCGGTGGTGAATATATCATCGGCAGCCGCTTTTTCGGGCTCTGGGTCCTCAATCGCTTACTGTGCCAGTAAGGGCGCCTTGAATACGATGACCAAGTCATTAGCAAAAGCCTTTGCCCCAAAGATACGTTTCAATGCCGTTTGCCCGGGTCCCATAAATAGCACTTGGCTGCGTCAAGGTATGACCGAGGAAGAGATCGAAGAGCGTGTTTCGGTGATTCCCATACCTGAACTCATTCAGCCGGAAGACGTGGCGGACACCGTGGTCTACCTTGCTCTCGAATCCTCTAAATCGACCGGGCAGATTCTTGTGTTGGATGGCGGGAGAACGATGTGACAAAAGAATTTTAGAAAGAACAGATATTCTCTTTGTCTTGTTTCCACTTGCTGTCATGGTTTGAGTGAAGCTGTTGTTAACTGAACTTAAGCCCTAACTATGAAATTTTTTCTCAATGGAAGTTGGCAGGACCGCGATGAGGTCCTCGAAGTAACAAACCCTTACGATGGCTCGGTGATTGATACCGTGCCGAAGGCATCATCGGACGATGTGAATACGGCGATTGCCGCTGCGGTAGAGGGAGCCAAGGTGATGGAGGCTTTAACCGGCTATGAGCGCTTTTTAATTCTTCGGAAAACGGCTGACTTGATGCGTGAACGTCAGGAAGAACTGGCACAAGTGTTGAGCTCGGAAGAGGGCAAGGCCATTGCTGAAGGTCGAATGGAAATTGATCGGTCAGCTCAGACGATCGAGCTCAGTGGAGAAGAGGCGAAACGCCTATCCGGAGAAGTCCTACCACTAGATGGCGGCAAAGATGTCAGAAACAAACTGGGCTTCACCTTACGTGTCCCCTGCGGAGTCGTAGCTGCCGTAACGCCTTTTAATTTTCCGCTCAACCTGGTTTGTCACAAGGTAGGGCCAGCGCTGGCAGCCGGAAACGCGGTGGTGCTTAAACCAGCTAGTGACACCCCGCTCATTTCTCTGAAGCTCGTCGAGATATTACTTGAGGCTGGGATGCCTCCTCTGGCGCTATCCTGTATCACTGGAAGCGGTCGCACGGTCGGACAGGGTATTTGCTCTGATCCACGGGTGCGAAAGATATCCTTCACCGGAAGTAAGGAAGTAGGGGAGCTAATTTGCTCAGTTGCAGGAATCAAAAAAGTGACGATGGAGTTGGGATCCAATTGCCCGATGATCGTATTGCCCGATGCCGATATGGACTTGGTCGCTCAACAAACGGTGGCTTCCGGCTTCGCCAATGCGGGACAGGTTTGTATATCGGCACAGCGCTTACTGGTGGTGGATTCGGTGCACGATGATTTTATGAGTGCGGTACTTCCCAAAGTAGAAGGGCTGATAGCAGGCAACCAACTCGACGAAGGCTCCAATATTGGTCCTATGGTGCGTGAGTCGGACGCCGTCCGAGTGGAAAGCTGGATCCAGGAAGCTGGTGCTGCAGGTGCCAGCATTGTGGCCGGCGGGCAGCGAAGTGGAGCCATCGTGCAACCTGCGTTAGTGGATGGTGTCACATCGGATATGCGCATTTCTCGAGAAGAACTATTTGGGCCAGCTGTGGGTGTTCAGCGAGTGAAGGATGTGGATGAGGCGATTCGTTTGGCCAACGATTCAGAATTTGGATTGAGCGCAGGCATATTCACTCAGGACATTGATGCGGCAGTTCGCTTCGCTCGTGAAGTGCAAAGCGGAAATATCCACATTAACTGGGGCCCGATGTGGCGGACCGATTGCATGCCTTATGGTGGTTTGAAGGATAGTGGTCTAGGTCGCGAAGGTCCAAAGTATGCCGTCGAAGAAATGACGGAAATGAAGTCCGTTGTGATTCATTCTAAGTAAGTAACTAATGAAGTGTTTGGTCTTATTTCTATTTTTGGTTCCGGCTGTTTGTTTCGGTGTACGAGGAAAACCGGTACAGACGAAGGAAGGAATTTTGTCTGGGTTCGTGTTGGACCAGGAGTTGGGATTGGAAGTCTTTCGCGGTGTTCGTTATGCAGAGCCACCGGTTAAAAATCTGCGCTGGCGTGCCCCCTTGCCGGTAAAAGAATGGAAGGGCTTAAAAATGTGCCAGCTGTTTTCTCCCATTGCTCCTCAGAATGTTGGAAAAGGCGTTAGCGAGCACCAGAGCGAGGACTGTTTGTTTCTGAACATTTGGACGACTAAAACGAATCAGCCTGAAGCCAAACTACCTGTTATGGTGTGGATTCATGGTGGAGGATTAAACCGTGGGTGGGGACATAAGGAATTTTACGATGGGAGTTCCTTTGCGGAGCGAGGCGTGGTCTTGGTTTCAATCAATTACCGTTTGGGTGCGCTGGGATTTTTGGCTCATCCGGGCTTATCGGCCGAGACAGGCTATGGGGTATCCGGGAACTACGGAATTCTAGATCAGATAGAAGCTCTGCGATGGGTTCAGCGAAACATAGAAGCCTTCGGCGGAGACCCCGGCAATGTGACGATCTTTGGTGAATCAGCAGGAGGGACGAGCGTCTCAGTGCTTTGCTCCTCACCCTTGGCGAGTGGATTGTTCCACAAGGCCATTATTCAAAGCCCTTGGATGTTTGGCTACATCGACAATATGGCTGAATCGAATTTCGCGCACCTGAAACAGCCCTTGGCAAACCTGCCGAGTGCAGAAGAGCTGGGAGTTGAGTGGGCCAGTAAGCACACCACAGATACAGGCCCTGATGGTATAGCTGCTTTGAGAGCACTGCCATTTAGCGAGGTCGTGAAAACGGTTGGCTACTACCGAACTCGGCCGACGATTGATGGCTGGTTATTGCCCGGCCACCCGCAGGATATATTTAGCGAGGGCAAGCAAGCAGACATCCCGGTCATCATAGGTACGACCAAAGACGAAGGGAACTATTTCTCCGGTTTTGTGAACTTTGAGGAACGTTCCGCGTTTGCGAAAAAGCTCCATGGCTTTTATGGTTCAGCGACACCGGATGTGGTCGCTCTTTATCCCGGAGAAACACAGCAGGAGTTGAAAGCTGCCGGGAGTGAGTTTGTAACCGACGCCTGGTTCGTTCAGCCGGCCCGGAAACTTTTGGATGGTATGACCCAGTTAACGTCTGCTGTTCATCAGTATCAATTTTCGCGAGGATATCCCAAGAATCCAAAGCTGGGAGCTCCTCATGCCATCGAACTTCGCTACGTGTTTAACACCATTAAGGAGCCCGAGAACAATCCGGATAGCCAGCGCTTGTCGGATCAAGTGACTGATTATTGGGCGCAATTCGCTAAGACAGGAAATCCAAATCGTAACGGACTCCCTAACTGGCCAGCGTACTCGGAAAAGAAAAAGGCGTATTTGGATTTGGATGTGGAAATCACCACTGGAGAAGATCTGAAGAAAGAGGCCAGTGATGTTTTGGATGAGGCAACCGTTGGAATTTATCTTCGGTAGGCCTTATCAGCTATCACCCTCAACTACGGTAATTCGCCAGTAGCGTGGGACGAGGTTGAGTCCAAATGGATTGGGGCGGAGGGTAATGGTAGCTAGGTCCTCATTCGTTTGATAGCCAATTACCCCGGGGCCAGATTGACCCTGGCTGGAATTCCAGATCTGCACCCAGCTTTCCAAATCGATCGAAGATTCAACCCGTACATCGGTCGCTACGTTTTTGCGAATGGAGAATCGGAAGTTACCATTCCCCAAGGCTTCTGAACGTGAATCCGGGTGAGTTGGATTTAGGGGATCGGTTATGAGAACGTATTCAAGTAAGTTTATCCATCCATCCTTGTCGGGATCGTTGTTTGCCAGTGCATCCTCCGGATCGGAAAAACTATTAGCTGTCTGCCAGTCTTCAAACGATAGTACGTTGGATAGGACATCGACCGCAAAGGTGGTTTCACGTTTCGCCCCATCCAGGTCGGTGGCTTCAATGGTGATGGTTGCTTCTCCAGCATTGTTTGTTGAAGGAGTCAAAGTGAGCTCTCCTTCGTCATTTACAGACACAGTTACCACGTCGGAATCGCTTGAAGTAGCAGAGAATTGGAGGGGTTCGATGAGCGAGGCATTGGTTTCGACAAAGTCCGTTCGTAGGGGGTCGTCCGGGAAAGGATCCCGGGACAATGGGAGATTTGCAAAGGCACCGCCGTAATTATAATTAGGGATGTCTGCAATCTCGTCAGCGATAGTCATGCCGTTTCCCAAGACTTTGGCGAAGGCTGTGAAACCGCCATTCTGGATGTCTAGGTTGGAAGCATTGTTCGCCAGATTGATGAACCAACCACTCGTGGCAGAGTTAGGAGCATTTTCGAGTTTGGCCATCGCAACGGTCCCGCGAGTATTGCTAACAACGGGCTCGTTTTGTACCGAACTGAAGGCCGGTACTCTAGGGTAGGTGGAATTTTCGCCAAACCGATAGCCTCCACCCTGTATTATAAATCCAGGTACGGATCTATGAATGAAATTGCCCTCAAAACGACCGGCCTCGATGTAGTCGACAAAGTTTTGCGCTGTCTTTGGCGAATCATCCCAGAACAATGCCAGGTAGATCGGTTCAGTTTTCCCTTTATAGGTCATATCCAACTGAACAGCTGGAGAAGTAACATCGGGATCGGACATGAATTCCGTGAGGTCGATGTCCAAACTCTGCCCGCCCTGATCCAGCATTTGGTCCGGCAACGGCGTGGTGATGGCCGGTCCCTGATTTTGTCCTGACGCATAGCGCGATAAAATCAGGCAAAGAAATGCCAGCGTACAAACTCGAAAAATGGTAAATTTACTCCAAATCATCCCTGCAAATATAAGTGTCCTATTCAACAGACCGTCTCTGTCGAATAATTATTCCTCCCTTTGTTGATTCCTACTTAGATTTCTTAACTGCAGGATTGGCAAACCAGGAACGAAATGGAACTACTCCACGTTCATGAGCCCATTGCTCCCATTGATGCATCATATAAGCCGCGCGATTCCGTTCCTTTCTTGAAAGGTCGTTCATTTCAGTGCGGTCACTCTCCATATCGTATAGCTCCCACGCGCTGGTGGGTCCTTTAGAAACCAGTTTCCATTTGCCATCGCGAATGGCTCGGTTGCCTTCGTGTTCGAAGAAGATTGGTTTTCCACGTATCAAGGGAACGCCTGTAAATGATGGTCGTAAGGAGATCCCTTCAAGCGGGATCAATTTATTTCCATTCGTGTAATCCGGGTAGTTGGTTTCAGCCAGGTCGATGGCTGTGGCCATGATATCAATGAGGTGGGCAGGTGAGTCGTAGAGTGGACCTTCCTTGGTTTTGCGGAAGCTCTCTCCCTTACCTGATATGCCTTTGGGCCAGTGCAGAATCAACGGTGAGCTGATGCCACCTTCGTGGGAGTAGTGCTTGTATTCCTTAAAGGGCGTGTTGGAAACGTTGGCCCAGTTCTCTCCGTAGCCAATTTCCGTTTCAGGGGGTCCGGGCATGACACCTTCTCCACGGCGAAGGGGATAACCGTCGCGGGATTGCGAAGGGATCATTTCTGTTTGAAGCTCATCTTTCCCCATGGGTGGTAGAGTAGGGGCAGATGGGCGTTCGAGAGGTCCTATTCGTTTAGGCCTGCCAAACGTTTCTGCGCAACCTCCATTGTCCTGTAGGAAAATGATGAGGGTGTTCTCATACATCCCTGAATCCTTGAGCTGTTGAATTATTTTGCCGATGCCCTGATCGAGTGA
>CALJGU010000263.1 GCA_938075565.1 uncultured Opitutales bacterium | reverse complement strand
TAATTCGGGAACAGGTTTTAAATTTGTGTCGCACGAGGGCCATTGGTTTTCCGTAAGAGCGGAAGCTACCAATTTGTATTTGGATTCAGGTGGAACCTCGAATTACTACATCGATCGCAATCGTTCAGGTCGCCACCTGCTCATTGTCGAAACGGAAGAGCCCATTGATCTGGCGCAGGATTATTTCTTGGTTCTGGATGCTCAGCCTGAAAGTGCAGCTGCCATTGCCCCGGGTGATTTTTTCCTGAAAATGGGATCCCAGTTAAGTCTTGGGGCCATTCCGCATGAGAATAATACGATGTTCCGTATTTTTGCCCCTCGTGCCTCAACGGTAGAATTGATGGTTCTTGAGACACCTGAAAACTGGGACGAGGCAACCCGACATCCCCTGATTCAAGTCGGTGATGGAGTTTGGGAGGTGGTAGTCGATTCGGATCTTACTGGAAAATTCTATTGGTATCGAATGGATGGGCCGTCTCAGGCCGGCTTTTCGCATTTTGACCCGGATGAGAACATTCTGGATCCTTACGCCTTGGCGGTGGTGAATCGTTTGGGTCCTGCCATTGTTGTTGATAAGGATGCATTTGAAGCGCCCAGTCCCTTTCAGATTCCGAAGGAGAAAGACCTCGTCATTGGTGAGGCTCATTTAAGGGACCTTATTGCCAAGGCACCGATCAAGTTATCTTCTCAAGATCGACAAGGCTACCGTGGATTGATCCAGTGGCTTCAGTCTGATCATTGCTATTTAAAAGAGTGGGGCGTGAATGCCGTCGAACTTCAGCCTATCCAGGAGAATGACGCACACACCAAGGAGGAATATCATTGGGGCTACATGACGGTGAATTACTTCTCCCCTGAAAGCACCTATGCCAGCGATCCATTGGGAGCCAGTCAGGTTGGCGAGTTTAAGGAGCTTGTAGAAGCGTTTCACGAAGCAGGTCTGGCCGTGATTCTTGATGTGGTTTACAATCATGTCGGTGAGCCAGCCCATTTATTGTTCGTCGATAAGCTCTACTATTTTGAGCTTCAATCCGATGGGATGTTGAGTAATTGGAGCGGTTGTGGAAATGACCTTCGTTGTAGCACTCCTATGGGCAAGCGGCTCATTATTGATAGCCTGTTGCATTTGATCGAATTCTACGGGGTGGATGGATTTCGTTTTGATTTAGCTGAACTCATTGGCCTGGACGCATTGCGTGAGGTGGAAAATGCGGTGAAGGAGAAACATCCGGATGTCATCCTTATCGCCGAACCTTGGAGTTTCCGGGGCCATCTCGGCTCAGATCTCAAGTATACGCATTACTTGTCCTGGAATGACGGCTATCGGGATTTTCTTAAACACTACATTTTAGGGAAGGGGGATTACCGATCCCTTCGGTATTTCTTGCAAGGTTCACGCGATTCGGTTGCGCGCCCCAGCCAGACAGTGAATTATACGGAGTCGCATGACGATCGGACGTGGCTGGATGATATTACGCAAAACACCGGACACAACGGCTACTATCCGACGCCGATAGATCGGCGACGCACACATCTGATGCTCAGTATATTGATGATGAGCCATGGCACACCGATGCTTTCTCAAGGGCAGGATTTTCTTCGGAGCAAGTGGGGCGTTAAAAATACCTATCAACGTGGGGATATTAATGGCCTGGATTATCAGCGTCAGGTGGATTACTCCGCGACTCACAGCTATTTCCACGATTGGATTGAGTTTCGCAAATCTGACTTGGGGGATCTCCTGCGTTTAGATGCCTTTCCTGAAGAGGGATTTTTCCAGTTTTACCCAGCAACTTCGGGAGCTGGTCTCGCTGTGTTGTATAACGCAAACAAGACTCAGAAAGTTGGACAGTTGCTGTTTGTAGTGAATCCGATGACCTATTCCTGCAAATTTAAGCTGGATGACCTGGATTTGGACTTTGACTGGGTTCAAGTAGCTGATTCCGAGCGATTTGATGCTGCTGGCCTAGATACAGCTCTGATCCCGCTTGAGTCTCGGCTCAAAATGCCCTCGGTTTCCTGCGCCCTCTGGATTTCTTAAAATAATTGAGCTGAGACGAATTCGTGAGGCCATGTGGGGCAGCTATTGCCAGAAATGTGGAGTTCAGCCTGTTTTTCTAATGATTAGGTAAGCTGCTTCTAATTTGCCCTTTTCGGTATATATAAACACTTGCCATGAAGTGCTCCGGAAGTTCATAAGTATTCGCTTCAGTTTTTCTGACCACTTTTTACACAGACATAGAACCTAAAAAAAATAGCTAACCATGGCAGTAAATATAGGAATTAATGGGTTTGGTCGTATCGGCCGCCTGGTATTCAGAGCGCTAGTTGATCAGGGTCTCCTGGGAACAGAATTTAACGTTGTTGCTATCAACGACCTCGTTCCTGCGGAAAACCTCTCCTACCTATTAAAGTATGACTCTACTCAAGGTCGTTTTAACGGCTCTGTAGACCACGACGGCGATTCACTCGTCGTTAACGGTCAAAGCATCAAGGTACTTTCCGTTCGCGAAGGTCCCGCAGCTCTTCCTTGGGGAGAACTCGGAGTAGATGTTGTGATTGAGTCAACCGGTCTTTTCGTAGCTGACGACAAAGCACAAGGTCACTTGGATGCCGGCGCGAAGAAGGTAATCATTTCAGCACCAGGTAAGGGCAACGTGAAAACCGTTGTTATGGGTGTGAATGACGGTGATCTCACCGCCGAAGATAATTTGATTTCAAATGCTTCCTGCACGACCAACTGTTTGGCTCCTGTCACTAAGGTTATTCTGGAAAACTTCGGAATCGCTGAAGGTCTTATGACCACTGTTCACAGTTATACCGCTACGCAAAAAACCGTAGACGGTCCTTCTCCTAAGGATATGAAGGGTGGACGTACCGCTGCATTGAACATCATTCCATCTGGAACAGGTGCCGCTAAAGCAGTTGGCCTCGTACTTCCTGAAGTTCAAGGTAAGCTAACGGGTATGGCATTCCGCGTTCCAACTCCAACCGTATCGGTTGTGGATTTGACCGTGAAAACTGAAAAGGCTACTTCCTACGAAGAAATTTGTGCCACAATGAAAGCTGCTGCTGAAGGACCTTTGAAGGGTATTCTTGAATACACCGAAGATCAGGTTGTTTCCAGCGATTTCATCCACTGCCCAGCATCTTCTATCTTTGATGGCGGTTCAGGTATTGGTTTGTCTGATACGTTCTTTAAACTTGTTTCTTGGTACGACAATGAGTGGGGTTACTCCAATCGTTGCGTCGACTTGTTGAAGAAGGTAGCTGCCTACCTATAACATCTTTATGTCATCAGGAAGCCGCGAACCACATCCATGGGTCGCGGCTTCTTTTTTGACTTAGGCCACTACTGGCCTTCAAATCCGCATCCTCAAATTTTTTCCTAGTTGGTCATGGCCAAAACGAAAACTATCCGTGATATCGAAGTGCAGGACAAACGCGTCTTCGTTCGAGTCGATTTCAATGTTCCTTTAGACGAAAACGGTAAAGTCAGCGACAACACCCGCATCGTCGCTGCGCTCCCTACCATAAAGCATTTAATTGAGGCTGGTGCCAAAGTTATCCTCGCCAGTCACCTAGGACGACCAAAGGGGCAGGTCAATCCGGCCTTCAGTCTCAAGCCTGCCGCCGAAGAATTGGCTGTGCAGCTGGGTATGCCCGTTCAATTTGCAGAAGACTGTGTTGGCTCCGACGTTGAGGCCGCTGTCAATGCGCTCCAGTCAGGTTCAGTTCTTTTGCTGGAGAACGTTCGTTACCACGCTGGTGAAGAAGGCAACGACCCTGAGTTTGCAAAACAACTCGGTTCTTTGGCCGATGTATTTGTAAATGATGCTTTTGGAACCGCTCACCGCGCCCACGCATCTACCGCGGGTATCACGGCTCACGTAGACACCAATGTTGCCGGATTCCTTATAGAGCGTGAATTGGCATTTCTTGGAGATAAGACTGAAGAACCCGTGAAGCCATTCACGGTTATTCTCGGAGGCGCCAAAGTTTCCGATAAGATCAAGGTCATCGACCGCCTTCTGGAAAAGGCCGACAATATCATTATCGGAGGTGCCATGGCTTACACGTTTGCTTTGGCAAACGGAAAGAAAGTAGGGGATAGCCTTTCAGAGCCGGACAAAGTAGATGTCGCTCAATCAGCTATTGATAAGGCTGCCGAAAAGGGCGTTCGCTTTCTGCTTCCGATCGACACCAAAATTACCAACGCGCTTGATTTCGGTTCTCGCTCGGTTGGCGAGGTGGATGTAGCCGAAGGCGACATTCCTGATGGATGGGAAGGCGTCGACATCGGACCCAAGACCGTAGAGCTTTATAAGCAAGTCGTAGCTGAATCTAAAACGGTTCTTTGGAATGGTCCTATGGGCGTATTCGAAATCGAAGCCTGCTCAATTGGCACATTTGCTGTGGCCGATGCCGTAGCTGCGAATCAGGATGCCATCTCCATTATCGGAGGAGGGGATTCGGTCAAAGCGATCAAGAACAGTGGCAACGGCGACAAGGTCTCATTCATTAGCACTGGAGGAGGTGCCAGCTTGAACTTTCTTGAAGGGAAGGAATTGCCCGGCGTCAGCTCACTTGATACCATTTAACACAATAGACACTTTAGAACATGGAAAAGCACCGTAAATACATCATCGCTGGAAATTGGAAAATGAACAAGACCGCTGGCGAGTCAGTTGAACTCGCTGAAGGCGTGGTAAAAGAAGTAGGAGATCAGACAGTTGTTGAAGCTGTCCTTTGTCCTCCTTTTACCTCCTTGGATTCTGTTGCTACAGTCGTAGAAGATTCTCCAGTGAAACTGGGTGGTCAAAATATGCACCCTGCCGCCAGTGGAGCCTACACCGGTGAGGTATCTGCTGAGATGCTGCGTTTTTTCTACGCTTCATACGTAATTCTCGGTCACAGTGAGCGTCGTGAATACTTCAAAGAGTCCGACGCATTTATCAATGAGAAGGTTCTGGCTGCATTTGCCAATAATTTGAAACCCATCCTATGTGTGGGCGAATCTCTTGAAGAGCGCGAATCCGGAAGTACACTGCAGGTCGTTGAAACGCAAACGCGTGGAGGACTCGCCAATGTCACAAATGAGGATGCCGAAAGTTTAGTAGTCGCCTACGAACCTGTTTGGGCCATCGGCACCGGCAAAACAGCGACTCCAGAAATGGCTCAAGAAGTGCACGCTGCTATTCGTGGAATTTTGACCGATCTGTTTGGTAGTGAAATCGCCCAAAAGATCCGCATCCAGTATGGTGGTTCTATGAAAGGTAGTAATGCGAAGGAGCTCCTTTCGCAAACCGACATCGATGGTGGCCTTATCGGAGGAGCATCCTTGGATGCCAAGTCCTTCGCCGAGATCATCAACGCGGCTCGCGAACTCGAAGAAGCTGAGTAGTTTCTGACGAGTTAATACTTTTCAAAACCGTCTCCGTTTGGAGGCGGTTTTTATTTGTCGCCATAGGTTTCTTTCTCTCAGTCTTTCTCTAATAATAGAACGGTCTGCTCGGCACTATGCCTACGGTCTGTACACGGCGATCAGACCCCACCTTATAAAGTAAGGATTGGAAATTTGATGGTAGGGCTCGATCGCCGAGCGAGCCGCTTTAAATGCGGTATTAAGAGGAAGAGCCTATCCCCTGACATCTTTGTTTCGCTCCGCGAATCATTTTACCCCTCCGCACCAAACTGCTGCCGCCATTGGGTGGGTGTAAATCCCGTTTGTTTTTTGAAGAATCGGCAGAAGTAAGCCTGGTCCTTAAACCCGGATAGGGTGGCTATGTCTTTCATAGAGAGCTTGGCTCGTTTTAGAAAACGAATCGCTTCCTTAACGCGCTGTTGGTTGCGCACATCCTTGGGGCTTACGCCCGTCTTGGCTTTAACTTGTCGATAGAGCTGGAACCGGGACTGACCTTTTTCCTCCGCCCAACCGCTCTTCGAGATGGTGAGCCCCGGGTTCTTTACAATCGGATCAAGTATATCCGGATCACGGGCTATCCGGCGACTTGTATTCACCCGGTCGTCGCATTGAGCTTCCTCTTTCAGGAGTAAGGAAAGAATGTCTCCCGCTTCCGACATACATTTCCAGCCATCTTCCATTCCATCTTGATACTGGTTAATCATATCCAGCACCTTCTTCTGAATCTGCGGATCGATGGAGTGATTAAAAACGGTCACCGGGCGATTCCGTATACGCTCCAATAATTGAGGTAGAGCTGGGCCTGCCAGGATGATGTAGGCGAATTCCCAGTGACTCTCTTGTTTGGAATAGTAGCAGGTATGATCACTGGGGAATTGAGCTATGAAACTTGGACCTTTAGCTAATTTTATGGGCCGGTTGTTGGTTGTCTGAAGGTATCCTGCTCCAGATAAGGTAACTTGCCAGAGGAGTTTTAAATATGGCCGCTTATGTCCTTCAAAGCGTTAACTATAGGTCTTTACACGCTCGTGGCCTACCGCTTGCCAGAAGAGGGGAAGCCTGAGGGAAGAGCCGGAAATGAATTGGACATTTCTAATCCGCATAAGACGCACAAAAGTGCAAAAACACATTTTTGCAAATGCATTTTGTTCTGAGATCGGTTATGCTGACCGTATCATGACGGGAAACGATTTCAAAATAGCCTTCATTGGTGCCGGTAGTGTCGGCTTCACGCGCAAGATTCTACGCGATACCCTCGTTGTCCCAGAATTTCGCAATATCCGAATTTCGTTTACTGATATATCGGAGCAAAACCAGGACATGGTTACGCAGCTCGCCCAACGGGATATCGACGCCAATGGATTGGATATCAAGATTCACTCGACCACCGATCGTCGGGAAGCACTCAAGGATGCTAAATATATTATATGTGTGGTCCGCGTCGGCGGATTGGAGGCCTTTCAGCACGATGTCGACATCCCTCTTAAATATGGGGTCGATCAATGTGTAGGGGATACGCTTTGCACTGGAGGCATCTTTTACGCTCAGCGTGGGATTAATACCTTGTTGGATATTTGTAAGGATATACGCGAAGTGGCGGCACCGGATTGTCTGATGCTCAACTATGCCAACCCCATGGCTATGAATACTTGGGCCTGCAATAAGTATGGGGGCGTACGCACGATCGGTCTCTGTCATGGAGTGCAGAACGACACGAAGCTGATCGCCAAAGCTTTTGATATTCCCCTAGAAGAACTGGATGTGATTTGCGCGGGCATAAATCACCAGAAGTGGTTTATTTCTTTAAAACACAAAGGCGAAGACCTGACTGGAAAATTGCTCGATGCCATGGAGAAGCATCCTTTCGTCAGCCAAGAGGAAAAACTCCGTATCGATATCCTGAAACGATTTGGATATTTCTGCACAGAATCCAACGGACACGTCAGCGAGTATTTAGCGTGGTATCCTAAACGCCTCGACGAAATTAATGACTGGATCAACATGAATCGTTGGATCTTGGGTGAGACGGGAGGCTATCTACGAATCTGCACAGAGTCGCGAAACTGGTTTGATACCGATTTCCCGAATTGGTTGAAAGAGCCTCCTTTCGATTACAAGCAAGAGGCACGTAGTCATGAACATGGCAGTTGGATTATCGAAGGCTTGGAAACAGGATGCGTTTACCGAGGACATTTCAACGTGGTAAATAATGGGGTGATAACCAACTTGCCCGACGATGCCATCATCGAGGCACCCGGCTATGTCGATGCTAACGGAATAAACATGCCTATCGTTGGCGACCTTCCCTTAGGGCTTGCAGGAATTTGTAACAACAGCATTACCGTTCAACGGATGGCTATGGAAGCGGCGGTTCATGGAGATGTTGATCTGCTAAAGCAGTCCATGCTACTTGATCCCCTGACTGGCGCGGTTTGCAATCCACCAGAAGTATGGCAAATGGCGGATGAAATGCTTATCGCACTCGAGCCATGGATGCCGCAATACAAAGACGAAATTGCCAAAATCAAAGCCTACCGCGCTGAGGTTGGCTGGCCTATTGAAACAAGGGATGATTATGAAGGCGCCGCTCGACTAAAAACTAAGACAGTCGAAGAAATGGCTGAGAACGCTGCCGAAGCCCGCCGTCTCGCGGGGGAATCCGATCGAGGTAATCTCTACAATGTTAGCGATTCAGTAAAACGCATCATCAAGCATATGCGTGGATAGTTGAAGGTATAGGTTAACTTGCTTTTTTGTTTTCTTCCGCGCCTGAAAACTGTCTCTCTGTTTATCGTGAAAAGAATCCTTATTTTTGGTAACTCCGGGTCTAGTAAATCGACCCTTGCGAAATCGATTGGTAGGCTTCCTTCGATGGCGTATCTGGATTTGGATACGGTGGCATAGAAAGCGGATCAACCGGGGGTCAGGGAGGATGAGGCTGTCAGTAAGGAAAAATGGATGCTTTTATTGGCTGCTCCGAACAGTGGGTTGTTGAAGGATGTTACACCGGGCTAATCAGCCACTTTTTGTCGAAAGCAACTCAGCTGATTTTTATGAACCTTGGAGTTGAAACCTGCATTACTAATTGTAGGGCTCGTCCTTGGGAATCGCACAAATATGCTTCCAAAGAAGAGCATGACGAACGCTTGGGTTTTCTCTTAGAATGGGTCAAGGAATACGAAACGAGAGAAGATGAATTCTCGTTGGAGGCGCATCAAAGCTTGTTTGATCAATTTACCGGTTCGAAACTAGAAGTGGAATCCAACGAAGAGGGTGAGGCATTGAAACAAGATTTTGAAAAATCTTAGGACTAGAAACGATCCTGCTTACTACTTCTTTTGTTGAGCAATATCTGCTATGTAATTCCGCTTATGCTTTATAGGAACCGTTTTTCTTTTGCTGCGCTGATTGTCATTCTCATTGGGATTGTCAGTAGCTTGGCTCAAAACCCCAATCCGAATCTGGTTATCATTCTTACTGACGACCAGGGCTACTGGGATGTTGGATTCAATGGCTGCACAGACATTCCCACTCCCAATATCGATCGAGTTGCTCATGAAGGAGTGAGGTTCACGAATGGGTATGTGACTTATTCGGTATGTTCACCGAGTAGAGCGGGACTTATCACCGGTCGTTATCAAGGTCGCTTTGGTTATCACCGCAATCCTACGCTCAATCCGTTCGATTCGCAGGCGGGTCTCCCTGTTGAGGAGGAGAACATTGCCGAGATTCTAAAGAAAGTGGATTATCACTCTGGTATCATCGGTAAGTGGCATTTGGGTACGCATCCTCGCTTTCGTCCGAATGCAAGAGGCTTCACCGAATTCTATGGGTTTGTAGCTGGAGGACATCGTTACTTTCCCGAAGATCTTATCTATCCAGATATCGAATCGGTTGATCGAGCTGGTGGTTGGTATAATACAAAGCTCTTGCGAAATGAGACGCGCATCGAGACAGATGAATATTTAACGGATGAGCTCTCCAATGAAGCGGTGGATTTCATTGAGCGAAATTCTACGAAACCATTCTTTTTATATCTCAGCTACAACGCTCCACATACGCCGATGCAGGCGACGGAGAAATACCTGAGTCGTTTTGATCATATTGAAGATCCACTCCGCAAAACTTATGCAGCCATGATCAGCGCAGTGGACGACGGGGTGGGGCGGGTACTCGACAAATTAGACGAGCTGAAGCTAGATGAAAACACCCTGGTATTCTTTCTCTCTGATAACGGAGGTGCGACCAACAACGGTTCGATTAACACACCACTCCGTGATCGAAAAGGCTCGATCTATGAAGGCGGTATGCGGGTGCCGTTTGCTTTCCGTTGGACCAGAAAAGTTCCTGCAGGAATCGACTACGATTACCCGGTAAGTTCACTGGATATCCCGGCCACGATGGTCCAGCTGACCGGTGTTGATATTGCCCCGGAGCGTCCGCTCGACGGCGTCGACTTAATACCTTTTGTGACCGGTAAAAAGAAAGGCAGGCCTCATGAGTCTCTCTTTTGGCTAAAATGGGATGCAGGTGAAGGAGCTGCTAGGGTAGCAGATGACAAATTGGTGGTGTTGGAGAAAGAAAATAGTTCTTCGATGTATCAACTTTCTAAAGACATTGGGGAAGAAACAAATGTCGCTGAAGAGCATCCTGGGCAGGTAAACCGCTTAAACAAAGCGTTTGAGGGATGGAAAGACGAATTGATAGAACCTGCATTTGATCCTTTAGGTACTTGGCAACCTTGATCTAGTATCCTTGTTCCTTGATTCCGCTTATGAATCATTCTCGTCCTATTTGTTCCGTTATTTTGCTGCTTCTGCTGTCCTTTCTTTCGACCTCAAGCATCGCGCAACCGAATATCGAGAATGGTCATGCGGTACTTTATTCTGGGCAAAATTACTCGGGAGCTTCCTACCGACTCGTGCCGGGCGAAGAAATGGACGCTACGGGCCAATTGGACAGTACGGGACTCTGGCCTTCTCAGGAATATATGGTCGGTTCTATCGAAATTCATGGGGACGTTGTTTTGCACCTATACAACGACCTGGGTTTCCAGGGAAACTTGATGAAGGTATCGCAAAGTATCTCTGATATGAGACGCATTCGAAACCGACCTATTGGATCACTTCGATTGTTACTCACGGCGGGGGTGTATTCAGCTCCCCAGTCTCAGGCTTCTGCTACTCAAGTGAGACCGACGACAAGTATCAAGGTGGGTGAAGTCAGAATGTATGAAAATGGCGGATTTAATGGCCAATCTTTGACTTTCGATAAATTGGAAATCGTGGGTGACTTGAATCGAGTCGGACAATCACGAGCAAGATGGAATGACCGGATTTCTTCCATTTACATCAAAGGTGATTATTCGGTCATTTTATTTCAGGACGCCAATTTTAAAGGGCATTCACTGCGGATCGACGAGTCAGTTTCCAATCTGAAGGATCTTCGTCGTCGAGACCCTAAAAAACGTAATTGGAACGACGCTGTTTCCTCCTTTGAGATCATTCCCAAAAATGGAGATGGTTTATACTCTAAGGGACAACCGCGTTATGCGGGGACGATTTATGAGGATGCCAATTTCCAAGGTGGCTACATGGCTCTCTATGATGGACAACAAGTTTCCAACTTAAGAGACAAGCGCTGGAACGATAAGTTATCCTCGGTGATGGTGGAGCGTGGGTTTAAGATTATTCTATACCAGGCCAAGGATTTTGGAGGAGAGTCTATCACTCTCGATATTCATCAACCGACGATGAAGAGTTTTCCTGGGGATTGGAATGACACCGTGTCATCCTTGAAGGTCGTTCGATCTCAGTAGGAATTACTTTCCTATAAACCAAAGACTCGATCCATTTGTCCTGATATCGTCTTTAAGGCGTCGAAGTCTCCACCTTTTACTTCGGCTGCACACCAACCATGGTAATTGATTTCGTGCAGAGCTTTACGAACGTCTGCGAAGTCAATGTCACCCTCACCAATGGCTAAGAATTTGCCTTGAGCCCTTGAGAAACCTTTGACGTCGAGTTTGATGACACGTTTTCCAAGTGTCCGGATCCAGTCACCCATCGATCCGTATTTCCAGTGATTGCCGATATCAAACTGCATGCCGACCCAAGGAGAGTCAAAAGCATCCACAAAGCGCACCAGTTCGTCAGCCGTTTGATTGGAATCGCCATCGTGATCGTAGTGCATCTGATTCCAAACATTCTCGACACAAATGGAAACACCGAGCTCTGCGGCCAAAGGTAGGGCCTTTCGCATATTTTCAATGGACCGTTCGCTTACCTCCTTGACTGATCCGTCCTCGCCTTTGCCTACCACTAATAAGCAGGTATGGCCCCCCACGGCTCGGGTGTCGCGTAGTGCTTGTTTGAGAAACTTAAGCGCCTCTTTACGCGTATCGGCATCGGGGCTGGAGTGACGAATCTTCCAGTGTGTGCTGCCAACCGTGCCATCTACCGGTAACCCGCTTTCGCGGATTGCCTTTTTGGTCTCTGCGATGTCCATGCCTGGGGAATTCATCTCAACGCCCATGAACCCGGCTTTTTTGGCTGCTTTAAATTTATCGGTCAAGGACCCCTCCACTTTGATCATCCCAATCTTGAGAGTTTTGTAGAGTCGACCGGCCATAGGATTCGACGCATTGGCGTGATGAGCTCCTTTGAGAATTGATGGGAGCATAGTGCCTGCACCTAAGGCAGCGGCTGTTTGAATAAAATGTCTGCGGGTATGTCTTGGGGTGTCCATAGCTTTGATTCTTAGAAAACAGAGGAGTTGATCAACTTCATTTCGACCCTAAGATGACTCTTATGTTTCTATCCTTAACTCGTCTCATCGCCCTGTGTCTTCTGATTGGAGGATTCACGGCTTCTAGTTGGGCCGCGCCCAATATCATTCTCATTCTTACCGATGATCAGGGCTGGAGCCAGTTGTCTGAGTTGATGGACCCCAAGGTTGATTCCTCCAAGTCCGATTATTTGGAGGCTCCCAATATGGCGCGCATGATGAATGAAGGCCGCCGTTTCACCAGTGGTTACTCTCCAGCTCCTTTGTGCACACCGACAAGAAGGGCGATCCTCTGCGGCACGACTGCGGTGAGGAGCGGGACGGAGTTTGCTAGCCCGAAATGGATTCCGGCCGAGCATTTGACGATTCCAAAGGCACTTAAAGCCGCCAATCCTGACTACCGGGCCGCGCATTTTGGCAAATGGGGTGAGCAGATGATTTCTACTCCCGAGGAATGTGGTTATGATGTCAGTGATGGCATGACAGGAAACTTGACAGGAGGTATGCCGAAGTCGCTGGGGATTGCATCGGGGAGTCACACGGAAGGCCCGCCTCACTTTATCGACAACGAGGACCCCAAGCGAACCGTCACCGTTACGGATCATGCGATTCGTTTCATGAATGAGCAGGTTGGAGCCGAAAAGCCGTTTTATGTGCAGGTCAGTTATTATGCCCAGCACTTGTCTGTGGTGACTCGTGAAAGCCTTCTAGAGAAATACGAGAAGAAGGGGACTCCGGACCGAGGGTATACTCAGGCCTGGGCGGCTATGCTGGAAGAACTCGATAACGGGGTAGGTCGCTTGCTCGATGCGGTTGATGACATGGGAATCAAAAATAACACCTACGTGTTCTTTACTACGGATAATGGCGGCCGTGGTACCGTGCCTGGAGGAGATAATAAAGCGATGGCCCCCAATCATCCCTTGTCCGGAGCCAAACATCATTTATTGGAAGGCGGAATCCGTGTGCCTTTCTTTGTGGTAGGTCCTGAGGTAGAAGCTGGTTCTGTAAGCAGGACTCCGGTTGCCGGGTATGATTTTCTACCAACCTTCCACGCTTTGGCTGGCGGAACCCCGGATCAACTCACTCATGAAGTTGACGGTGTGAGTATCAAGGCTCTCTTATCTGATAAAACATCGGCCCAATTTCAGCGCCCTCAAGAAGCTCTCTTCTTCCACCGCCCTCGTCGAGGTATGTCTGCCATTCGGCAAAACGACTTTAAGCTCATGGTCCACTGGAACAAAGATGGAACCCTTGCCAATCATGAGCTCTACAAAGTTTACCCCAATCCCACCGAAGAAGGAAACGATGTCACGGACAAGTATCCTGCTCTGGCAGAGTCTCTTCGCAATCGCTTGCTGGCCCATCTTTACTTGGTAGATGCTGAGCGCCAGGTTCCCCGTTGAGGTTTTCAGACTAATAGTCGGAAGCTGTATTCTTTACTGCAATGGATTTATATAGGCCGACTGGGGTTCGAGGGACATAAAAGTACTTGCTCGGCTCATTTTAGCCTCAGATCATTCATCGTAGTTCTGGAGCTTTCCGATTACTGGCCTGCTTACTTCAGCTTCTACCTTTCAATACCTTATTAAAAGAACACTTCCCCTATATCAGCTATGAAGTCATCCGAAGACGCTCTTAAGAAACTCAACCTCCCGGTGGTGGATGCTTCGGCTCCTTCGTCATCCACTTTTGAAGATGGGGCGCAGTATCGTATTGAAATTCCGAGTACGGAAGGTCCTCAGGCTTTTCGAACCGTGCTTGAGGAGGCGGATAAGTTGGATTGTCCTGTTCACCGTATTAGCCAGGGAAGCGGCATCCAGATGCTCAGTGACGATGAGATTCGCGAGGTGGCTCAGATCGGAGCCGACCGAAACATCGAAGTTTGTCTGTTTACCACGCCAAGAGCTGGCTTCGATATTGGCGGTGCCTGGAATGCCCCGGTTGGAAAATTTATCCAATGGCAGGTTCGTGGAGCTGACCAACTGCGGTACAGTCTTGATGATATTTACCGGGCTGTTGAACTGGGGATTCGTAGCGTCCTGATCGCGGACGTGGGTTTAATCAAAATGATTAAGGACCTACGAGACGGCGGCGATTTGCCGGCTGATCTGATTGTGAAGTCCTCAGCTGTGATGATGCCGGCCAATCCGGCTTCGGCAAAACTAATGGAGGATATTGGTTCTGACACCGTGAACGTATCCACGGATCTTTCCGTGGCTCAGCTAAGCGCCATCCGACAGGTAGTAACAAAGCCATTGGACATCTATATTGAGGCGCCCGACGGGATTGGTGGATTCGTACGCCACTTTGAAACACCCGATATGATCAAGTTCGCGGCGCCTATTTATGTGAAGCTCGGGCTACGTAATTCACCCGATATTTATCCGTCCGGAAAACACCTAGAGTCTACGGCGCTGAACCTCAGTCGAGAGCGAGTTCGTCGTAGTAAGTTGGTATTCGACCTTATTCAGCGTGAGTTCCCAGAGGCCATGATGTCTAAAACGGGAATAAATCACAAAGATCTCGGAGTTCCTGTTGTAAGCTAACACATTTTTCTCACACTCAGATACTATGCAAATAAATGGACTATCATTGATTGGATCCTCTACAGGAGCGCTGGGCGATTCGTCCTTCAACGCGATTGATCCTTCTACCGCCAAAGAGATTGAGCCGCCTTTTTACGCAGCCTCAGCCGACGAAACCAATAAGGCCGCTGATTTGGCTCAAAATGCATTTCTGCATTACAGTCAGAAGACAGGAGCTGAGCGTGCGGCTTTTCTAAGAGCTATTGCCGACCAGATCGAAGCTTTAGGCGATACGCTGACTCAGCGAGCAATGGCTGAAACAGGCCTGCCGGAAGGACGTATTCAAGGCGAAACGGGCCGAACTACCGGTCAGTTAAGGCTTTTCGCCACTGTAGCTGAAGAAGGATCCTGGGTGGAAGCTCGGATCGATACGGCTTTACCAGACCGTCAGCCCATTCCAAAACCGGACATTCGTTCAATGAAGCGTCCTTTGGGTCCTGTTGCCGTATTTGCAGCCAGCAATTTTCCATTGGCCTTTTCGGTGGCTGGAGGTGACACGGCCTCAGCATTAGCCTCAGGTTGTCCTGTAATCGTAAAGGCTCACTCCTCTCACCCGGGGACTTCGGAACTGGTGGGGCAAGCCATTCTCGCAGCCATCGCGGAAACGGGTATGCCAGAAGGCACCTTCAGTTTACTTCATGGTAGCGGAAGAGTCGTGGGTTCCGCTCTGGTGACGCACCCTGCGATTCAGGCTGTAGGGTTCACCGGTTCGACTGCTGGCGGAACGGCCTTAATGAAATTAGCTTCCAGCCGTCCTCAGCCGATCCCGGTCTACGCAGAAATGGGAAGTGTAAACCCAGTCTTTATTCTACCAGGTGCCGCCGCCTCTAATGGTCCGGGCTTAGCTAGTGGGCTTCAGGTATCTGCAACCATGGGAGTAGGGCAGTTTTGCACCAACCCTGGGGTCGTGTTAGTCGAGTCCTCAAAGACCGGTAATGCCATCGTCTCTTCTTTTACCGAAGAGATGTCAAAAGCGCCTTCTGCTATTATGCTTAATCCGGGTATTCACAGCGCCTATACAGGGGGTGTGGCTTCCAGGAGCGGAAACGAAAAAGTTAATACCCTGGTCGTCAACGATGACGATGGCGTTGGTTGCCCAGGCGTAGCCGCGGTATTCGAAGTGAGTGCCGATACGTTTCTTGAGGATGAGTCACTCAGTGAAGAGATCTTTGGACCGGAAACGACCTTGGTTCGCTGGAACACCAAAGAAGATTTGCTCGCAGTGGCCGAAGAGCTCGAAGGACAACTGACCGCGACGATTCACGGGACTGATGAGGATTTAGAAAACTATGCCGACCTGGTGGCGATTCTGGAACGCAAGGTGGGGCGGATTGTATACAATGGTTTTCCGACTGGAGTAGAAGTGTGCCCATCGATGGTTCATGGCGGGCCATTCCCAGCCACTTCAGATGGACGAAGTACCTCTGTTGGCACCCACGCCATTGAACGCTTTATTCGCTTGGTCGCTTACCAAAGTAGTCCGCAGTCACTTCTTCCAAATGAGCTGAAAGATGGTAATCCGTCTGGTATCATGCGCATGGTGAATGGGGAGTACTCCAGGTAGTCGTTAGGCGACCAATATTTCCAATTTGTATTCTGTAGGAGCAAACTTGTTCGCGACTGGAACGCCTAAGATGATCG
>CALJGU010000262.1 GCA_938075565.1 uncultured Opitutales bacterium | reverse complement strand
GGTCGCAAGAAAACGCTTATTTGGATTGGTGCCCTCTACTTTTTATCAGCGATTGGATCTGCTGTCGCACCCGATGCCTTTACTCTCATGGTCGCTCGTTTCATTGGGGGTGTGGGAATCGGCGTATCCACAGTAGCTGCACCGCTTTACATTGCTGAAATTTCTCCCGCAGATAAACGAGGACGCCTAGCCGGGATGTTCCAGTTTAATATCGTATTTGGGATTCTTGTAGCCTTTCTCTCGAATTACCTGCTTGGAGGATTGGGCGATAATGCTTGGCGCTGGATGCTCGGTATTGAGGCTATACCGGCTATCATATACACATTCATGTGTTTCAGTCTGCCTGAAAGTCCTCGTTGGTTGATCGGAAAGAACAATGATCTGGCAGCTGGCACAGAGGTGTTGAAGACGATTCACCCGGAATTCACACCAGAGGAACTGTCCGCTAAGGCTGAAGAGATCGCCGTGGCACCTGCTAGGACATCGACTTCATCTGGGTTTTGGAGTGCACGTTTGAGAATACCACTCCTATTAGCATTTTTCATCGCCTTCTTTAATCAACTATCTGGGATCAATGCTGTATTGTACTTTGCACCGCGGATTTTTGAACTGACCGGTCTTGAATCAAAGGCGGCTTTACTTCAGTCGGTCGGGATTGGAATTACCAATTTGGTTTTTACCTTTGTAGGACTTTGGTTGATTGATCGAGCCGGAAGGAGGACTCTGCTGATTATTGGATCTTTTGGTTATATTCTCTCTCTAGGACTTTGCGCTTGGGCGTTTGCTTCTGAAAACTTTGCAATCGTGCCCGTCTGTATTTTTGCGTTCATTGCGGCTCATGCTGTAGGGCAAGGTGCTGTTATATGGGTATTTATTGGAGAGATCTTTCCGAACAAGGACCGAGCGAAAGGACAAGCTCTTGGAAGCTCCACTCACTGGGTCTTTGCTGCTTTGCTAACTTTGTTTTTTCCGAAAATGGTCACCGCCTTTTCTCCTGCGATTGTGTTCGGATTCTTTGCACTCATGATGGTGCTTCAATTGATCTGGGTAAAAGTGTGGGTTCCAGAAACAAGAGGAGTTCCGCTTGAGGAGGTTGAAAAAAAGCTAGCTTCATAATAATCCTGCCTAACCCTTTTTCACAAAATATCCTCAATGAGTGAATCGTTTATTGATCAACTTCGAGCAGATGGACTGGCATCCAGCAGTTCCGCAACCTTGGATTCAATGAAGGGAGGCGTCTCTTCCGATATATACTTACTCCGCGACGAAGAGCGTACGATGATCGTAAAGCGCGCCTTGCCGAAATTGAAGGTCGAGTCTGATTGGTTCGCAGATGTGGCACGGAATGAAACGGAATGGCGATTCATGAAGCACGTTGCCATAACGAACCCATCTTCAGTTCCAGAAATCATTTCTACCGGAAAAAGATTATTTTGCGATTGAGTATTTTTGGGAGGGATTTGCAAATTGGTAAGACTCCATGCTTTGTGGTCGATTTTCTACCGAATGCGCAAGAATGGCAGGCGTATTCCTCGGGGACGTACATCGTCATTCCAGGGAGAATGAGGAGATCGCTCAGCAGTTCGATAAGATGGACGCCTTCTGGGAGCTGAGGATAGAACCCTATTTTATAGCGTCTAGTGAGCAGCATCCAGAGCTGGATACCATTTTCATCGAAGAATCCGTGAGATTGAGATCTGCCAAGGTGGCTCTGGTTCACGGGAATTTTAGCCCTAAGAATATTCTTTTGTCTAAGGACCGTATGGTGGTTCTCGATGGTGAAGTAGCCAATTACGGTGATCCTGCGTTTGATTTCGCATTTTTGCTCTCACATTTGTTTCTGAAAATGCTGTATCATAGAAATTACGACAAAGAGATTCGCTCTTCGGTAAAAGCATTTCTTGAAGCTTACGGAGTATTCAGTTTGGACTTTGAAGCTCGAGCAGGACGACTGTTGCTATTGTTGCTCATGGCACGAGTGGATGGAAAATCTCCTGTCGAATATCTAACGGTTGAGTCTTCCAAACTTTACCTCCGTTCTTTTGTAAGGCTTCAACTGATACAAAACCCTAAAGGATTGGGTGATATTCTCCAAGATCGGGAAACCGGTATTAAGGCTCTCCGTATTTAATAACCGTCTATGAAAATTACCTCTCTGAAGGCTCTTCAGATTTATGATTCTCGTGGATTTTCTACAGTTGAGTGCCACTTGGAATTGGCCGATGGGAGCTGTGGTGTCGGTATGGTGCCGTCTGGTGCTTCTACTGAGCAATTTGAAGCCTGGGAATTAAGAGATGGTGATGCGAAGCATTTGCAGGGCAAATCAGTATTAAAAGCTATTTCAAATATTGTAGGCGAGATAGCAACCGGCATTCGAGGAATGGATGCCTTTAGTCAAGAGGAGGTGGATCAGCGCATGATTCAACTCGATGGCACTGCCAATAAAAGTCGACTGGGAGCAAATGCTATACTGGGTGTCCCGATGGCATTAGCGAATGCGGCTGCTAGTTCCTGCGGCAAACCCTTATATGACTACCTTGGGAAAGGTGAAGGAATCCTTCTTCCTCTCCGAGAAATACAATTAATTGGTGGAGGCGCACATGCTGCATGGCGTACTGATATCCAAGATTTTATTCTAATGGCGATCGGTGCCAAGTCCTATGCTGAAACACTGGAGATGACATTTAATGTGTATCATACGGCTGGCCGGTTACTAAAAGAAAAAGGCAAGCTGTCTGGAATCGCAGATGAAGGCGGCTACTGGCCCAGCTTTTCTTCTCACGAATAAATTTTCTCTTTCGTAGTAGAAGCCATTGCCGTGGCCGGATACAAGCCAGGTGAAGATATAGCTATTTCTTTGGATGTGGCTGCCAGCGATTTATACGATGAGGAAGCTGAGGTATATCGTTTGCCATTGGATAAGGCGGAATATTCACCTGATGAGTTTATAAACCTGCAAGTAGGTTGGTGTGGCCGCCATCCGATCATTTCAATTGAAGACCCACTAGCAGACACTGACTGGAAAGCTTGGGGACGATAGAATGAAACATTGGGAAACCGACTCCAGATTATCGGGGATGATTTGTTTACAACGAATACCGGTCGTATCCGAAAAGGAATACAGCAGGGAGTGGCTAATTCGGTTTTGATTAAGCTTAATCAAATTGGCACGGTTTCCGAAACAATTGAAGCGATTCGAATGACTCAAGCAGCGGGATGGAATCCAGTTGTAAGTGCCCGTTCGGGGGAGACTGAAGAGGCATTTATCAGTCATCTTGCCGTTGCTACCAATGCTGGGCAGTTGAAAGTCGGATCGTTTGCACGCAGCGAGCGTATGGTGAAATGGAATGAGGTGCTCCGAATTGAAAAGCATTTAGGTGAAAAAGCAGAGTTTAGGGGCGGTACCATTTTAAGGTAGGATTGCGGTAACTTCGGGCAGGTATTGCAGATTCCGCTCGTCATAGGAGCCGACTAGTTGATAGGTGTGAGGCTAATGAAGTGCTCTGTTTTATTTCTCATTCTGTTGTTAAGCTCATTCTCAGTGAGCTGCAAAAAACAAACTGAATCCTCGGCTAACAATTGGCCGCAGTTTCGAGGACCAGGTGCCAATGGTCTCGACACCACGCGTCCCACGCCAGCAAGCTGGGATGTCGAGACAGGAGACAATGTATTATTCCGCACGCCGATTCCGGGTCTGGCTCACTCGGCTCCGATCATTTGGGGTGATCGTGTATACCTAACAACGGCAATAGGGCCAGGTGAAGCTGAGCTTAAGATCGGGCTTTACGGGGCCATTGCGGCTGCCGAAGATCAGGGCCACCATGAGTGGCGACTATTGGCCCTGGATCGTCAATCGGGCGAAGTGATTTATGACAAGCTCGCTAACGAAGGGATTCCCAAAAGTTTGCGCCACACCAAAGGTACGCACTGTAATTCAACACCCGCCACAAATGGAGACTACATCGTAACCTATCTGGGTTCAGAAGGATTGTTCTGTTTTGATATGGAAGGGGAATTGGTGTGGAAGAAAGATCTAGGCAATATGGATGCGGGTTACTTTAAGGTGAAGACGGCGCAGTGGGGCTTTGCAAGTTCACCTGTTATTCATGATGGTAAAGTGATTGTTCAATGTGACGTGCAAGAAGATGCCTTCTTGGCGGTCTTCGATATCGAAAATGGTGAAGAGCTGTGGCGCACGCCTCGTAGCGATGTACCAACTTGGAGCACTCCTGCAGTGGTGGATGTTTTAGGTCGGACCCAGATACTGGTCAATGGCTGGCATCACATCGGTGCCTATGACTTTAATACCGGCGAGGAAATTTGGAAACTGGATGGAGGAGGGGATATACCTGTTCCGACACCGATCCTGGGAGACGGCATGGCCTACTTTACAAGCGCCCACGGAGTGTTTCGCCCGATGCGTGGTATTCGTTATTCTGCTACAGGAGATATTACCCCGCCGGATATCCAGGAAACGAATGACGGTATCGCCTGGGTGCATCATCGGCGTGGCAACTATATGCAGACTCCGATCCTAATTGGTGAGAGACTATTTGGATGCGATGATCGTGGGGCGCTTACCTGTTTCAACGCGCAGGATGGCACGATCATTTTTAGTGAGCGCCTCAAAGGGAACGGATTTACTGCTTCACCGGTTTCTGATGGCAAGCACCTCTACGTCACCAGCGAATTTGGCAAAATCTGGGTTATGAAAGTAGGGGATGCGTATGAGGAGATTGGGATCTATGAGCTGGGTGACAATTGCCTGGCGACTCCGGCAATCTCCAATGGGACCATTTATTTCCGAACCCAGAATTCTCTATTGGCAATTGCTGAAAACGGTTAATGCCTGAAGCATCAGATTCTCCAGAGGGATTCTCTTTCTGGCGCCGATTCTCGATCATGATCGCACTCGTGATATCGGGTGAATTGGTCTTTATACTACCGTTTGTCCTTGTTCGAATTTTTCGGCCTACTTACCTGGACGTGTTCGGATTGACCAATGCTGAACTAGGCACGGCTTTTTCATTATTGGGGATTGTTGCGATGATTGCTTATGTGCCTGGGGGAATCATTGCTGATCGTTTTTCAGCCCGGCGACTCATGTCCCTTGCCTTGATTATTACAGGGGCAGGTGGATTGTACTTGAGAACGATTCCCAGTATAATGGAGTTGCGATTACTTTATACGTTCTGGGGAGTCTCGACGATGCTGCTTTTCTGGGCGGCGATGCTTCGTGCTACTCGCGAGTGTGGTGGCGATCGCAGCCAGGGGCGGGCGTTCGGATTTCTGGACGGAGGCCGTGGGCTTACCGCAGCCAGTTTTGCCAGCGGATCTGTAATTATTTTTTCCATGCTGCTTCCTTCCGATGCAGGGTTGGCCAATTTGGAAGAACGTACGGCAGCCCTAAAACAAATCATTTCGATTTTCACCCACATGGTCTTGTTGGCAGCGTTATTGGTTTGGGTACTTGTACCTGATCGGATTGCGAGCGTTGCTGATGGATTAAATAATCGATTGAGCCTGGAGGGAATACGAAAGGTCCTGCCGATGCCAACATTGTGGTTACTTTCATTGATTGTTGTGAGTGCTTACGTGGGCATGAAAAGCGTGGCCTTCTTTTCTCAATACGCCAGCGATGTTTTTGGTTACGATGACGTAGCCGCCGCCCACCTGGGAACGGTCTCATTTTGGGTTCGTCCCTTTGCGGCCATCGGTGCGGGTTTCTTAGGTGATCGTTTTGGGAATTCGCGTTTGATTGTATTGAGTTTTATAGTGGTAGCTTTGGGCGGTCTTATTTTTGCCTCAAACGTCCTCGCGGCAGGAATCTATTGGTCGATAGTCGGAACAGTTATTTTCACCAGTATCGGAATATACGCCTTGCGTGGGATCTATTTCTCTCTCTTTCAAGAAGCAAAAATGCCCATGGTATATACGGGTAGCGCCATAGGGCTCATCTCCGTGATTGGGTATTCTCCGGATATATTTTCTGCCTATGTGTTTGGTTTGCTAATCGATAGTTTTCCTGGGGCGTTAGGGTATCAATATGTTTTCGGATTGGTGTCTGTATTCGCCCTCGTAGGTCTAGTGGCTACGGTATGCTTTCAGAGACTCGTGAAGAGCAAGTTGGATCGGGGGTTGAGCTAATTATTAAGAACTTGTATATTTAGATAATCCTTAACCTGAAACATAGCGTTAAAAGGATCCTTGCTTGAGCTTGTTCTGTTCTATCTATTGCGTAGATTTTATTTTATTGATCCCATCCGCCTGTGAACCTGAAAGGGTTCAGAGTGTCCATGATTACATCCTCCATTAAGCTCAAGAACATCATCCCATTCAATGGGTTACTTTTGTTGCTTCTTTTTGTGGCAACAAATGGCTGGGCAAATATTGAATTCTTTAAAGGGGATCGCATCAGCATTGTTGGCAATTCCTTAGGTGAGAGAATGCAGCATGATGGATGGCTCGAAACCTTATTGCAGAGAGAATTCCCAAAGCATCAATTGGAAATACGGAATCTTAGTTTCCCTGGTGACAGTGTTAGCTCCCGCCCAAGAAGTGAAGGTTCATCAAGCCTGGAGGACTATCTGGATCTCTGCAGTAGTGATGTCATTTTCATGATGTTTGGTTACAATGAGTCATTCGCAGGGAAAGCGGGGTAGGAGCATTTAAAAATGATTTAGCTAATTTAGTGGAGTCCCTTCAACGGCAACAACCGAACGGGAGCTCCATGCCCCGATTAGTTTTATTTTCTCCAATTGCCCATGAAGATTTGGAGCTGCAGGAAGAGGATGATTCGAAGAGGTTGAACGAACAACTCTCTCTTGATGGAGATGCAATTCGGGAAGTCGCTTTGAGCAAGGATTGTTACTTTATTGATTTGTTCGAACCCACGGTGAGCTTTTATGAAGAGGAGGAAGCTAGCCTGTCCCTAAATGGTGTTCATTTAAACAGTACAGGTAACCAACGGGTAGCGGAGTATATTGTCAGTGAATTAACCAGGATGCCGGTCACAGTCTCCGTTGACATGGAGCCCATCAGGGAATCCGTATTAGATAAAAACCTACACTGCTTTAATCGCTATCGGGCAGCAGACGGTAATAATATTTGGGGGGAACGATCCTTGATGGAATATACCGATGGCCAAACCAATGCCGATGTTCACAATCGTGAGCTAATCATGTTTGATGTTTTGACTCAGAATCGTGAGCGACAGATTTGAGCTAGGGCTAAGGGCGGAGATATTACTATTGATGATAGTAATGTGCCGAGGTCGATTGAGGTATCCACTAACATTGGTTTTTGGGAGAAAAGTCATAATAAAGATTCCGAAGGTTCTCTGAAGTATTTATCAGGTGAAGAGGGCATAGAGGAAATGACGGTTCCGGATGGTTTTACCGTGAACTTGTTTGCAGATGAATCGATGTTTCCTGAATTGGTTAATCCCGTTCAATTATCAACAGATACGAGTGGCAGACTTTGGGCTGCGGTTTGGAATAATTATCCTCGCTGGGATCCTCACACGAAAATGGAGGATGCGCTTTTGATTTTTCGCGATGATGATAAAGATGGTGGAGCAGATCGAGCTGTAACTTTTGCAAAGGTTCCTAACCCCACGGCTTTTGAGTTTTGGAATGGCGGGGTACTGGTCGCGTCTCAGCCAGATAACTGGTTTTTAAAGGATACAGATGGAGACGATGTAGCGGACGAGAAAGTGATATACCTTAATGGTTTAGGTTCTGCCGATTCACATCATGGAGCCAGTAACTTTATATACGGACCCGATGGAGGCATCTATTGGCAAAGTGGCATATTCTTAGTGAATAATATCGAACATCCTTATGGATCTTCTTTTCAAGTAGAGGAGGCAGGAATGTTTCGTTTTGATCCAAGGCAATTTACCATTCAGTTCTTGTCTCATGACGGATTAAACCCGTGTGGAAACTCATTTGATCAGTGGGGTTATCAGTATTCAACTGATGCGACCAGTGGCGAGTGTTACCAGTTCATGCTCGATAAGGGTGCTTTAAAAATGCATTGGATGCTAAATAAAACTGTGCGGCCAGTGTCGGCCAATGGCATCATTTCGAGTAGCAACTTTCCGCGAGACTATCAGCAAGATTTCCTAATTAGTAACACCACAGGCTTTTTAGGAATCAAACGTTATAATCTCGCTAGGAGTGGAACGACTGCAAGCTACACCGAGGGACGTTTTTGGTCAAAGAAGACGAAGAGTTGGGAAGTCGAACATGGTGAAATCTGGGGAAGCGAGGTAGATGATTTACTCGTAAGTGAAGATGGGAACTTCAGGCCCTCGGATATAGAATTCGGATCCGATGGGGCTCTTTATATCGCTGATTGGCACAATGTGATTGTAGGTCATATGCAACACAACGTGCGCGATCCCAGTCGAGATAAGCAGCATGGGAGGATTTACCGGATGGTCTACGATGATAAGCCTCTCCAGGAGTCAGTTCCTATAGCGGGGGCTTTTCTTGATCAACTGATGCGGAATCTTGAGCACCCAATCGATGGCGTTCGTTATCGCACACGAATTGAACTCAGCGGTCGGGATGAAGACGCTGTGCTGGCTGCTTGCAAGGAGTGGATGCAGAAATTTGATCCACATAGTTTCAAGGATGCCCATCATTTGTTAGAGGCTCTGTGGCTTCACCAGCGGCTGGATATGAAAGATCATGCACTTCTTAGCCTGTTGTTAAGTTCGCCAGATCTTTATGTGAGAAATGCTGCTCAAAGGGTCCAGCACTTTTGGCATCACTTGAATCAATCTGGATATTTGTCTCCCGAGGAAGAAAGTGAAACTGTCGAGCAGCTTCCATCTGGAATCGTTTCTGAGACGGATTCTTTGATTAAGGTAAATCTTGGCACAGAGCCCGATAAAATGAGGTATGCTCTTACGGAGTTTCGGGTGCCAAGCGGCAAGCAAATCGAGTTAACCTTTTTCAATCCCGATTTTATGCCTCACAATATTGTATTTGTTCTCCCGGGTGAGGCGGATGCAGTGGCCACCAAGGCAATCCAACTCGGAGCGGAGGGATTTGCTCAGGCCTTTGTTCCAGATGATGAACGGATAATCGCCGCGAGCGGTTTGGTTGATTATGGGAAAGAGGAAATACTATCATTTAAAGCTCCGAACATTCCTGGGAGATATGAGTATGTTTGTACTTTTTCGGGGCATCATTTAATGATG
>CALJGU010000261.1 GCA_938075565.1 uncultured Opitutales bacterium | reverse complement strand
GCTCAACGATCAGATCGTCGGGGGCTTGCGGAAGAACTTCGTCATTATAGGGATCGCAATGATCATTGAACCAGAGACGAATAAATTCTTTATCGATGTTCTCAGGATTGTCGTCGGCTTGGAAACGTGCCTCATAAGAATTAGCGAGCCAGTACCTGCTGGAATCGGGTGTGTGGATTTCGTCAACAAGGCGAATTACTCCATCCGTGTCCTTGCCGAATTCATACTTGGTATCGACTAAAATGAGGCCATGTTCTTTCGCCACTTCTTGTCCGTAGGTGAACAATTCCAGCGCCGCCTTAGAGCAAACTTCGAGATCCTCTTCTTTCATGATCCCCCGAGAGATGATTTCCTCCAAGCTCACCGGCTCGTCGTGTTCGGATTTGGTGGTCGGGGTGAGGATATTCGTTTCGAGTTTCTGGCTCTTCACCATTCCATCTGGCAGTTCGTTGCCACAGTAGTTTCGACTACCATTTTTGTAATGAGACCAAATGGATGTGCTGGTGGATCCAGTTATGTATCCACGCACGACAAACTCAACCATGAACACTTCACACTTTTTTCCAATGGTAACGGCTGGATCGGGGGCAGCCAAAAAGTGATTGGAGATGATATGACCTGTCTTATCGAACCACCACTTGCTAGTGAGATTTAGAACTTGGCCCTTAAAAGGGATAGCTGCCAATACACGGTCGAAGGCACTCAAGCGATCAGTACTCACAAAGGTGACCTCTTTCTCTCCGGGATAAATATCCCGAACCTTTCCTTGGATCTTTTCGCCAGGCAGGTGTGTTTCGGTGAGGCAATTACTAATTTGGGAGCGGATAATTTCTAGTCGTTCCATAGCATTAGGCGGAATAGTAAACCGCGTCTTGGTAGAACGGATTAAACAATATGTGGGTGTCTAAAATTTGCTGCAGCGTCTCCTGGTCTTCGGGATTATTTAATTGGATCTCCCAAAGAGTGGAGCGTTTGATTTCTTTGATGCCTTCCAAGTGAAAACGATCTTCAAGGGTCTCTAGCTTTTGTTTCCCGACGAGATCTTCTTTGTCGTGAACCAGGATGCGAACCCTGGAATCGTTGTCTGGGATTTCGGTGATGTACTCCTTGTTGGAGTTAAAGAGCTCACCGGTCTCGATGATTTGGTCTCGAATACCTTCCGGAGCTTCGTCTACTTGAACTTCCCAATGAGTCTTTCTAGTGATTCCAACTTTTATGCCCGCAACTTCCAGTGCCTTGTGCACGGAGTGAGCAGTATTGTCGGTAATGACGAGATTGATCGGTAGTTCAAAGCTACTGGCTTTGGACTGATACTGGCCCACTTCGATCTTGGGTGCTTTAAAGGCGCATGCGCTTTGATCAGCTTGATGACTTTCCTCAATATACTCCCGCATGGAAGAGAATATGGGATCGCCTTCTTTTACGCGTTCCGGGTGGGGCATGATGGCCATGACGTTTCCGGCAGGATTGGAAATAGCGGCCAAGTTGTGAACGGAGCCATTTGGATTGGTGGGGAAACTGTTTACTATCTCTCCTGCAGCATCGCTGTAGCGAAATGGAGTTTGGCCGTTGGCAATCATTTCCTGGAGGAGTTCATCCGGAATGATGTAGCGACCTTCTGCGTGAGCGAGAGGGATGTGAATAGTTTCTCCTTCTTTCAAATGGCGGGTGAAAGCAGTACGGTTGGAATCAACACTGGCTTTCAAATGGGCAAATACGTTGTAAAATCCAGTGCCTAAAATGTGTCCGTCTTTTTCACATCGGTTGGGGGCCAGTGCGAGACCAATACGGTAATTTTCTAATCCAGGCACCATTCCCGTTTCTACGAGAATTTGCGCGCCATTACATATGCCGAGCACCGGTTTTCCTGATTCGGATTGTTCTCGAATAATCTTCATGACCGGATCCAAAGAAGCAATGACTCCTGCACGAGAACGGTCTTCGTAGGAAAACCCGCCTACGATTACGTAACCATCGAATACTTTAAGAAGCTCGTACGATTGATTCCAGAGAAACTCGACGGGTTCCATGCCCGCGCGTCTGACGGCAGCAATTGACTCTGTTTCGCAGTTGCTACCGGGAAACTGAATAATGGCGATTTTGATCATTTGTGTAAATGCACGTCGCAGGGTCCTTTAATGACTTGTCCAATTACATAGGCTGGAATGTCCTCATATTTTTTTAGGATTTCCATAGCTGAATCTTTGTCGCCTTCGCGGACTACGATGATGTAACCAATGCCCATATTGAAGGTGCGAAACATCTCGTGGACTTCGACATTGCCAATTTGCTGGATGACTTCGAAGACGGGAAGATTGGGCCAATTGCGAATATCAATTTCTGCGCGGCAGTTATTTGGAAGAATACGTGGAACGTTTTCGAAGAAGCCTCCTCCTGTGAGGTGGGCCATACCGTGAACTTCTACTTCAGATTCGATAAGCTCGAATACCGGACGCTTGTAGTTTACATGGGGAGCGAGCAGGGCTTCTCCAACTGATGTTCCCAGTTCAGGAATGTTGCTTTCCGTAGTGTATCCTCCGACCTCGAAAAAGGCTTTGCGTGCAAGGGAGTAACCATTGGTCTGTAATCCTGAAGAGGCCAACCCAATGATTACGTCTCCACTCTGAATGCTGGACCCATTGATGAGTTTGTCTCGCTCAACTATTCCAGTAACACAACCAACGATATCGTGTTCATCTCTTTGGTATGTGCCTGGCATCTCAGCTGTTTCGCCACCTACGAGGGAGATGCCATTCTCCTTACATGTGTCTGTCATTCCTCGAACGATTTCTTCAACGATGGAAGGAACCAGTTTCGAATTTGCGACGTAATCAAGAAAGGTAAGGGGAGTAGCTCCGTGCACTATGATGTCGTTGCTCGTAGCACTGACTACATCGATACCTAGTCCATAGAACTTGCCGGCCATCTTGCCGACTGAAACTTTTGTTCCGACTCCATCGATACTTTGGATCATGACGGGCTTTTCATAGCCTTGGACAATCTCGGTCAAATCGAACATGGACCCGAAACTACCGAGTCCGGTGAGCACGTGGGGAGAGAACGTACTTTTGACGTGATCTTTGATACGGTCTACCGCTTCGTTTCCAGCATCGATGTCAACGCCAGCAGATTTGTAGTCGATTTTGCTCATAGTAATTTTTCACGAAGACCGTTTTGCCAGCGATCTTTCGCTTGGGACAAATCTAGGTCTATGGAGTCGTTGATTTTTAGT
>CALJGU010000260.1 GCA_938075565.1 uncultured Opitutales bacterium | reverse complement strand
CGGTCGAAGTTTGGCACTCGGCTCTGAGAGTTTAATTCTGACTTCGAATGTGGTCAGTTGATCATTATTCTGACGAACATTTGCAGCCGAGCTGGAAATCTCTGTCACGAGGCCTTCAAATTTCTCATCCGCGATGGCATCCACCTCTACAATGGATTTGTCTCCAATTTTCACATTCACAATGTCGGTCTCGCTCACTTCAATCCGAACTTCAATGTTGCTCAGATCTGCTACGCGCATGATCTCCGTTCCTGCGAACTGTCCTGTTCCAACCACACGTTCTCCTAATTCAGAATCCAGCTTGCTGATAGTTCCATCCATCGGGGCAAAAGTCACAGTCTTGGACAATTGTTCCAATGCTTCCTCCAAGATGGAATTGGCCCTTTCAATTTCTAGCAAAGCCGACTGCTCCTGAGTCTTTCGGATCTCCAGTAGCGTCATCGCATCCTCCTGCTCCTTTTCGCTGGCAAAACCTTTGGTAAACAATTCTTGCACACGTCGTAAATCTTGTTCGGCTTGCAATCGTTGGGCCTTGGCTTCCAGCGATCTGGATTTGGCTGAGTTAATCGAAACTCTACGCTGAGTCACCTGCGTTTCATAACGGTCAGGATCAACTTTGACTAAGAGTTCACCCTTTTTGACCTTTTGTCCTTCAACAACGGGGAGTTCAATTATTTCACCGGCTACTTCAGAGGAGATCTTTACTTCCACCTCTGGAAAAATACGCCCCGTAGCAGAAACCACGCTTGTAATAGTCCGTCGTTCAGCTTCTTCAGTAGTCACTTCGATGGTCACCTCTTTTTTCTTAGTGCCCAGCAGAACCGCAGCGACCGAAGTACCAATAAAGAGGATCAAAAATACGATCAGTTTTTTCCGGGATTTCTTTCTACGTTTTGGAGGAGCCATGAGTTTTAATTATAAGGCAGCGAATAAGTGAGAACATTGGAGCATGAGGGAGAAGACGACCTATCAGAAAGAGTATTCTGAGAGGACTGACAAGCTCGGAGCAGCAGAGTCTTCCATGCAAAGTGTATAAAGTTATGCCATTATCAACCTCTAGACCCCGAAAAGATTCAAGAAGTCGCAAAATAATTTCAGATGGGGTTGCACAATTCGTGAAGGATAGCAGCGTCGCTGCGGGCCTCACGTAGTGAAGATGTCGAGCTTAACACCTGAAAGATGAGGGAGCGCACAAGTGTGCGTAACTGAATCGAGAAGGAGGCACACTCGGCATGTTCGCACGAGGACGTGTGCAATATCCATACACGTGACGAAGATTTATCTATGAACTAAATCGATAATATTCAAAATACCCAATTCTCCATTGCACACGTCTGGTGAGGCCTGCAGCGTCTTAAGTCTCTGCATCCATGTCCGCTGCTCAAGAATACATCCATCTCAAAGGCATCCGCCAAAATAACCTCAAGGGCTTCGATCTCGATATACCCTTGGGCAAGCTGATTGTGGTTACGGGCCTAAGCGGGGCAGGAAAATCATCATTGGTTTTTGACACGCTGCATGCTGAGGGTCAGCGGCGTTACGTGGAAACGTTTAGCCCGTATACCCGGCAGTTTCTTGAGCTACTCGACCGACCCCAGTTGGATTCGGCCCAGAATATCCGCCCATCCATTGCCATTCAACAGAGCAATACGGTTAAAACGACCCGTTCGACCGTTGGCACCATGACGGAGCTGACGGACTTTTTCAAAGTCTGGTTCAGCCATGTGGCAAAGCTCTACGATCCGGAGACCAGTGAATTGGTCGAAGACGATAACCCAGAAACGATTTGGAAAAAGGTCCGGGCTAACTCCTTGGACACCACGCTCCTCCTCACCTTTCGCGTTGATAAACCGAAGCAATTGAAGTGGGAAGAAATCCTGGGACCTCTGAAAGCTCAGGGCTACACACGAGCCTTTCTAAAAGGAAAAGTGATCCGTTTGGAAGATCTCAAGCCTTCCAAGGTTGGGAAAGCAGCGCTCTACATCATCCAGGATAGGATTCGGATAAACACCAAGAACCGCAACCGCTTCATTGAATCGATCCAGACCGCACTCCACTTCGGCCAGGGAGAAATCATACTCTTCGATGAATCCGGCAAGGATAGCGGTCACTACTCGACCGGACTTCACTCGCCCAAAACAGGCAAACGCTTCAAGCCAGCAACACCCGCTCTCTTTTCCTTCAATTCCCCGATAGGAGCCTGCCCGGAATGCAGGGGATTTGGCCGAGTCATCCGAGTCGACTACCGGCTGGCCATACCCAATCGAAAGATAAGTATCAACGACGGCGCTATCAAGGCCTGGCAAGGCGCTGTCTATGGAGCGAGCCTGAAGGATCTACAAATTTCCTGCCGCAAGAAAAAGATTCCCACCAACATTCCTTTCGAGGACATGCCGGAGGAGCATCAAGCCTACGTCATCGATGGTGACCCCAATTACGGCAAACCAGGCTACAAATGGCCCAAAGCCTGGTACGGACTCAAAGGATTTTTCAACTGGCTCGAGAAAAACACCTACAAGATGCACGTGCGCGTCTTTCTTTCGCGCTTTCGAACTTATAACGAATGTCCGGTCTGTGATGGCACTCGACTTCAGCCAGAGTCGCTCTGCTGGAAATGGAAAAGTAAACAGCTACCTGACCTCTATGAGATTCCCGTTCAGGATCTCCTTCCTCTGGTTCGCGATCATTTCAATCCCACCGGCGACCACCAAGTTGACCTTGCTTACGAGTCAATTCTCACACGGCTAACTTACTTGGACCAAGTCGGTTTGGGTTATCTCATCCTTAACCGCCCTTCGAAAACATTATCCGGAGGCGAGGTAGAGCGGGTCAATCTGACTTCGTGTTTAGGTACATCCTTGGTAGACACCTTATTCGTTTTGGATGAGCCTTCAATCGGTCTTCACTCCAGAGACATCGATCGGCTCATTCGTATACTCCGAAGACTGACCGACATGGGAAATACCGTGGTCGTCGTAGAACACGACGAGGCCGTTATCCGCGCTGCAGACCAGGTATTGGAAATTGGACCGCGACCTGGAAACCTGGGAGGAGAATTAGTTTTCCAGGGATCGTTGAAAGACCTCCTCAAAGATAAGGCATCGATCACAGGACAATACCTATCCAACCGGAAAGAGATCGCCGCTCCAGAAAAACGCAGAGCGGTAAAGACAAAAGGTAAAAGTGCCTCTGCTTTCCTGAGATTCTCCAACGTATCCAAACACAACATACGGCGACAGAATTTCAAAATCCCGCTCGAAAGATTAGTTTGCCTCACAGGCGTTAGCGGCTCTGGGAAATCCACCCTACTCGACAACGTCGTTCATCAGGCCTTCAAACAAGCACGTGGATTAATGGTCGAGGATCCCGCAGAAGTAGCACAGATCGATTGCCCAGTAGATTTCTCAGATGTTGTGCTGGTTGATCAAGGACCCGTTACGAAGACACCACGGTCGAATCCCATTCTTTTTGTAAACGCCTGGGATGACATCCGAAACCTATTTGCCAAAACCGACGAAGCCCAATCTCAAGGATTCACCGCTGCTTACTTCTCGTTCAATGCCGGGGATGGGCGTTGCGATAATTGCACCGGGCTTGGTTATGAACAGGTGGAAATGCAGTTTCTCTCCGATGTGTTTGTCACCTGCCCCATCTGTGAAGGTGAACGGTTCAAACCAGAGATCCTAAAAATACAATGGGGAGGAAAATCAATATCCCAGATTCTCCATATGACGGTGACCGAGGCACTGGAGTTTTTCGAAGACCAACCTAAACTAAAGTATAAACTTCGTTCACTCGACGCTGTCGGCCTCGGGTATCTAAAGCTGGGACAACCTCTGAACACATTGTCGGGGGGAGAATCTCAACGGCTCAAGCTGGTGAAGTACCTATCGCAAGTGGAAGACGCAAAGGATCCATTTCTGCTGCTTTTAGATGAGCCAACAACAGGTCTTCATAAACACGATGTCAGTCGCCTGATTGGCGTGCTACATCAATTGGTCGATCAAGGGCACAGCGTAATAGTCATCGAACACAATCTCGATCTCATCAAATGCGCCGATTGGCTCGTAGAGCTGGGGCCAGAAGCCGGCGATGCCGGGGGCAAGGTAATTGCAGAAGGCACCCCAGAGCAGGTCATTAAAAAGAAAGTCCCTTCCCAACCATTTCTAATTCAGGAACTGAATAGGAATCAGAAAACAGGTGTCAGGCGTCAGGTGTCAGAAAAGACACTAGCTGCGGCGGAAGCCCCTTCGCCATACAGTGGCAATACTCGCTCCTCGTCCGGCACCCCACGCCCCTCCAGCAACGCTCTTCAAGTGCTCGGTGCTCGCCAGCACAACCTGAAGAACATTTCCGTCGAAATACCTCACAACGAGATCTCGGTCGTTACCGGCGTCTCAGGTTCTGGCAAATCCAGCCTGGCCTTTGATATCGTGTTCGCCGAAGGCCAGCGCCGCTTCCTCGAATCCATGTCGGCCTACGCACGCCAATTTGTTGAACAACTTCCTCGGCCCGACATTGATGATCTCAGAGGAATTGCTCCTACCGTGGCCATCGAACAACGCGTTACTAGAGGTAGCCGCAAATCCACTGTCGCCACCATTACCGAGGTCGCTCAATACCTAAGACTCCTTTTCGCTCGGCTGGGCATTCAACACGCACCTGACTCGGGCCTTCCTGTTATTTCCCTCAGTCACTCTGCGCTGGTCAAGCATCTCGAGTCCTTGCTTAAGCAACCCAAGCTCAAGAAACAAAAGCACATCTATTTGGCATCGCCACTCATTCGAGGCCGAAAAGGACACCACGAACCCATCGCCAAATGGGTAGCCAAACAAGGCTTTGAGTTAATGCGCATCGACGGCGAAGTCATTGAGGTCTCAGAATTCAAAAAGCTTTCCCGATACAAAGAGCACGATATTGAAGTCATAGTTGAAGATTTAGGTAAGGCTCGATCGCCGAGCGAGCCGTTAAACAACTCAACACTCTCTCCCATTCTCAAACGCTCCCTCCGACTTGGAAAAGGCTCAGCCATGCTGATCGACAGTCGCGGAAACATCCTCTCCTGGCTTTCCACCGAACGCGTGGACCCCATCTCCGGTGAAGCTTACCCAGAACTCGATCCCAAACACTTCTCATGGAACAGCTCCAAAGGCTGGTGCCCAGAGTGTCGTGGAAACGGCAACATCTGGTTCGAGAATGAAGACGAGAGCTCAGACCGCAAATGGCTCCTCGAAAGTTGCGAGACCTGCGAAGGCGAACGCCTCAATCTGCTTTCCAGGAACGTGTATTTGGATTTTAAGGACGGAACTTCATTAACGCTTCCACAACTTCTCCGCCTGGCACCCGACGGACTTCTCGAACGGCTTCGTAAACTGAAACTCGACCGCAAAGGCAAAGCAGTCATCAGCGACATTCTTCCTCAGATTGAAGAACGCTTGAAGTTCATGGGACAAGTCGGCCTCGACTACCTGGGGATGGATAGACCGACCTCTACCCTATCAGGTGGCGAAGCCCAACGCATTCGACTGTCCGCACAATTGGGCTCCAATTTATCCGGCGTACTTTACGTATTAGATGAACCATCCATCGGTCTCCATGCCCGGGACAATCATCGACTCATCGAGTCGCTCAAAGACCTGAAGAGCCGGGGAAATACTTTGCTGGTTGTCGAGCACGACGATGAGACCATGGAGCAAGCCGATCGCATCATCGACATCGGTCCTGGAGCAGGTGTCCATGGCGGAACCATCCTGGCGAACGGCACCCTGAAGGAAATCATCAGCAACAAAGACTCTCTCACCGGTCAGTATTTAAAGAACGGTATTCCCCATCCCATTCGCGGAGAATACCGGGAGCTGCCACCCACATACAGTGCGCGGAAACGAACACCGCAGGATTGGCTGGTTCTTAAGAAATCTGGATTGCGCAACCTCAAGGGTGATGACCTCCAGATCCCAATGGGTAAACTGACCATGGTCGGTGGTATTTCAGGAGCAGGGAAATCGACGTTGATCCGGGATCTGCTCCACCCGGTGGTTGATTACGCACGTAAGTACAAGGAACCCAAAGTCGAAGAAAAGGAATTCTCTAACTACGTCACCCTCCCCAATACGCATGGCGGTAAGCCCTTTCATCAGCTGCTCAATGGCGATCGCTACCGGGCTGTCATTGAGGTCGATCAAAACCCGATTGGGAAAACCCCACGCTCCACGCCTGCCACCTACATGGGGGCCATGGATATCATCCGGAAGTTCTTCGCCAATCTACCGGAAGCCAAGATGCGCGGCATGAATGCCAGCACCTTTTCTTTCAACACTGCCAAAGGGCGCTGTGAAACCTGCAAAGGATCCGGGCAGATCAAACTGGAAATGAATTTCCTGCCGGATGCCTACATGACCTGCGAAGACTGCAATGGCACACGGTACGGCCCGGAGCTCAACGACATCTTATGGAAGGGGAAAACCATCGCCGACATATTGGATATGTCCTTCGAGGAAGCTGCCGAGTTTTTCAAGACTCATAGCCAATTGGGCGACATGCTAGGCCTAATGGTCCAAACCGGACTTGGTTACCTCACCCTCGGTCAGAGCAGCCCCACGCTCTCAGGTGGCGAAGCCCAGAGACTCAAACTGGTGAGTGAACTCGCCAAAGGTCTCCCCAGTTTTCGTGACAAAAGCCGAGCCGTTAAATTTCAGAATCTCTACATCCTCGAAGAGCCCACTATTGGCCTTCACATGAGCGACTGCGAGAAACTGATCCATCTTCTCCACCAGCTCGTTGACCAAGGGCACACCGTCATCGTCATCGAACACAACCTCGATCTTCTGGCCGAGGCAGATTACCTCGTCGAGGTCGGCCCCAAAGGTGGCGACGAAGGCGGACAGATTCTTTACCAAGGTCCGGTCAAAGATCTAAGCAAGGTCAAGAAAAGCCCGACTTGGCCGTTCCTAAAGAGTAAACTCACTAAGTAAACCGGAATGCTTGAAACGCTCCTATTTACTGACGGAAGTGTAAGTACTCAGTCGGGTGTTGGGTATGGAGCTTACCTACGGGTGACAGATCCTTCCCTTCCATTGCAAGTTCTCCAAAAACAAGTCAGAACCAAACGGTTTGAACCTAAATCTTCGACCAAGCTCGAATTACAAACTCTCCTATGGGCACTTAATGAAATCAGGGAGAAAGCCGAGCGCGTCCTTATCCATACCGACTCCCAGAATATCCTGAGCCTACTAAGAAGAAGAGACCGCCTGGAGAAAAATGAATTTCATTCCAAAAAAGGGAGTCCATTAAAGAACCGTGAGCTCTATCAGGAGTTTTACCAACTGATCGATCAAATGGACTGTAAGTTTGTAAAGCTGAAGGGTCATCTGAAGCGAAATGAAAAAGATGCTACCGACCACATTTTCAGCTTGGTCGACAAGGCTTCGAGAAATGCGCTTAGAAATGAATTTTAATAGAGCCCAACGTTCACATCGTAACTCGAACGGAGCTAAAGAACTTCCTTCGATATCCCGCTTTACAAACTCATGGAGTGAAAAATTTTCATGCCCAGAAAACGTTTCTTCCAGCACCTTGAGTTCGACCATGCGGTCCAAGCGAGAATCTCGCAGGTCTTTTCTCAAGCGACACCAGGCGACCAAGTGCCAGCGGATACCGCAGAACATCAAGCCCAAGGGTTCAACAGTTCGAACGTTCACCTTCCCTCGGCTGCCGGTATCATAGTGAATTTTCAAGCAACGGCGTCTCACCACCGCTTTTTGAACAGGCATCATGGATTTGTGATTCCCTAGATCATCAGCCGGACCCCACACACCGATTCTCGAGTCCAGGGTAGAAAGATAGTGTTTCTGTTTTTCTGGAAGAACGGAACACACTTTGAGCAGAGCGTCCCGCAGAGGGATTTTCTGGGAATCGTCCCCAAACTTCTCCGACAGTTGACCACTCATGAACAATGCGGCGGCTTCCTCTTCCGTAAACATGATCGGCGGCATATGGTAACCCCGCATCAAACTATACCCCACTCCGGCTTCTGCAACGATGGGGACGCCGGCTTCTCCCAAGGCGGCAAGGTCGCGATAGATGGTGCGTACACTTAATTCAAATCGCTCCGATAACTGTTCCGCTGTTACCACTCGATGACTCTGCAAGGCCAGGATCATGGCAGTTAGACGGTCGATACGGTTCATTGAAGGGATTATCTAAAGCCGAAATTAAGGGGCCAACCAAAAACGGTTCGTTAGAGCTTCAACGATTCGCAGGCTGCAGCAAACGCTGGACTGATTTCTTAGGCGTTTTCATGAGCCGCTGAACCAATTCGAAAGAAACGGTTCGGCTACACTGACGTTCGCAGATTTCGTTCAGCATGGCTAACCACACCTTGGTGGTCATCTCGGAATCGTACAATGCGCGGTGAAAGGTTCCTTCGCTTTGCAAATGCAAATAATCAACCAGGGAGCCAAGCTTGTGGTTGGGGGCGTCCTGAAAGATCCGCCGCGCGACCATCATCGAGCAGGCGAATTTACCCGTGTAAGTCCGGGAGATCTTTTCCAGCTCGGCATCGAGAAAGCGTTTATCGAAGGAAGCATTGTGGGCTACCAGATTGTCATCGCCGATAAAGTCAGCGAACTGATGCATCACTTCGGAACTCGAAGGTGCGTCTGCCAACATAGCGTTTGTGATCCCCGTGTAATCTTCGATGAATCCGCTAATCGGCCAGCCAGGGTTCATGAGCTTTTGAAACCGATCGACCACTTCTCCCTCCTGAATTCGTACAGCTCCGATCTCAATTGCACAATCTCCCCAATTGGGAGAAAGGCCAGTTGTTTCGAAATCAAGAATGACGACTGAATTAGCCAGGGACATGTCGTTGGTCAGCAGGCTCTGGGATTAATTGTTAGGATAAGAAAGGATCTAATAGTGGATCCTAGATCTGAATCATGTTTGCAATCATTTGTTGGAAATCTGATCGATTTTTGTCGCGCACATGAGCAATCTGTTTTCTATCACAAACATCAAGACTTCTCCCACTGCTACCAAAGACCCTACCGACAAGAACCAGACTGAGAACTGGCGTGCGATCGTACGCAAATATCAGCAGCCATCCTTGTCAAAAGGACTTTGGCAGTTGGCCAATACGGGGGTTCCCTATCTCGGACTCTGGGTATTAATGTACTATACCCGTCACGTCTCCTGGCCTCTGACAATCGCACTCAGTTCCCTGGCTGCGATGTTTCTCATCCGCTTGTTCATCATTTTTCATGATTGCGGCCACGGTTCTTTTTTTAAATCCAGGAAGGCCAACCAGGTAGCAGGATTCCTGATCGGGATCATTACCTTTACACCCTACCGGCATTGGACCTGGCAGCATGCCGTTCACCATGCAACGTCCGGCAATCTAAGCGATCGCGGGAGTGGCGATATTTGGGTCATGACCGTGAAGGAATATCTAGAGGCACCTCGGAAGACTCGCATCCTCTACAAGATATCCCGCAACCCAATCATCCTATTTATAATTGCTCCGGTTGGGCTATTCTCAATTTACCAACGCTTCCCGGATAGTAAGGCGAGCAAACGGGAACGCATCTCGGTGCTGCTGATGAATCTTGCTTTGGTCCCTTATGTGGTAGGCATGAGTTTGATATTCGGATTTTGGGATTTCTTTTGGATCCAGCTGGCAATTGGATTTGTAGCTGGCGGTTTGGGAGTCTGGGGATTTTACGTACAGCACCAGTTTGAAGATACCTATTGGCGAACAGAAGAAGAGTGGGATTATGAAACCGCCGCATTGACAGGCAGTTCCTTTTACAAGTTGCCCGCTATTTTGAACTGGTTTTCAGGCAATATCGGTTACCACCATATTCACCACCTCAGTTCAAGGATTCCGAACTACAACCTGCAAGCCTGTCACAAAGCCGAACCGTTTTTCCAACAGGTCCCCGAAATAACGTTATGGAGAAGTCTGAAATCTCTCAAACTTCGGTTGTGGGATGAAGATTCAAAGAAACTCGTGGGTTATGAAGTTCTGCGAAACAATAAGGTGTAATGACAAGTGAGTCAGGTGGCTCGATGATGGATTTTCCACTGCAGCCAACATTCGAATCGAAAGATCCGAATGTATTGATGGAGCACTTCCTCGATTACGTAAGCGCCAAAGGTATCGAATTGTACCCGGCGCAGGAAGAAGCGATTCTGGAAATCTTTGAAAGCAAGAATTTGATTCTTAACACCCCAACCGGATCGGGAAAATCGTTAGTGGCTGCCGCCATGCATTTCTTTTCGGCTTCCATGAACCGAAAGTCGATTTACACCTGCCCGATTAAGGCACTGGTCAACGAAAAGTTTCTGGCTCTGTGCAAAGACTTTGGTCCGGAGAATGTCGGCATGATGACCGGAGATGCCAGCGTGAATCAGGGCGCTCCGATCCTTTGTTGCACCGCCGAGATCCTGGCCAATATCGCATTGCGCGATGGTGACTCAGGGCGCGTGGATGACGTAATCATGGATGAGTTTCACTACTACTCCGACCGTGAGCGTGGTGTGGCCTGGCAAGTGCCACTGTTGACGCTACCCCACTGCCGCTTCCTGCTGATGTCGGCTACTCTGGGAGATACCCGGTTTTTCAGTTCCGAGTTAGAGAAGCATACTGGCGTTGAGTGCGTGACGGTGACGAGCCGTGAGCGCCCCGTTCCGCTGGACTTTTCATATCTTGAAATTCCACTCGTTGAGACTCTGGAAAAACTACAGGCCGAAAACAAACTACCGGTCTACATCGTGAACTTCACACAACGGGCTGCGGCAGAGACCGCTCAAAACCTGCTGAGCCTCAATGTCTGCACAAAGGAAGAAAAAGCCCGGATAAAGGAAGAGCTGAAGGACGTGAAATTCAGCAGCCCTTTTGGCAAAGTGATGCGCAAGCTGTTTCAAAGCGGCATCGGTCTGCATCATGCGGGCTTGCTTCCGAAATACCGCGTGCTGGTGGAGAAGTTTTCACAACTGGGATTGATGAAACTGATCTGCGGAACCGATACACTGGGAGTGGGTGTCAATGTGCCCATAAGAACGGCGCTGCTTGCTCAGCTGTGCAAATACAACGGTGAAAAGACAGCCATCCTGTCCGCCCGAGATTTTCACCAAATCAGCGGCCGAGCCGGTCGAAAGGGATTCGATGACCATGGCTATGTCTACGCGTTGGCCCCTCAACACGTGATTGAGAATAAACGCAAAGAGGCCAAAGCCGGAGACGATCCGAAGAAACGCCGCAAGGTGGTAAAATCCAAGCCACCAGCGCGAGGGTACGTTCCTTGGGATGAACAGACGTTTGAGAAACTACAAAACGCCGATCCCGAACCACTGACTTCCAGTTTCAACATCTCCCATGGCATGCTGCTCAATGTGTTAGGGCGTGAAGGCGATGGGTGTGGAGCCATGCGCCAACTCATCCGCGATTGCCATCATCCAGAATCAGGCAAAAAGGCACTTCGTAAAAAAGGGTTCCAACTCTTTCGCGCTTTGGTCGATCGAAACATCATTGAAATCAATCCCGAGCAAGCAGCCGCACAAAAACTACGGGTCAATGTCGATCTACAGGACGAGTTTTCCCTGAACCAAACCTTGGCTCTTTATTGTGTGGATACCTTGGCCCTTCTCGATCAGGAGTCTCTGGAGTACCCGTTGCAAGTCATCAGCCTAGTGGAAGCGATTCTGGAAAACCCCAAAGCACTTCTCATAAGACAGGTCGATAAAGCCAAGGATGATCTGGTAGCTGAAATGAAAGCGGCCGGTGTCGAGTATGAGGAACGGATGGAACGCCTCGAAGAAGTGGAACATCCCAAGCCGGATGCTGACTTCATCTACGACACATTCAATGAATTTGCCGCCGCTCACCCCTGGGTAGAGCAGGAGAATATTCGGCCCAAGTCCATAGCCCGGGAAATGTTTGAGCGGTTCAGCAGCTTTTCCGATTACATCAAACTTTATGGTCTGGCACGATCGGAAGGATTATTGCTCAGGCATCTCTCTCAGGTGTACCGCATTCTGGAATACACCGTGCCACCCGAGTATAAGACGGAAGCGGTGAACGAGGCGATCACCTACTTCGAACATCTGCTCAGACAGGTGGACTCGAGCCTGCTCGATGAGTGGGAGAAGATGCGTAACCCGGAGTATCAGTCCACCGAGCTTGAGGAGCTTCCCGAAACCGCTGGTCCGATTGACATCACCCGTTCCCGGGATGAATTCACACGGCTAGTGCGCAATGAGATCTTTGCCTGCGTTCGGATGCTTGCCAGCAAACAGTATGAAGATCTGGCCGAGCAATATTGCTTGGACGCACTGTTCGAAGATCCAACATCGGTAAAGTATCCAGACATGGAGCTGGAAAAAGTCATGGCACCCTTTTACGAAACACGACAATGGATTCGTCTCGATCCCGCAGCGCGGTCCAAAGAGAACACGCGCATCGAAGAATCACCGGACGATCGTAACCATTGGGTTGTCAGACAAACGCTCGTTGACTCAGAAGAATTGAATGACTGGGAACTCGTTTTCGATGTGGACCTGGAAGCCTCTCGCAAAGAAGGCAAAGCGGTCGTTAGCATTAAGAGCGCTGGATTAATCTGACTGCTCCTGCTTCAGCGTGCGTACATAAAGCTGCTCAACTTTCTCCCGAGCCCAAGGCGTATGCCTTAGAAACTTGAGGCTGGAGCTCAAAGAAGGGTCGAAGTTGAAGCAATCAATCTTCACCCGTTTGCCCAGCTCTTCCCAGCCATAGTATTCGACCAGGTTTTTGATAATTTTCTCCAAGGTCATCCCGTGCAATGGGTCTTTGGATGATTGGTCAGGCATAGGTGGATTGGTTGCTATTAAATAAGTTTAGATCGAAGCTAAACTCTCACGAGTAGTGGGACCAAGATCAACGACCAACAACGGATTTTCAGCTGAATTCGCATATTTTGGAAATAAAGCTGCAACCTTTCGCAGACCAGAGGGTATTTCAAACATGGGAACACAACTCTCTCTGGCCGCTATGCGGCAGAATTTGCGAAGACTATCTAAACAAAAGGGCTTTACCCTCACGGTGCTATTAACGTTGGGGCTTTGTATCGGTGCCAATATCGCGATCTTCGCCATCGTAGATGCAGTGCTGCTAAAGCCACTGCCGTTTCCAGAGCAAGATCGACTGGTAACCACTTACAATTCCTACCCTGGTGCGGGAGTTGAGCGTGCCTCAAGTTCACTCCCCAATTACTACGATAGACGAGAAGGGGTAGCCGCCTTTGAATCGCTTTCCATGATTCAGTATGGCTCTGGAATTGTTGGAGAAGCAGGATCGCCGGACCGCATTCAACTCAATCGGGTATCGCACGAGTTCTTTGATACACTTCAGGTTCCTCTGCTAATGGGGCGCACGTTCACAGACGACGAAATGCTACATTCCAACAGCGGTGTCACCATTCTGACTTACGAGTTCTGGCAAAGTTACTTCAATGGAATGGAGAACATCCTGGGAGAAAATATAATCGTAGACGGTATTCCCAAGCAGATCATCGGGGTGCTGCCCCAAGGCTTCAGCTTTCTGTCCCGAGATGCAGAATTTTATGTGCCGGCGTCATCAAACCTGGAGGACCGAGAACCAAAGAACCGACATTCAAACAACTACTTTGCGGTGGCGCGATTGAAGGACGAGGTATCCCTGCAATCCGCTCAAGCCCAAATGGACGCCTTCAATGTGCGACAACTTGAGAATGATCCCTTTGCTCATTTGGTTGGAGATGTCGGGTTCAAAACCTACGTCAAGAATTTGCACGATGATCACGTGGCCGATATTAAATCCACGCTTCTCATGCTACAGGGAGGTGTGCTCTGTCTTTTACTGATCGGCGGAGTTAACATTGCCAACCTGATCCTGATTCGAGCCAGTGGAAGATCGAAGGAGATGGCTGTTCGCCAAGCACTCGGAGCTGGCCGTCGCAATATTGTGAACGAAACGCTCTATGAAACACTCACGCTTACCATCACAGGTGGAATACTCGGACTATTGATCGGTGCATTGGGCATTCGGCTCATGGGTATGCTCGATGTCGATAAACTACCACTGGGCTCAACAATCGCTCTCGACACCCGAGTCGCCTTCGCAGCTCTCCTCAGTTCGGTATTGGTCGGAATCGCTTTAGCAGTTCCCGTGGTTTGGTTTCACTTAAAAGGACAACTTGCTACCACCCTGCATTCGGAATCCAGAAGTGGAACAGTAAGCCGAGCAACCCATCGGGTGCGACATGCATTCATCGCCACTCAGATTGCATTGACCTTCATTCTACTAACCGGAGCAGGGATGCTTTCGATTAGTTTGAAAAAAGTAACAGACACTTCGCCAGGGTTTGATCCAGTCGGAGTTACAACCGCACGCTTATCGCTTCCCTGGAAGCGCTATCAAAAAGACGAAGATCGATTGGCCTTTGCCGATCGCTTGTTTCCGGCGCTGGAAAGTTTGCCGGGCATTGGAAAGGTCGCGTTGACCACTAACCTACCCTTCAGCGGATCCAACAGCAATAACGCCACCGCCATCGAAGGGATGGATTACAATGATGAGAATCCTTTACGAGCACACTTCAATGCCGGGGTTGAAGGCGACTACTGGAAAATAATGGGAATTCCGCTAATAAAAGGTCGGCTCCTGGATTCGATGGATGCGAGAGGTGATCGGCGCGTCTGTGTGATAGATGAGGATTTTGCCGCCCATTACTGGGGTCCCGATGAGAACCCGCTTGGTAAACGCGTGTGTTCAGACGCCGAGTTCAAAGAAGAGGAAGCCTTTACCATTGTCGGAGTTGTCGATTCCGTATCCATCGAGGAGTTGGGAGATACATCCGCCTCAGGTTCCATATACTATCCCTACAAACATCAGACCTGGAATTCATTCTCCCTGGTCATGGAAACTCAGATGGATTCATCGGTCATGACAAATGCTATGCGCAAAACCATTTTAGGGCTCGATCCCGAACTCCCCGTGGACGACCTGAAAACTATGAGTACGAGGATCGAAGATAGTCTGACCAATCGTCGATCCCCCGCCCTGTTGGCAACCATCTTTGCCGGAGTGGCTTTACTTCTGGCCGGTATAGGAACTTATGGGGTCCTTGCCTACGCGGTAGCGCAGCGCCAACGCGAAGTTGGAGTTCGCATGGCTCTAGGCGCAAGTCCAGGCCGAGTACGAATTCAATTTATGATTCTGGGCCTGCGTCTGCTCTCTTATGGACTCATCATAGGAATGATAGGTTCTTGGTTCGTAGGACGAGCCATGCATGGTCTGCTCTATGATATGCCGACCTTTCACTTAGCATCCGTTGTAGCCGCAGCAGCGCTGATGGCCTTGGTCTCTCAACTTGCCTGTCTGCTTCCTTCGATGAAAGCATCCCGAGTGCCCCCAACCGTCGCATTGAGCGAGGCTGGGGCTTGAATCATTCGAGACTTAATTCGTTACCAGAAAGTCAATTCGCATAACTTGCGATAATCGGTTGGCCACGTATTCGAGGTCTTTACCCGTCAATGGCGATGCCTGTAATATGATATTGGGATCCACGCCGTTATCTTTCGACTGGGTAAACCGATCGGAAGCAAAATAGACGAGGGAGGAAAGATCTTCCCACTCCATTCGAATATCGTCTGCCACATTTACCAATTCTGTGTCGTCGCCGGTTTCCAAGTAACTTGTTAAAGCAGTTACCACAGCACCAGCTTCGGGTAATCCCAGATTCAAACTTTTGGCCCCGATAGGGAAGCCTGAACGCGCTGCGTCTCCGAGGAAGAATATGCCTTGGTTCCAAATAGATTCGGACAGACGCACTCCAAAGGGAACAGAGGCCCGCCAAGTGATTTCTTTGATCTTGCCCAATTGAGAAGGAAGCCGTTGTTCAACCATGTGATTGAAGTGTGACTCACTCAGTTCGGGAAATTTCTCCAGATCTTCATCATAGATAGGATGTGACTTGTCGCGATCCGCTGAAAATTCCTCTACGTAAGTTGAGGTGAATCCGAAACGTCCTACGCCATGAGGCAATGGAACGTACGCTGAACACCCTTCGTTGCTGAAGCCAAGTTTGAGCACGTGGTCTTCACGTGGATTCCGGCGCACTTCAAACAGGACCGATCCAAAGTCTTCTCCCACTTGTTCGTATTCTATTTTCTCAAGTCGGCGAATCAAAGAATGGAAACCATCAGCCGCCAACAGGACCTTTGGAAAATACTGGAGGGTCGCATCGACAAGTTTTTCCTCGTGCATGACTGCGTACCCCATCATGTGCTTTCCAATTCGATCGACCTCTATGCAGAGTCCTTCCTGGAGCCGTTGCACGCTGGCGATTCGGTGGTTCCAACGTATCTTTTTCCCAGATTGTTCAATGCATTCCAAAAGGATTTCTTCCAAATCCATTTGGGGTATGGATGCTATGAATGGGAATGGCGAAGGAAGCTCACCTAAACTTAAGTTGGCCAATCGACTACCGCCGTCAAACAACTGCACGGCATGGAGCCGGATGGACTTGGCCAATACCTGGTCTAGAATTCCCAGGTCATTTAGAAACTCCATGGTCTCAGGAGACAACATACAAGCCTTGCTGTGTTTGCATGGCCCCGATGCCTTGTCCACAATTTCAAAATCAATACCCTGCCGGAGCAAACTGATGGCTGCTGTCATCCCGATAGGACCAGCTCCTGCAACTAAAACGGTTGGATGTTTTCGCTTCCACATCGTTAATCCTCTCATCTAAAAGGTTACACACACACTACTGATCAATCGTATCCAGATAAACGATACTCAATGGATCATATTAAATTTGGTCATTTTACTGTATTTATTTGCGGGTTTTCCTCAACGGCAGCCGTCAAAAATACAGATACCTATACAATACTCTAATAAGGAGCATTAAGGCGCGAAATGACCCAGAGCTAATTAAGCTGCCTAATCAGTATCCACTTTCATCCGAATGAAAGCCGCTTCTTCACTTGGAAGTTTCAATACCGTCCCGTTTTCATCGGTTTCAATCAGCACACCATCCAAGGCATGAAGCAACTGAACCCAAGGGCCATTCTGAAGACCGTTGGTTTTCTCAAAGGAATAGTCTAGATTGGGAAATTCGATAAGCGCAGGAAACGTAAAGACCACATAATCGGTTCCTTGAATGACCTCTTTTGATAGGACGGGAAATTGAATCGAGTCCGGCAGCTGAGGATCCAGGTCAAAGAGAAACTCAAACGCATTCACAAAGGCATCTTTGTCTGGATTAGCTCCGGGTTGAGCATCCTCACTACCCGATTGATCACCAAATTTCTCGAACTGCCAGGAATCAAAATTCTCCTCCTGGCTGACGGTCAGGAATACAGAAGGGCTGGTCTCCGTTAATCCGTTTTTGAGTACCTGCACACGGTAGGCTCCATTCACAGCAGGGGTAGCATTTTCCACACGGTAAACTGCTTCTGTCTCCCCTGACAAATTGGAAAATTGGTTTAAATTGAATCCCACATTCCGTTGCCACTGGTAGGTGGTGTTCTCAGGGTCATCGACTTCAACGGTCAATTCGGCGGTTCCTCCAAGCGGCACCTGTATGCTCTGCGGAGCTTTGGTAATTTCCGGTGGTTCAGGGGTCACATTAATTGTAAAACTTATGGAAACCGGATCTCCCTCATAGGTGGACTTGTCTTCCCAAGTTAACACAGTCATAACGAAATCAAATTCGCCTATTTCGGTAGGAGCACCTTGAAATTGAACAACCCCGAAAGTCACAACACCTTCTTCACCTATATTTGAGTTTAACCCTTCAGGAAGCTCTCCTACCAAATTAATAGAATTAATCTTAGCTCTCTCAGCTTCAATCCTCAAAGCCATACTATTTCCTTGCACAACAGTCGTATTCCCAACACTTGAGAGTTCCCCAGTCGCCCCTGTTACGGTATTATATGCAGCGGAGGTGAGCCCCACACCTACTATCCACTTAAAAACGTGTACCATCCTGGGAGCCATAGAAAATTGAAGCTCCGCAACTAACCATTGAATGGGCGAGCGCTGCAAAAGCATCATCATAGCCATCCCCGTCCAGGCAAGCCGGGCACGTGCTCGAAGCATTTGGTTAAATATTCGGGATAACATCTAAAAGGTGCGGGTAGTAGCGGCCAGGGTACAGGCTTTAGAAACAGTTTTGGGTAAAAGTAGACCTAAACCGATAAACCCTATGAAAAGGAAAAAGCAATCTTTTAGGTGATTCCCCTAGATCGTTTACAACTCATTGGCAACGACTCGTAATCGGGCGAACGAACGATTCTCGGCAGGTATCTTAACCACATACCACTCAGCGGTTGATTCGATGATCACACCGTTTACACCATCGACCAAAACCTCCCAACCCGCATCGCCTGGCAGTGAATTACTTTCCACGCTGACAACAGAATCAATCCCTTCTGCCAAAGGAGGGAATGTGTAGACCCCATAGGTGACGCCATCTAATATTTCCACTGAGTTCCGAACGAAAGCTGACTTTTCCATCACATGTGGATCCATCCCAAAAGCGAATTCTATAGCATTGATTTGAGTGTCGAGGTCCGGATCTTGATCCAAGCCCGTCTGGGCCGAAAACGGGTCCTCAAAATGGGCTTCTCTCCATCTCTGAAATGGCGAAGCATTCACCGTCAAGTGAACGGAATCGCTAAAGATGGTTTCACCTTGGCTGGTTACGGCGGCACGGTAATTGGCATCGTCGGAGGATGTGACTAAGGCCAAGGATAAAACGGATGCCGTTTCACCTTCAATCGGATCGAATTCCGCAGGTTCCGCCGCGCTTTGTTTCTCCCACTGATAGATAGCTCCTTCCTGATCTTCCAGAGCGACAGTAAACTCTGAATCTCCACCCCAGCCTACAGATTGATCAATGGGTTGTTGTATGATTACGGGTCCAGCCTGTTCAACAATCACCCTGATGGGAAATGGAGGTGTCGCATCGCCACTTTGATTGGCTTTGTGGTAACCAATGACTTCAAAGCCATAAGTCCCAGGTTGATTTGGAAAACCACCGAGGATCATTACTCTCAAGGAAATCAACTCGGTCTTTACGACTCCAGGTGGCAAACTCCCCTTGATACCCCAGCTCTTGGGTTCATTGCCTTTGCCTTCGACTTCAAAGATCAACGTGAGTTGAGAGCCCAAGTCCATGGTAGTGGTATTACTACCTTCTTTTATAAGAACTTCGCCAGAAGCAGCCGTTACTGAGTTGTAGGCGCCTACAGTGACAGCACCCGTAACAATCGTCCACAACTGATAGGTTCTCGGAACCAAGGAGGAATGAACATCAGCTACCCAGCGAATTAACGGAGAACGCTGGAGCAGTAGAATAAGTAGTATGCAGGGGTAAGAGAGACGCGCATACTGCTGTTTCACCCATAAGAAGATTCTGATAAACATAAACGACTCTAACCTGAATTGGTTATAAGGCTTAGAGTATGTCGCTTAACTTTCGTTCAAAAGGTATCCAATACTAACGAATTTGTTTCTCTCCCTAATAGGTACGATTAGCTATACTTAAGTCTAGATTTCGTTTTCGATAATACGTAAGCGATTAAACTGCCGTGGATCCGCCGGTAATTTAATCACATAGGCTTCGGCAGTTGATTCGATAATGACTCCATCTACCCCGTTTACGAGGGTGGTCCACCCTGCCGCATCGGGAGTAATGTTCGACTCCAATGTGACCGTCGTGGTTGAGCCTCCCGAAAGGGCCGGATAAATATAAACGGCGTGTATAACACCTTCAATGGTTTCTTGGGTCGTTTTAACCAGGGCTTCCTTCTGCATGGCATTCGGATCGAGGCCAAAGGTAAATTCAAAAGCGTTGATGAGGCCATCATCGTCCAGATCCTTACCCAGTGCAGTATCTTCGCCGAAAGGATCTTCAAAGAATGTATCCTGCCAGATTTGTAGCGGAGTAGCATTCACAGTGAGAACGGCCACCTCGCTGACCTCAACCGATGAGCCACTTGTAGTAGCCACTCGATAAGTACCTTCTTCCGCTAAAGTGATATTCGGCAGATTAAGTGTGGAGGCAGTCTGTCCCGGTAGGTCCTCAAATTCTTCTGGATTATCCGGATTTTGCTTCTGCCACTGAAAAGTGACGCCTTCAGGGTTTTGCATAACCACTGAGAGCTCGGCAACTCCACTCCAATCGGCGGCAAGACTTGCAGGTTGAGTTTGAATAGAAGAGTTCACTGTGATCAAAGCAGGATCACTAGTCTCCTGAATCTGACCTTTGGTGACTACCACTCGATACAAACCTGAATCCTCCAAATTTGCATTCGAGATCGAAAGTGAATCTCCCGTCTCACCTTCTAAATCATTAAATACCTCAGGATTCTCCGAATCTTGCTTCTGCCACTGATAGCTGGCATCGGTTGAATTACCAAGAGTCACAGAAAGTTGAGGGCTACTTCCAAAATTAACTTCCTGAGCAACCGGTTGCTGAGTAATCAAAGGATCTACGGTTATTGAAAAATCAAGATCTGCTCCTTGTGCCCCGGTCATATTGGGACCTCGCCAAGCTTTTACGGTAATTGGGAAATCCCCGGACTCAGTGGGTGTCCCGGAAAACGTAACAAGCCCCAGATTTTGATTCACTTGTGAGCTCAAACCATCAGGAAGCTCGCCCTCCACAACCCAGGTATTGGGTCGGTGAACTCCGGGACCTTCTAAATCCACAACAAATTGCATTTCCTCTCCCACAGCACCTGAAGTGTCATCCTGCCCAGATCGAAATTGCACGTCACCAGATGCTCCAGTCACTGAATTGTATGCCCCAAC
>CALJGU010000259.1 GCA_938075565.1 uncultured Opitutales bacterium | reverse complement strand
ATGTAGAAGGGAGTGACCCTGCAAGCCCACCTCGATTAATGGGTCGGATATAAGATTCGATTCATTAATACCCACATCAGATAATTAGAGATAATGATCGAAGAAGAAATTACCTCCCATATTAGGGATCTTTTATCAGCGACTGAAAACGCTGACTCAGAAGGAATCCTTAACGCGACCTTGGCCCTGGATACCCTCCATAAGGAGCGTGCATCAGACATTAAAGGTCACTTGAATCACTATCTCGAAAATCGAAGCTATCAAAAGGCACTCGCTTTTATTGAAGGTCAACCCGAGTAGAGGCTGAGCAATGGGCAAAAGAAAAGAACGCATGTCGACAAGTGGAGGTGATTCCTTGGAGCACAATCCCTTCGACGCACTTTCATCGGATGGTCTTCGCTCAGTTCCCGTCTCAGAGCCAGTTGTTTCATCGGCTCCTGAAAAGAAAAAGAAGTCGCGAGGTCGGGTAGATGTGAAACGTGAAAAAGCCGGTCGAGGAGGCAAAACCGTAACCGTTATTTACGGCATGCAGAATATTGAAATGCGTGAACGGGAGCAACTACTCAAAAAGATGAAGAGTTCCTGTGGAGTGGGGGGAACCATCAAAGGGGGAACTCTCGAAGTCCAGGGTGACAATCGGGACGCCGTAAAACGTATTCTAGAAGAGGCGAGATTTCAGGTGATTTTTGCCGGTGGGTGATCGGTAGGGGCATATCGCCGAGCTGACCGAATCCAGCTTAATCGAGGAAATAACCTCTAGCCTGCAATTGCTCGAGAATCCCAAGTGCTGATTTGCTCATATTCATTATATAGAGGTGAACGCCTGGAGCACCTCGATCAATAAGTTCGGCAATCTGATCGGTGGCCCACTCAACTCCTATTTGCCTTTGAGCAGCTTTGTCGTCCCCTGCAGCTTCCAGCTTTTCCGATAACGCTTCCGGTAATGCGGTGCCAAAGCGTTGAACTTGAGCCAGACTCAGTATGGGAAGGATGCCGGGCAAAACAGGAATAGTGACACCCGATTCACTAAGGCGGTCAACGTAGTCGAAATAGAGCTGATTGTCGTAAAACAACTGTGTGGTGATGAAATCGCCACCTTGATCGACCTTATACGTCAGGTTTTTTAGATCTTCCTCCATGGAGGGAGCTTCCGGGTGTTTTTCAGGATAACCGGCGACGCCCATACAAATATCGGGGAAGTTTTCACGGATAAATCCCACTAGATCGCTTGCGTAGCGAAAGCCGTCCTGGGTCGCGACAAACTCAGTCGATCCCTTTGGGGGATCTCCACGGAGAGTCATGATGTTGCGAAATCCTTCGTCGTAAAATCCTTGAATGATTTCGTGTAGCTCATCACGGGTAGAACTGACGCAAGTCAGGTGCGGCATCATTAGCCATTCCAACTCTTTTTGCAGGCGCGCTGTGATCTCCTGAGTAAAGTGACGTGTGGATCCACCGGCTCCGTAAGTGACAGAGACAAAGTCCGGTGCGAAAGCTTTAAGGCGGGAAGCAGCTAGAAAAAGTCGGCGGCTGTCGTCTTCCGTCTTGGGTGGGAAGAATTCGAGGGATTTGATAGGTTTGCCCGTTTGCAGGAGGGCAGAAATAGGCTGGCTTTTCATTTAATATATCAACGTATCATGATATGATGATATGTAAAGTGTATTTTGAGGATCTAATTCTCGAAAAGCCGCTCTCCATCCAGGTTTTCTGGGGATTCCTCCTTCAGGCGCAGTTGCCCGCATGCCGCGTCGATATCGTGACCTTTTTCTCTTCGAATGGTATATGAGATCTTCGCTTTTTTCAAAATATCACCAAACCGGTTCTGACGCATTTGGCTCGGTCGCTTCCAATCCAGCCCATCAACACTATTATAGGGTATCAGGTTTACATGCGCATGAAGTTTTTGGGCGATATCCACAAGAGCAGTGGCTTGATCCAGTGAATCATTTACCTCCTCAATGAGGATATACTCCAATGTGAGCATACGCCCATGCTTCCCAGCAAAAGCCTTGGCTGCCGGAATCAGTTCTTCGAGAGGGTATTTGCGGTTCACTGGCATGATCTTAGTCCGCACGTGGTTGGTGGCGCCATGTAAACTGATGGCTAGGCGAAACTGGATGGGCTCTTCTGCTAGCTTTTGAATCTGGGGAACCAGTCCGGAGGTGGACACCGTAATTCGGCGAGCGCCAAATTTGAGTCCCCAATCGGCATTCACAATGTGGAGCGCTTTCATCAGGTTATCGTAGTTGGCCAGGGGTTCACCCATACCCATAACCACTATGTTGTCGAAAGAAGGGATTTCTGGTTTGGCTCTCTCCGTCCGTCCATCTTCTATGCGGCAGACCTGCATCAGTTGGGCGACTATTTCGCCTACGAGTAGATCTCGTCGCCAGCCCATGAGACCAGATGCGCAAAACTTACAGCCATAAGCGCAACCGACTTGAGTTGAAATACACACCGTGATCCTGGAGCTCTTCTGTCCGACTCCTTCCATTGGTGCACGAATCAACACCGTCTCAATCATGGAATTGTCTCCCAGTTTCATCAGAAGCTTATTGCTGACATCCTGTGACTCCTGATTGAAGAGGGGATTGGCTGATTGAAGAATAAAGTGCTCCTCGAGCTTTTCCCGCCACTTGGCTGGCAAGTTGCTCATCTCATCCCAGGTTTGAACGCGCTTCTTATATAACCACTCAGTGAGTTGCTTGGCCCGAAACTTCGGTTGTCCGCTTTCTACAGCAAAGGCTTCCAGTTCCTCTAAGGTCTGACCGAAGATTAGCTCTTTTTCGGGTAGGTATTTCATAGGTGGCAAAGATACGAGAATTGGAAACCCTGGTGGATTGTCGTTGTCAAGTTGAAGCAGTGTAGGTTTTGGTGGGGTATTTACCAGATGATCGCAACAGGATAGGGTGAAAACGCTCAATTTTTATATTTTCCGCCGGGTACTAATTTCCTGTGTGATGGCCCTCACGCTTTTTACCCTCGTTCTTTTGTCGGGGCGGGTGGTCAAGGACGTTG
>CALJGU010000258.1 GCA_938075565.1 uncultured Opitutales bacterium | reverse complement strand
TTGAGCAATCAAGACATGCTGCAGAGAAATTGATTGAACAAGTCGAAGATCCGGAAATTCGATTGAATGCTGCCTTTCTGCAGGCGCTGGGTCGTGAACCTTCAGTTCAGGAGCGTGCACTGGTCAGCTCTTATCTTCAGGATGGACTTTCGAGCGATTCTATTGAAGATTGGGCATCAGTCTTCCAAACACTATTTGGCACGATAGATTTTCGATATCTCAACTGATTACCGATGGATAATTACCCGCAACCCATGTCCCGCCGGCACGCCTTGAAAAACTTGGCTTGCGGATTCGGATATATGGCTGCTACGGGGATAGCCCAGCAAGCAGCTGCGGCAACGTTACCCAATCCATTGGCCCCGAAGTTGCCACATCTGGTTCCAAAGGCGAAACGGGTCATTTTCTTGTTCATGGCGGGTGGAGTTAGTCAGGTGGATAGTTTCGATTACAAACCACGTTTGGCTAAAGATCATGGCCGCATGTTGGATTTTACTGATCAACGTATCCTGGCCAAAACAGGAATGGGTTCTAACCAGCGGGTCATGCAATCCTTGTGGGATTTTAAACAGCGTGGTCAAAATGGAGCCTGGGTATCGGAATTGTTTCCGGAAATGGCGAAACACACGGACGATTTCTGCACTATTCGCTCCATGCAAACAGAAGGAGTGGCTCATGGTCCCGCTACGCTTTTCATGCACACGGGTTCTTTAAATTTTATACGTCCTTCAGTAGGGGCCTGGGTCAATTATGGTCTTGGCACGGAAAACGAAGACCTGCCCGGCTTTGTTAGTTTGAGTCCAGCCATGGGCAATGGTGGGCCGCGTAATTACGGCAATGCATTCCTTCCTGCGGTTTATCAGGGTACAGCTCTCGGACGGGCTGGTATGAAAGCCTCTGATATTGGAATAAATAATTTGCAGAATGAGATGCTGGGCTCAGATCAGCAGCGCAGACAGTATGATCTCCTTCAGGCCATGAACCATGAGCAATGTCAGGGATTACCACAAAATACTGAACTTGAAGCAGTGATAAATTCTTACGAGCTTGCTTGGCGTATGCAGTCGAATGCGCCTGAAGTATTAGACCTTTCCAAGGAATCGGAAGCTACTAAGAAACTCTATGGTATTGATGAAGAGCCGACGGATAATTATGGTCGACAATGCTTGATGGCCCGCCGCATGGCAGAATCTGGAGTTCGCTTTATCCAAGTAAACTACGCGGACAACTCCAACAACCCAGCCTGGGATCAGCATAACAATATGCCAGAGCACAAGGAGCATGCCATGGCCGTTGATAAACCGATTTCTGGCCTACTGACCGATCTTAAGCAACGAGGGCTTCTTGAAGACACCCTCGTCTGGTGGGGTGGCGAATTTGGGCGTACTCCCTATGCTCAAAAGAACGGTGACGGCCGCGATCACAATCCTACAGGGTTTACCGTGTGGTTGGCAGGCGGAGGTGTTCGTCCAGGCATGGTTTACGGTGCAACCGACGAATTTGGTCAATACGCTGTAGAGAATCCCGTTCATATGCACGATCTGCATGCCACGATCCTACATCTTCTTGGCATGGACCATGAACGTCTGACCTATCGACACGAAGGCCGCGACTTCCGTTTAACTGATGTATTTGGGAATGTGGTACACGATATCATCGCGTAAGCGTAAAGTAGCACAGGCATCTTGCCTGTGCAGGTCTCTGGGGAGGTAAGCATTCAAGATGCCTTTGCTACTCTACAAAAACTCCTTTTCAATCATTCTCGTTTTATTCTCCTTGGTTTCAACTCCGGCTATTTCGTTCGCCCAAATAATCCCATTCATCTCCGGCATCGAAATCTTAGACTCTGGTAATGCTGAACTCCAGCTATCCGTTCCCGCCGACCAAACAGTCCGAATTGATACTTCTACAAATCAAAACGATTGGCATGGTCTGAGCACCTTTGTGAGTGAAGGTAACGATTCCTTCACTGACCTGTCATTAAACCAAACCACGCCACGGTTCTATCGCGCCACGATTTCGGACGATCTAAATATTCTGATTGGCGATCACCTGGCCACAACATCCGGCGATGCCATTATTCACATCATTGATCATGCTTCATTTGTTATTAGTTGGAATGGGCTGATGATTTACAACGATCCGGTTGGGGATGCTTCTCTTTACGAATCACTGCCTAGAGCTGATCTTATTCTCGTCAGTCATCGTCATGGAGATCATTTCAGAGCGACCACCCTCGAGGCTGTTAAAAAGGAAGACACCATAATCATCACTTCTCCCGAAGTATTCAGTCGGATGTCTTCAACTCTCCAAGCAGTAACCACGTCCCTGGCCAACGACGAAACTAGCGAGCAGCTAGGTATGAATATTGAAGCCATCCCGGCCTACAATGACCGTCACCCAAAAGGAGAGGGAAATAGCTACGTCCTCACCCTAGGAGGTAAACGCCTCTTCATGTCAGGGGACACCGAGGACGTCCCTGAGATGCGAGCCCTTGAAAACATCGATTTAACCTTCATTGCCATGAATCTCCCTTTTACGATGAGCGTGACTCAAGTAGCAAGCGCCGTCCGTGAATTTCAGCCCAAAGTGGTTTATCCGTATCATTACCGCAATCAGGATGGATCGTTTTCTGATCTTAACGATTTCATGTCTCAAGTCGGATCCGAATTTCAGATCGAAGTACGACTAAGAGATTGGTATTAAAATGATATGCACACTCATCGATTATTGAAGGCAAAGAGTGGATCGGCTGTTTTTTTTCATAAGATTTTATGGTTTGAAATGCATTTACTTTCCAGTGCGAGATCCAAAGACTAAGCACAATCATTTAAGAGCTATGCCCGATTATCCTGATATATTTCGAATTCGCCAAACGTTTGAACGCCCAGTCGTAGGGGATATAGCTGCTGAAGTTGAAGCGCAGTTATCCAGTCTTTCCTTGGGGAACAAAATCCAGCCAGGGCAAACCGTGGCCATCACGGCTGGTAGCCGTGGCATCGCCAATATTCATTTAGTGGTCAAGGGTATCGTTGATCACGTTAAAAGCTTAGGTGGTAGTCCTTTTATTGTCCCGGCCATGGGAAGTCATGGGGGTGGAACTCCTGAAGGGCAGCAAGGCATCATCGAAGGCTATGGCATCACTGAAGACTTTTGCGGCTGTCCCATCATGGCCAGTATGGAAACGATCATCGTTTGCGAAGCTGCGGAGGGATTTCCAGTTCACTTTGATAAACACGCCTCAGAAGCGGATCACGTAATTGTTTGTGGTCGGGTAAAGCCTCATACCAATTTCTTTGGAGATATCCAAAGCGGTCTCATGAAGATGATGCTTATTGGCCTGGGTAAACACAACGGAGCAAAGATTTACCATCGCGCTATCAAAGATTATGAGTTCGGCCAAATTGTAAGAAGTGTAGGGCGCGAAGTGCTCGCCAAGTGCAGTGTAGTAGCCGGACTGGCCATTGTGGAAAACGCCTACGATGAAACGGGTAAGTTACAGGCGGTAGCTCCGGAAAATTTTGAAGAAGAGGAAAAGGAACTGTTGGCATTGGCAAGAAGCTGGTTGCCTCGTCTTCCCTTCGAGCAAATCGATTTATTGTTGATTGACCAAATCGGGAAAAACATCAGTGGAACGGGATTTGATACGAACGTGGTAGGTAGAAAAGACGGCTACCATAAGTCAGGTCCAAAGGAGATTCCGCAAACCCGTTTGATTGGCATGCGTGGTTTAACGGAAGAAACTCACGGAAACGGATGTGGAGTCGGTAATGTTGAGTTTTCACTGACCCGTGCGATCGATCAGGTTGATTTAAAGATTACGCGTATCAACTGTTTGACAGGTGGAGAAGCAGCTGGAGCCGCCATACCCATCCATTATCCAACGGATCGGGAAGTGCTTGATTCAGCGTTGCCTCTGATTGGTTTGACCGATTCCGGAAATGCCAAGCTGATGTGGATTCAGGATACCCTTCATGTATCGGAGCTGGAATGTTCTGTCGCCTATCTGGATGAAGCTCGGGAAAAAGATAATCTAGAAATTATCGTGGAGCCAAGACCGTTGCCATTGGACGAGAATGGGATGCTTCCTGAAGTTAACTCTCTAGGTTAAGTAGATTCCGTGCATCAGATTAGGGAAGCAGCTTTAGTCGTTTGGCTGCTAAGCTGTTGCTCTTCTTTCCTGGCAGCAGACTCGAAACCGAACCTGCTCATTATCATGACCGATGAGCATAACTTCCGTACGCTAGGTTGTTATCGCGAGCTGCTCTCCGAAGACCAAGCTTTTGTCTGGGGGTCAGGTGTTGTTGTGGAGACGCCCCACATAGATTCATTAGCAAGCGAAGGGGCACTCTGTACCAGTTTCTACGGTACGACGCCATTGTGCGCACCATCGCGCGCTTCTTTTTTTACAGGGTTGTATCCTCACGCAACGGGCGTGCCGATAAATCATGTGTCGATGAACGATGACATGGTCACCTTTGCGGAGGTGCTTCGTCGCCAAGGTTACAAAACGGGCTACATCGGTAAGTGGCATTTGGATGGTTTGGCAAAACCCGGCTGGGAACCCGAACGAAAGTTTGGTTGGGAAGATAACCGCTACATGTATAATCGCGGTCATTGGAAAAATATAAAGGAATCGGCTGATGGTCCTTATGTAGATGCACCCAAAGATGAGAACGGAATGCCGAACTACGATTTGGGTGACGCAGACGAAAACAGTTTTGCCACCGACTTCCTGACCGATCGAACAATTGAGTTCATGGATGCCCACAAAGAGGAGCCGTTTTGTGTGATGCTCAGTATTCCGGATCCTCATCAACCGGATACGGTTCGACCTCCATACGATACGATGTATTCGCATTTTGATTTCCAGACGCCCAAAACCCTGTTTAAAACGAAAGCTCAGACGCCCGACTGGATCGTGGGAAACCTGGGGGATGCCGTTGATGATCACCTATTTCAAAAGGAAAATATGGCCGGTTACTTTGGCATGGTTCGCCTGATAGACGACAATGTCGGCAAGATCTTAAAGTTTCTAAAGGATAATCAACTGGATGAGAATACGATTGTCGTTTTCACCTCGGACCATGGGGATCTTCTCGGCGAACACAGTCGTCTGAACAAACGTATGCCTTACGAAGGCTCTGCTATTTCTCCTTTGATCGTTCGCTATCCAGGAAACATTAAATCAGGGAAATTGATCCATTCGTCTATCTCTACTGCGGATTTCCCAAACACGTTCTTGAGTCTCATGGATAGTGTGAATGTTCTAGATGGCGTGCATGGTCGGGATCTATCCTCTCAATTTCTGAATCCCGATTCTATAGTTCGGAGTAATGAGGTAACCTATATTCGTGGTGTTATGAGTCCCTTGGGGCCGCCACCATACTGGTTAGCAGCCATCACTGATCGATACAAACTAGTCATCGGCAAGAACGAGAAGCCTTGGCTCATTGATTTGGAGAAGGACCCAGATGAAGTCATCAATTTTTATTCCAAGTCTGGATACGAAAGCACAAGAGCACGGCTTACCAAGGAGCTGAAACGCTTACTTGTTCAAACAGAAGATCCGGCTATGGATGATCCTGACCTTGTGCAGTGGCTAAGGTAGGAAAGGCGTATCAGCAGCTGTAGGAGCGGGTTTACCCTGCGATTTCATGATAGTCTTCCGAATGATCGGGGGCTCAACCCCCTCCTACAACTAGGAAAAGCTTCCCAGGCTGAATCTATTCATGTGGGTTTCTGATTTGCCAAGCTGGGGCTTGGCGTTCCCGGGAAAGCTTGTAAGTTCTCTCGCGGATTAAGAGGATGGTTGTATGAAAGCATTACAGTTACTCCTCCTTCTCAATCTCTCAATAACTGCTGTGTCACTTACGGCTCAAGACGATAACTTCCTTTCACCTGAACTCAGGGAGAAAGTCGAATCGCTTAAACAAGCAGTTGAACGTAATCCCACTACACCTGGTGCATACACCCAACGAGCCAGAGTATTATGGGACTGGGCGAACGCCTATGCTTTGTCGGGGGGATTCTTACCTGTCAATCTTACCACCTCTGTACGTCCCGTGGTTCCAAGTGTTCTCACAAGGCGAAACACAGCTACTTTAGACTATTACATTAAGGAACTCACCCTGGTAGATGAAGAACCGGATGCACTCGGACGAGTGGTTGCCGACCTGGGCCCCTTTGAGGCGCGGACCTTTGTTACGCTCAAGCAGGAATATCATGTGGGATCGAAACCCGTTCTTAAAGGTGGTGGCATCCTGGTAGCTCGTCACTTCATGCCGGGTTATGGTCGCTATCAGGTGGATGATCCTGCGGGTGATAATTACGTAAGCATTACCAGCTCCAATTCTGGCGTTTCTTTCAATGCAGACACTTTCCCTATGAGTGGTATGCATGGCGGTTTCAGGGGGAGTGCTGAAGCTCTCATCTATCGAGTTTCAAAAGGCACATTAAACAAAGGTGATGTGGTTACGGTTACTTACGGCGATAAATCCGTTGGTAGTCGTGGCATTTTAATGGGAAGTGCTGCTACTGATTTTTTACCAATGCCCTTGTATGTAGATTTTGATGGGAGTGATCATTGTTACGCGTTGCCGATTCAACCCATAGCAGTGAGTGGTAGTGACATTGCTGGAGTTCATGTGTTCTCACCATCGGTCGTCCGTCCTGGTGACCGTTTTGATATCTCTGTTCGTGCCCAGGACCGTTTCTATAATCGAGCTAAGGGACCCATTCCGAGTTTTAAAGTTTTTGCTAACGGGAAACTATGGCAATCAGTCAGTTCCTCGGATCAAGCCATCACGGTGATTAAGAACCTGATTTTTGATAAGGAAGGCGTCTACCATATCACGGCTGTATCGGATGATGGTTCTATCAGCGGCTCAGGGAATCCAATACTTGTTTCAGATACCGCCACCAAGATTTCCTGGGGAGATACCCATGGACATTCAGGCTTCGCAGAAGGTATTGGAACACCGGATCAATTTATGGAGTGGGCCAAGGAAGATGCCCGGCTTGACTTTGTTACCCATTCCGAGCACGACATCTGGATGGATGATTTTGAATGGAATGAGCTCGTGGCCAATGTGAAGGACTACTCAGAGCCGGGAAGATTTGTAGCTTACCTTGGTTACGAGTGGACGACTCAAAATCGATTTGGCGGCCACCATAATGTCTTGTTCCGTAATCCGGAAAACAATTTTCGCATTCCCAACCAGTTCTATCCAACGCTCTCGAGCTTGTATCAGGGATTGCGTGAAAACTTCTCATTAAAAGATGTGTTAGTCATTCCCCATGCGCACCAGGCGGGTGACTATCGGCAGAGTGATCCTGAGCTGCAGACCCTGGTCGAAATCATGTCCAA
>CALJGU010000257.1 GCA_938075565.1 uncultured Opitutales bacterium | reverse complement strand
CATATCGAAAACCTAAAGATCTTTTCCGATCTTGTTGAAAGCCAGAGCTTCTCTAAAGCAGCAAAATTGAATTCGATTACCCAATCTGCGGTGAGTCAACAGCTACGGGCGATGGAAAAGCACTTTAGTATCCTGATCATCGATCGGAGCCAAAAGCAGTTTCGTCTTACGCGTGAAGGGCAAAAGCTCTATGACTCGGCTAAGGAGATCCTGCATCGATACGAGAAGCTTATCAGCGAGCTGCAGGAGATGAAAAAGATCATCAGTGGGAACATTCATATCTCGACTATTTATTCGATTGGTCTGCACGAGCTGCCTCCCTATATCAAAAATTTCCTGCAAAAATACCCTTCGGTAAACGTGCGTGTTGAGTATCGTCGGTCCAATCTTGTTTACGAAGATATCCTTCATAACTCAGTGGATTTAGGACTCGTTGCATTTCCGAATCAGATGCGTCAATTGGAGGTGATCCCTTTCCGAGAAGACGAACTCGTTCTCATTTGTCACCCCGGACATGAATTAGCGAAGCATGCTGAGGTAGCAATTGAAGATTTGAAGGACTGCAAAGTGATTGGCTTCGATCAGGACATTCCTACCAGAAAGGCTACTGATACTATTTTCCGCGATCATCAGCTCGATTTGGAGCCCATTATGGAATTCGACAACATCGAGACGGTTAAACGGGCCGTTGAGATTGATGCCGGAGTAGCGATCGTACCTCAGGCTACGGTGCTTCAAGAGATCAAGCAGGGGACCATTCGCAGGGTAGGGCTAAAAGGTGGCAACTTCACCAGGCCCTTGGCTGTGATTCACCGGAAGGGGCGCGTACTGACACCTGCCATGAAGAAGTTCATCGAAATGCTGACGGGAGTGAGTGCAGAAAAAGAAGAAGAAAAAAAGTAGGCATGGTGGTTGCATAAAGTGGCTTTGAAAAAGGGCCTAGCAAAACCCCAAATGCTAGGCCCCCTCATTTTCTAACTTGTGTACTACTCCTAATTCATGTGTGTGGCGAACAACCACAACATAACTACAAACTTCTATGGTTTGTCCTTTAGCAACTGTGGTGCCAATTTTGAAGGAAACGCTGAATCATTTCTAATTTTTGTGACGAATCAGCATTGGATCTACCTGAGACCTCGATTGTATGACCATTAATTCCCAATAGAGTAACTTGATGCGAAAAAATGTGCAGCTTCAGTTCAGCCAAGCATCGAAAAATTCTTTCATTTCCTGCCTCGATGACCTAGATCTTCTTGTATGCCCGACAATCCGTTGCTTGAAGTCAAAAATCTAAAAATCGCTTTTGAGTCGCGTGCTGGAACGAATGAAGCGGTTAAGGGTATCGACTTTACCTTAAATGCTGGAGAAACCCTGGCCGTAGTCGGCGAAAGTGGTAGTGGAAAGTCGGTCACTGCGCTTTCCTTATCGAAGCTGCTTCCTGCGCCTCCTGCTTGTAATGTGAGTGGAAGTATCCAACTCGAAGGAAAGGACATACTATCGCTTCCTGAAAAGGAGCTGTTGTCCGTCCGAGGAAAGGAAATCGCTTATATTTTTCAGGAGCCGTCCACCTCGTTGAATCCATTCTTTTCTGTTGGGTATCAAATCGCAGAAGCCATCAAGCTACACCGTCCCGAAGTGAAGGACGTGAAAGCCGAAGTGATAAATGCCCTCGACCTGGTTGGGATTCGGATGCCCGAGAAGCGATACAAAGACTACCCGCATCAATTGAGTGGTGGCATGCAACAACGGGTGATGATCGCTATGGGTTTAAGTTGCCATCCCAAGGTGCTGGTCGCTGACGAACCCACCACTGCTTTGGACGTAACTATTCAGGCTCAAATCATGGACCTGATGCAGGATCTGAAGGAGAAGCTCAATATGTCCATCATTCTCATCACTCACAATTTTGGTATCGTCGACGGTTTTGCAGACAAGTTGATCGTTATGTATCGCGGTAAAATTGTTGAAGCTGGCGAGACTACTCAGGTGCTTTCTAATCCCCAACATCCATACACTCGCGCACTAATCGCATGTATTCCAAAATTGGGTGGTAATCGCGAACGACTTGAAACCATCGACCATAGCAAACTTGCCGGCTAATTTATGTCTCTCATAGAAGTTAAAGATCTCAAAGTTCACTTTCTAATCCAGGAAGGATTTTTTTCCAAGGAAAAACAGTTTGTGAAGGCGGTGGACGGTGTGTCCTTCAATATTGAAAAAGGATCAACGGTTGGCCTCGTCGGTGAAAGTGGCAGTGGTAAAAGTACTATCGGAAAAACGATTGTTCGACTGAATGTACCTACGGCCGGGGACATTCACTATCAGGGGCAATCCATCATGAGCCTGAGTGAGAGCGATTTTTTTCCTTACCGAAAAAAGATTCAGATGATCTTTCAAGATCCCTACAATTCACTGAATCCCCGGATGACCGTATCTGGAGTCATCAGCGAGCCGTTGGACATTCATTTCCCTGACATTAGTCGTTCAGAAAAGGATGATAAAATCGCAGAGCTGCTAGTCAAAGTGGGCCTTCTGGCTGATCACCGGAATCGCTATCCGCATCAATTTAGTGGAGGACAAAGGCAACGCATCGGGATTGCTCGTGCACTATCCGTAGAACCTGATTTCATCATCTGTGACGAAGCCGTTAGTGCCTTGGACGTATCTGTTCAGGCGCAGATCATCAACCTGCTTCAGGATGTTCAGAAAGAGTATGATCTGACTTACTTGTTTATCGCTCATGACCTCGCAGTAGTTGAGCACATCAGTGACTTTGTGTTGGTTATGAGTCAGGGGAAAATTGTCGAACAAGCTACTGCCGATGAAATTTACGCCAATCCCAAAGATCCCTACACGCAGAAGCTGCTCAATGCCATTCCCAAGATGCCCACTATCAATGCGGCAGGATTAGGTTAAGTTATACCTGTTAATTAGTTTATGAGTGTCTCCTTGGAATCATTAATTGAAAAGCCATTGGTCGATCCAGCACTCTTTGCTTTGGATCCCAGTGTTGTGTTTTTAAACCACGGATCATTCGGTGCCTGTCCGCTTGCTGTACTTGAATTCCAGTCTGAGTTACGACAACGCATGGAGTGGCAACCCGTTCAGTTCCTGCAACGGGACCTCGAAGGCCTGTTGGATGATGCACGTGTTTCTCTGGGGGATTTTGTTGGAGCAGATCCGGATGACCTGGTGTTCGTTGCCAACGCAACGGCTGGAGTCAATACGGTGCTTCGATCCATACCATTCGAGCCAGGTAATGAACTTCTTGTATCCAATCACGAATACAATGCCTGCCGGAATGCGATCCATTTTGCGGCTGAGGTACGTGGGGCAAAGGTGATTACTATAGATCTTCCTTTTCCTGTGAAGTCGGAGGACGAAATTGTGGAAGCCGTCATGAGTTATGTGACTGACAAAACGCGCTTGCTGTTGATCGATCACGTGACGAGTCAGACCGGACTGGTGTTACCCATTAAGCGAATCATCGACCTACTTCAGGAACGTGGGATCGAAACTCTGATCGATGGTGCACATGCCCCTGGCATGGTTCCGCTTAACTTAAGGGAGCTTGGAGCGACTTACTACACAGGCAATTGCCATAAGTGGATCTGCGCACCCAAAAGCTCTGGTTTGTTATACGTCCAAAAGGATAAACAGGAACAAATTCGTCCATTGACCATCAGTCACGGCGCGAATTCTCCACGCACGGACCGATCCCGTTTTCAAATTGAATTTGCCTGGATGGGAACCCGGGATCCCACAGCCGCGCTGACAGTTCCTTTTGCATTAAATTACCTTGAAGAAACGGTAGAGGGTGGATGGTCCCAATTAATGAAGCGAAATCGCCATCTAGCTATTACGGCACGGCGTATTTATTGTAATTCCTACAATACGCCGATTCCTTCACCCGATAGTATGATCGGATCTCTTGTTTCCATTCCTATATTCCCAGCTCGAGTTCCAGAATGTGAACCTGGCCCCTATTATATAGACTACTGGCAAGCTGAGTTGATGAAACGCTGCTCCATCGAAATGCCTATCATTCCATGGTTCACCTATCCGGATCGATTGATGCGCTTCTCCTGTCAGGTCTACAATTTTCTATCGCAGTACGATTTATTGGGAGAGGGGATAAAAGAGCTGATTGATGATCAGGTGTAGAAGTCCCTTGGCTAAATTCATTTAGAGATTGTAGGAGCAAATTTATTCGCGACCTGGTTAATCGATGGTTTTCCTGTCGCGAATAAATTTGCTCCTACAGAAAGAGATTCACCCACTTTACCAGTCGTCCAAGCTCGCTTTTGCCCCTGAGTATGCAATCTGTTCCGACACCCGACACCCGACACCCGACACCCGACACTCGACACCCGACACCTAAAGTAGTGAAGCACACAGTTAGGATGCCTGTGCTACTCTATCAACCGACCGTGCTTTTTCAGTATCGCCTGCACATCCGCATGTGGCAGCTCAATTACACGGTGGTCATCACGGCCGACCATAGTTTCACCGGCAACCAATGCGTTGATAATGGCTTCTTCAGTTGCCAAGGCTACGGCAGAGAAAAGTCCGCTGATATGGTCGTTTGACAGGGCGCTCACCAATGCTACTCCATCGTCAGTGCTTTTGGTCTCCGAGTTGGCAGTTGAAAATGCGATAAACAAATCCCCCGAACCGTTGCCGGAGGTAGATCCTGTTCGTGCAACTCCCAGACTGACTCTCGTTGCCATGCGTTTGAGTTGGACAGGAAGGAGAGGGGCATCCGTTGCGACCACTGCAATGATGGATCCGGTTTCTTCATAGAGATTACGGCCATCCGTGTAAGGCGCATTGTCGGTCAATGTTTTGCCGATAGGAATACCGGCAATCATCAATTGATGGCGACGTCCGAAATTTGCTTGAACCAAAACACCCACGGTGAAGGTACCTGCTCCAGTTTTCATGATACGGGAAGCGGTGCCAGTTCCACCTTTAAACTCATAGCACACCATGCCGGTTCCACCGCCCACGTTGCCTTCCTGAATGACGCCGCTGTGAGCCGATTCGATTGCTTCGGCTACATGGTCATAGCCGACGTGAAATCCATTGATGTCATTAAGGTGTCCATCCCAGGTTTCACCTACAACAGGAAGTGACCAGGTGTTTTGGTAGCTGCCTTGTTTAACCTGCCACTTGATCACGGCTTCGTGTACGGAGCCGACCGAGTGCGTATTGGTTATCATGACAGGGCCTTCCAAGTATCCTGATTCATTGACCCAGGCCAGGCCTGTCATTTCTCCGTTTCCATTGAGCACGTATGAGCCCGCGTAAACAGCATCGTCCGATGCTCGGCCTCTTGGAAAAACGGCAGTGACTCCTGTTCGTGCAGGGCCTTCACCCACGACCAACTTGCCTTCGCCATTGATTACGGACGAATAGCCGACTTCTACGCCGGCGACATCGGTAATGGAATTGAGCTCTCCTGCTACTCCTTCAAACGGAATGCCAAGGTCACGAGCTCGTG